>NZ_JBVJVK010000080.1:27665-34693 GCF_055603705.1 Actinosynnema sp. NPDC037264 | reverse complement strand
GCTCCACCCCAGACGACACCCACCACACCGTAGTGACAACACACCCCGCCACCAGCACCAACACACCTACCAGCGCCTAACTAAACGGCATTGCCGCCGATACGGGACGTCCAGCATGGCCAGGCGCAGTTGCCGCATGGACTTGTCCAGGCATTCCAAAGCCGTGGTCAGTTCCTGTGACATCAGACCTTCCACTCCTGAGTCTTCAGCTCGGTCTCATAACGGGCCGCTTGGTCTTTCAAGTTCGTCAGGCTCTGCTGAACCGTGGCGAGCAACCTCTTCAACTCGTCAGGCGGCGTGACCCGCCACGAACCCGGCGGAGAAGGGTTCTCCCGCATCTTGGCGATCAGCCTGTCCAACGGGCCAAACTGCTCCGTGACGAAGTCGATCGCGTTGACGAGGTTCGCGTACCGCTCCTCAGCTCGCTTGTTTTGCCCTGCCACCCACACCTCCCTCCTCGTGCGCAGCCGACCTCGTCAGCTCGCGCCACGCTTCCGCCACCTCGAACCCCAGCTCCGTGGGGAGCAGCAGGTTCACGGGAGCGCGAACGGCTCCCGTCCGCAGGACCACCGGCTCCGGCACCGGGAAGATCAAGGCGAGATTGCCCAGCCGGTGAACCGCTGCTGTCTCCCACGCCGCCGACCGCCGCATCCCGCGCGGCCCGACAGCACGGAACACCCGCCGAGAGCGCACGGTCAGCACGTAGCCGTCACCTTGCGAACAGATCCGACCGAGCGCGGTCATCGCTTCCTTCAACTCCGCTCCTTCCGGAGGCTCGACATTGACCTTGACCGGGTAATCGTTGACTTCGAGCACAACCCACCTCCGATATCGGGGACCACGGCAAACCCGGAACCGACGAAGCCGACTCCGGGCTCACCGAAAACCCCGGCGGCTCATCGTGCGAGCGCCGGATTCAGGCATGGCTCTACCCACTGTGGAATTGACAAAGATCAGGCAGCCCCGAGCAGGAGCTCGGAATAGTCAGAGCGCGGGTGCGCCGATCAGGCCACGCTGCGCACCGGTCGCGCCACCGGCTTCAGCCCGCCCGCCTTGAACCACAGACCGGCCGAGGCGATCTTGCGCGGGTCCACGCGGTCCGGGATCTCGTAGGTGTTCACCACCGCGTTGACCAGCTCCACGTACATGCCCTCTTCGAAACCCTCACCGGGGTCACCGGGCAGGTTGACGCGGATCTCCTCGCCCTTGCCCGCCTTGCGGCCCTCCACCGGCAACGGCTTGGCGAACAACGTCACCACGTACTGCACCTCACCCGACGTGCGGTCGACCACCGGCGTGACCGTGCCGTCGTCGGCTTCGCGCATCTTCGCGGCGGGAGCCTCCGTGATCATGAGCCGGTAGCCGTTCAGCATCACCGGCAGGTCCTGAAGCGCCATCTCGCGGTACCTCCACTTCCCCGGACGACCCCTTGCCGCCCTGTCGCTATAACCAACATAGCTAGTAGAGCTATAAGAGACACTAGGCCGATCGAGTTACTTCCAGCAGTGCTAGCTCTATCGCTACAGTCTGTCCATGCGCCCCGACGCAACCGACCGCAGACCTGCGTACCAGCAGATCGCAGACGACCTGCGCCACTACATCGCGTCCGACGAGGTCGAGGTCGGCGACAAGCTCCCGTCCCTGACCGAGCTTCAGACCAAGTACGGCCGCGCCGTGATGACGTTGCAGAAGGCGCTGGACCAGCTCCGCAACGAAGGGCTGGTCATCTCCCGCCAGGGCGAGGGCACCATCGTGGTGAAGAAGCCCGAAGCCCATGCGGGGGACAACGTGCCCTCACCGCATGAGCTTCGGCAGATGTTCGACCGCATCAACTCGGTCCTGGACGACCTCAGCCGGCGCGTCGCCGCTGTCGAGACTGAGGTTTTCGGGACCACGCCAGACGAGCCTCAACCCGACTCAGCCGATCACTGAGTTCTTCCAGGCGCACCAGGAGTTCGGAGGCTTGGGCGTGGAGATCCCGCCAGTCCTCCGCCGTCCACTCGTCCTCTTCAGACACCACGCCCCCTTGCCGTTCCCACCGAACCCCGAACCTCGACCGCTACACCGAGCAGGTAGCCACCTCCGCCGTCGCCGGCTTCGGACGCTCGCCGACGTCGGGCAGCCAGACCAGCCGCGCCCTCAGCTGGTGGCGCTTGCTGCTGAACAGGTGCAACGCGTTCTCGGGCTTTCCGAGACTCATGCGGGAGTGGTCATCCACTGCGAAGACCTCCGCACGGTCTTCGAACGCAAAGCCCCACGCGGCGACCCACGCGTCCACGCGTTCGCCGAACTCCTGCACCACGGCGAACACTCGCGGCGGAGCCGTCGTCACCATCGTGTCCAGCAGCCCCGCGAACTCCACTTCACCGCACAACGGCTTCAGGTTTTCGACCTCGTTCACTGGTCGACCTCCCCGTCCTCACGCTTCGAAGCCGTCAGGGCGTTCACCTCGTCAGGAGTCGTGCCCACCAGGGCGCTCAAGTGCTCGAAGTCGAGCGGTGCGAGCTTGGTGAGCGCTTCGCAGCGGTCGGCGAACCGCGTGGCCGACTGGGCCAGCTCACGCGCGAAGCTGATCGCGAGCTGCGCCCCACCCTCACGCCCCGCGATCTGCACCGTCAGCCGCGCATCACCGGACGAGATCACCAGGGACGGATGCCCCTGCGCCCGTTCCACCAACGCCGACTCGGCGTCCTCCTCCGGCTGGAGGAGCAAGTACATCCCCATCGGTTCGACCTCCGTGTACACCTGGGACTTACTCGACCAGATTCACGCGGAAGGAAGACCGATCCCATACCAATGGCTGATCAGATATCGGCGTCACCACTAACCGCAGGTCAGCACGGTAATCACCGAGTTACACTCCGAAGTAGGCGCAGCTCGACCAGGGGGTGAACGGCCACGTGACCACGTCCAAGCGACGCTGCCGCACGTGTGACACCTTGCTGGCCAGTGACAACCGGGGCGAACACTGTGGCCGCTGCACTGCGGCTTCTACACTCCGCGCCCCGACACTGCCGCCGGAGTTCTGGGCCAAGCCCACCCTCCGCGAGGCGTTCGAGTCGCGCAACATCGGCCAGGTCTTCCGCGCCTACCGCCAGGCCCAGAACCCGACCGTCCCACAAGCCACCCTCGCCGCCTGGCTCGAACTCACCCAAGGCCGCGTCAGCGAAGTCGAACGCTCCCGCCGCCCGGTCACCGACCTCGAACGCCTCGAACGCTGGTGCAACGCCCTCCACGTCCCGCGCCACCTCCGCTGGTTCGACGGCACCGCGCGGGAAGTCCACGACGTCCGCAACCTCTACGCCAGCCGCAGCGTCGACCCGAGCCCGGCCTACTCGCCCCACCAGTCATGGGCGCCGGTCGACCAGCCACCACCCCAGCCAGCGCAAGAGCTGGACATTGTGCAGGTGGGCATCCCACGGCTACGCCGCGCGCTCGACATCCTCGACCTACCCGACGACGGTCCCACTCGAAGCCTCCCCGAGCTGGCCGCCGACGTCACCCGCATGAACGAGCACCGCCTCGAAGCCCGCTACGCCGAACTCGTCCGTCACCTGCCCGCCCTGATCGGCGAACTGGCCCGAGCCCGCCAACTCCTCGACCCATCAGACCGCCGTCACGTCGCGTCTCTACTGACCTTGGCCCTACGCGCCGCCGACGGCGTGGCCTACAAGTACCGCTACTTCGACCTGTCGGCCCGCCTCATCGACCTCATGCGCGCAACAGCGAACGAGTCCGACAACGCACTCCTACCCGCCGCAGTGGCCTACGTGCGCACCGAAACGTTCTTCGCCAGCGGCGACCTCCACACCGCCGCACGAGCCCTCGACCACGCCGCGGACCAACTCCCCACCCGCGACCTGAAACAGGCACCCACCGCAGCCGCCTTCGGCGCACTCCACATGCGAGCCGCAGTCGTCGCCGCCCGAGCAGGCAAGGCCGACATCGCCGCCGACCACCTGCTCACCGCCCGCTACGCCGCTCACGCCGCACCCGAAGGCATCTACCAGGGCACCGCCTTCGGCCCGGCGTCTCTGCGCATCCACGAGCTGGCCGTTGCCGCCGAACTCCGCGACGCCGCAGGCATCCAACGTGCGTCCACCTGGCACCCGCCCGCCGAGTTGCCCGCCGAACGCCGCTCGCACTACTACATCGACTTGGCCCGAGCCCAACTCGACCTCGGCCGCCACGAAGACGCCTACCTGTGCCTGCAGGCCGCCCGCCAAGCCGCACCCGAACACGTCCGCGCCCACCCACAGGTCCGCCAAGCCCTGTCTGTGCTGCTGCGCACCCATCCGTCACTCAGCTCCGGTCTACTCGACCTGGCCGCCTGGGCGGGCGCTCGCTAAGCGGCTACGTCTCAGCCGTTCGCCAGCAGCTCCGGCAGGTCGTGCAGAGAGTCGATCACCCAATCGGCATCCCGACGCACCAACGGGTCATCGGCCCACAGGTACCCCCACGGCCCACGCCGAATCAACGCCGTACGCAGCCCAGCCGCCTTCGCCGCCACAACATCGTTGTCCCGGTGATCACCGACGTAGAGCACATCACCAGCCACCGCCGCAGGCGTCATCTCCACCACCCGCTCGAAGAACTCCGCCGCAGGCTTGGCCACACCCCACTCACCAGACGTCGCCAACCCATCGACCGGCAGCTTCAACCCCCGCAGCAACTCAGCCGCCCGAGCAGTCTGGTTCCCAGCCACCCCAACCCAGACCCCCAGCTCCCTCAACCGTGTCAACCCCTCCCGCACATCCGGGTACAGATCGCCCTCCTCGATGCGCTCCCCAACCCCAGCCTCCTCCCGCAACCGCCGCTCACGGGCGACATCGAACCCAGGCCGGAAGTACTGGAACGTCTCCGCGTTGTCCCGCCCCGACGCAGTCACCGCTCCAAGCACCGTCGAGAACGTATGCCGAGACACTCCAACCCAGTCCGCCCACGCACCCCACTCGCGCGAGTCATCCAACAACGTCTCACCCACGTCAAACACCACCGCCGCGACCATGCCCTACTCCTACGCCATCACCGCCCGCCACGCGACAGTGACGCTGACCTCCAGCGTGCGCCGAGATGGCCTGACCACGGTGTTCAGAGTTTCTTTTCTTCATCAAGGCGGCCCCCTTCGGGGGCCGCTGGCCGTTGGTGCCAGGCCGACGCCGAAGGACCGACGCCCCTGTAGTGCGGCACGCCCAAGCGGACCTTCGGCCCGCGGGCGTGCCGCGCGAGGAAGGGCACCGGTCCCGTCGTCGGCGAGGAACGGCCAGCGGCCCCCAAAGGCGTCCGCAAAAGGTCATAGATGCGCTCGCCGCGCGGCAGGCCAGCAGGATGACCGGACGGCACCGCCAGCTCGGCTACCAGCGCGGACCGGGTTTCGTGTCATCCCGCCGACCTCCACGGGGGCAACCACACGCGTCAAGGGGGCAGACCCAGCCCAACGGTCCTGCACGACGAAAGGTGCCCCCTTGACACGCGCGGTTGGGGCGAGCCAGGTCGGCGGGATGACACGAAGCCCTCTCTTGAGCGAACCAAGCTGTTGCGAGACTTGGAGCATCACCCCCCTTTCTTACGACTGGACCGGCAGAACAGACGCTCAACAGCTCGCACCAATCAGCGCAATACCGGTGGAAGTCGACTTTCCCTAGAGCTATAGTATCGGCATGATTGGCGACTCTGTTCCATGGAAAGAAGAGCTTCTGAAGATTGCCGAGCGACTGGAGAAGAAAAAGAGTCAGAAACGCTGGACGGAGCGAAGTTCGTTCATCGTTGAACGAGACATCATGGTAGGTGCTTATACTGTGCGAAAACTAATGGAAGCACACAAAGTATCGGACAAGCTGACGAAACAAGAATTTCATGTCAGGAGTCATGCACTGACAGGCAAGGCTCCGGACCTATACGGCAGATTCGAATTCTGGGAGTACTATAATGTAGAAGACTTTGAGATGGTCAGCCTTCCGCTATGGCAACTTTGCAATCAGGTTATCCATAGCTGGAACTGGAGCATCTCAGCCACTGGGGACACAGGGCTATTTGACGGCATTTTTATAAGCTCTGATCGCCAGCGCCGCATCTGCCTATACTTCATCGATGTCGATACGTTCGTGAGGGCCTTCAGGGAAGTCGGAGATGAAGAAATAACCAGTGTGGAGATGCGTCGAAACGCCAGTGGAGAAATGGAGTACACCAACATAATGGGCGTTCCGTGGAGCCAGTTGATCAACGGAAGTGGCAGCGATACAGATTAAGGCTGTCGCCTGTTCCGTGTAAGATTATCGCCATGCCTTACCCCTGCTGAACGACGGCAAGTGACCGCTGAGGACTGCGGAAGGTGTCCGACTTGCTACCGCGTCGTCACAGGTGAGAAGCGGTGTCCATCGAGCACAACAGACATTGACAGCAGCTCGCCCTAATCCCGAGATGACGGGTCGGGGCAAGCGCAGAATAATAGGCCGGGTCGGTGGTCGAGGCGCTCGACCGCTGCGGCTGTGGACAGCCCCACGCCTTGGCGGAATCGCCAGCCCGCAGGCTTGCTACGACATGGGGCACAGGCGCGTGCGGTTCGGCTGACCGCAAAATGACCGTATGCTTAGTCTTTTTTAGTTGCCTTCTCAGCGAGTTGCTTGAACCCCTTGCTCGCTGCTAAACAAGCGACAGTGATCGCTAGAAGTCCATCGAAGTTCTGTGCACGGTCTCCACTATCGCCATCGCCATAAGCCATACGAGCGATAAGCAAGACCCAAAACAAGGCCGCAGTTCCGCCAAGCCAGATCAGGTGATAAATAAAAGTCCTGGCCACGTCGAGATAGCTTGCCAACTCCGCCTCGTTCGCAAATTCTTCTTCAAGTGCCGCAATCGTTGCAGAAATATGTGGCTCAAGCTGTTTCAGGAATCTCTCAGATTCGATATTCTTGAACGCTTGACCCATCTCCACCACAGGCAACGCCGCGAGACCAGCAGTCAGCTTTTCGAAGTCGACGGCACCAATGGAAGATACCGCCATCTGCTGAGCCATCTCGTCGAAGGCG
>NZ_JBVJVK010000080.1:0-27570 GCF_055603705.1 Actinosynnema sp. NPDC037264 | reverse complement strand
GGGCGGCGGCAACCCCGCCAACGTCAAGATTCTTGAACGCTTGACCCATCCCCACCACAGGCAACGCCGCGAGACCAGCAGTCAGCTTTTCGAAGTCGACGGCACCAATGGAAGATACCGCCATCTGCTGAGCCATCTCGTCGAAGGCGGCGGCAACCCCGCCAACGTCAAGATTCTTGAACGCTTGACCCATCCCCACCACAGGCAACGCCGCGAGACCAGCAGTCAGCTTTTCGAAGTCCAGAGCGGGAGTCCCGCTCGTCGCAGGAAGTTCACCGTCGCTCATGTGCTCACGCTACCTGGAGATCGGTTCAAGCGAGCTTGTGGCACGCCAAGGCTCGGGACGAGCGCCGAGTAGCCGACTTCGCGAGCACTCGGCTGCTGCACCTGTGAGCAGGCCACCGCCTGGCGGTGTCGAGCTGCCCACAAGCTTGCTGACGAGTGTTGGTAGCTTCCAGACAGCAAGATCGACTCCCCCGATTACCCCCGACTAACGACGTCAGAGGACCATGTCGTTCGATCCACAATGGTGGTTCGCATTTGGAAATCTTGCAGGTAGTGGTAGGTGCTGGAAGGCGTCGATAGACGACGAGGCGGCAAGATCCACAACCTTCGGGTTCAGGGTTCGAGTCCCTGGCGGCCCACTCTTTTCCATTGTGCTGCGCCCGGAATGCGAATGTGTGTGGGACGCCACCGGAACGGGTGATCGCGCTGGCGTGGCCCCTGGGTGGGCGATAAGTAGGTGCCATGCACCTCGTAGCGGCACTCGCCCTTGCGGCTTCGGTCACGACCGTGGCCGGGGAACTGATCAGCTATGACCCCCGTGTGCCTGCCGGAGCGCGGGCGGAGGTCGTGGTGGCGCCCAGGGATGGCGGCACGGTCGTGCTGCTGCGCGCCAGTGGGCTGCTGCCGGATCGCGACTACGGCGCGCACGCGCACGTGAACCCCTGCGGGTCGGAGCCGACCGACGCGGGGCCGCACTACCAGCACGTCCAAGGCGGTGCGACGGATCCCGCGTTCGCCAACCCGCGCAACGAGATCTGGCTCGACTTCACCACCGACGGGCACGGCCGTGGTGAGGCGATGACGCGGGTGGCGTGGCAGTTCGGCGAACGGCGGGCCGGGTCGATCGTGCTGCACGAGGAGCACACCCACACCGAGCCCGGTCACGCCGGCACGGCGGGCGCCCGGCTCGGCTGCCTCACCGTGCCGTTCTGAACTCGCCGCACTCCCCATCCCGCCGCGACCGCCGGCCCTTGACCTCCAGCACCCTCGAGGTCGCACGATCGACGGCCTCGGCGGACGGAGGTGTTGGTGCTCGCGAAGTGGATCACCTGTGACGTGCCGGAGGCATCGCGCGACGTGTTCGGCGCGGCCCAGGCGAGGTGGACGGTCATCGCCGACCAGCCCGGGCTGGTCGGGCAGGTCGGCGGTTGGGACCCGCGAACGGGCCGCGCGCACGTGCTCGCGCTGTGGGCGGACGCGGCGAGCCACGAGGTGTTCCTGCGCGACCGGCACGACGCGGTAGCCGACGCGAGCGGCTACCGGAACATCGCGGTGGCGGTCGGTGAGACGGTGCTCACCCTGCCCGGCACGGCGGCGACCGTGGCCGAGGCGCTGGAGGGCCCCGTGCTGCGCGTCGCGGACTGCAGGCTCGCCGAGGGCGCGCAGCAGCACTTCACCGAGGTCCAGCGCGAGGTGTGGGCGCCGGCGATGGTGGCGGCGGGCGTGCTCGGCGGCGTGGTCGCGCGCCTGTCCGCGGACCGCCACCTCGTCGCCACGTTCTGGCCCGATGCACGCACCCACCGCCGGTACACCGCCGAGGTGCCCGGGCTGCGCGCCCGCGCCCGCGCGGACGCCGACATCACGTCCACGACCGGGCACGTCCTGGAGCTGGAGGAGGGGTGGCGGGTGAGGGCGATTCGGTGATGTGGCACCCACCACTACCAGCGCTGGGCGACAATGGACGGCGATGTCCACCGCCCTGCACGCCACCAAGCCCCTGAAGATCGGCCGCCACCCGGTCGATCCCGCCGTCGTGCTCGCACCCATGGCGGGCATCACCAACGTGGCCTTCCGGCAGCTCTGCCGCGAGTTCGGCAGCCCCACGTCGCTCTACGTCTGCGAGATGATCACCGCCCGGGCGATCGTCGAACGCGACGCCAAGACGATGCAGATGATCACGTTCGGCGCGGACGAGAGCCCCCGCTCGATGCAGCTCTACGGCGTCGACCCGAAGTCGATGTCCGAAGCCGCGAAGATCATCGTGGCCGAGGACCGGGCCGACCACATCGACATGAACTTCGGCTGCCCGGTGCCCAAGGTGACGCGCAAGGGCGGCGGCGCGGCCCTGCCGTACAAGCGGCAGCTGTTCCGGCAGATCGTGCGTGCCGCGGTGCGCGCCGCCGAGCCCGCCGGTGTGCCCGTGACCGTGAAGTTCCGCATCGGCATCGACGACGAGCACCTCACCTACCTCGACGCGGGCCGCATCGCCGAGGACGAGGGCGCGCAGGCGGTCGCCCTGCACGCCCGCACCGCGTCCCAGCGCTACTCCGGCAAGGCCGACTGGTCCGCCATCGCCCGCCTGAAGGAGGCCGTGACCAGCATCCCCGTGCTCGGCAACGGCGACATCTTCAGCGCCCGGGACGCCCTGGACATGGTCGCCCGGACCGGCTGCGACGGCGTCGTCGTCGGGCGCGGCTGCCTCGGCCGGCCGTGGCTGTTCGGCGAGCTGCAGGCGGCGTTCCGGGGCGAGCCCATCCCACCGGGGCCGCGCCTGGGCCAGGTCGCGGACATCCTGCGCCGGCACGGCGCGCTGCTCGCGGACTTCCTCGGCGAGGACAAGGGCCTGCGTGACCTGCGCAAGCACATGGCCTGGTACCTGAAGGGCTTCCCGGTCGGCGCGGAGCTGCGGCGCAACCTCGCCATGGTGTCCACCCTCGCCGAGCTGGACGACCTGGTCGGCAGGCTCGACCCGACGCTGGAGTTCCCGGACAACGCCGACGAGCCGCGCGGCCGGCAGGGCTCGCCCGGCAAGGTCGTGCTGCCCGAGGGCTGGCTGGACGACCCCGAGGACGTCACCGTGCCCGTCGGCGCCGACGAACTGCACTCGGGTGGCTGAGGCGGTGCGCGCCGCGATGGCGCTGGCGTGCGCCCTCCTGCTGGCCGGCTGCGGTTCGGTGATCACCGGCGTGGCCCGTCCGCTCCAGGTCACCGACGTGGAGCGGGAGCTGGTGTCGGGCTACTTCGCCGACCTCAACGAGGCGGGCGGGCAGGGCACGACCGAGCAGCGCGACCTGCTCAAGGACACCCAGCACCCGGACTTCCGCGACGAGGACTGCGAGCTGCCCGCGGGCACGATCAAGGTGCAGCCGACCATGTCGACGCTGCGCCTGGACCCGGCGTGGGCGCCGCCCGGCGAGGACGAGCACCCGCGCGGCGTGGTGCTGGTCGTCGCGGTCACGCTGACCGTCGTGCAGGAGGGCTCCGAGATCGGCAGCCAGATCGGCTCGCAGCACGTCGTCCTGCTCAACGGCAAGGCCTACGGCTTCGCCCCGTGCGTCAATTGAGGTGACGCCGACCCGGTTGACCACGCTCCGTGAACTTCTCGGCTTTTCGATCACCGAATGCCACTAGTTCGGAGCAGTGCACGGTCAACCAGTCGAGGGAAATCCCTCTATGACGCGTCCCGCCGGCTCAAGCGTCGCCTCGTATCAGACGACACCTTGGCAAGGAGGGAGGTGAGCGCGATGACCGCACTGCGACCCGAAGTCGCGGAGTCCGACCGCGACGGCCGGCCCGGAGGAGGCATGCCCGCGTCCGAGAGCGAGGGCACCGGCCTGGTGCAACTGCACGAGTCGATCGCCGCGCTGCTCGCCTCCCGGGGCCAGTGGCGGCAGGCCTACCAGCACCTGCGCTCGGCGTTCGACCTGGTCTACGCCGACCAGGACGACCCGCCGCAGGTGCCCGAGCAGCTGCGCCGGGAGGTCGACCGGCTGCGCCGCGAGCACGCCGAGGCGCGCGAGCAGAGCCTGCGCGACAGCCTCACCGACAGCTACAACCGCAGATACCTGGACGAGCGACTGCTCGACATGGTCGCCGAGCGCGGCTCCACGGCGGCGGGCCTCGCCATCGCGTTGATCGACCTGGACTGGTTCAAGCAGGTGAATGACACGTTCGGGCACCTCTTGGGCGACCGGGTGTTGCAGCGCGTGGTCGAGCTGTTGCAGGAGGAGCTGCCGGAGGGCGGTTTCTGCGCCCGCTACGGCGGCGAGGAGTTCGTCCTCGTGCTGCCCGACGTCGAGCCCGAGCCGGCCGTGGAGATCGCCGAGTCGGCCCGGCTGCGTGTCGAGCGTCACGCCTGGGCTTCCCTCGCGCCCGGTTTGCGAGTGACCGTCAGCATCGGCTTGGCCTACGAGCCGCCGCCGGCCGGCGCGCCGACCCGTCCGCCGGTCGCCCCGGAGCAGCAACTCCTGCGCGCGGACAGCTTGCTCTACACCGCCAAGCAGTCAGGACGGAACGCCGTCGCCTACCGCGAGAACGGCCGCGTCCTCCTGGCGGGTGCCGCTTCCGGGCGACGAGGTATAGCCGAATCGCGGGTCGCCGGTTACTGACACCTCACGTCCACTCACCCTTTCGGACGTAGTCTGCTGCGCGCAACCGAGTACTGCCGACCCCTGTATCACCGGGAGTGGTCGTCAGGACTGGCCGTCATCCGTAGTATCGCCAAGGCAAGTGACACGCCGTTGGTGCAACCAATGTGTCCTTGCTGTCGTCAACTCGTGATGACGACCGACTAATGACCGAAGCTGAAGGGAGACCGGGTGCCCGACGAGCCCCGCCGTGGCGGCCCCGGACCCGGAGGTGACCAGGCCCCTCAGGAGGACCAGCCGACCGGCCGTCGCCGCAGGTCGCTGGACGATGGCGGGCTGAGCGTGTCCGACCTGCTGGAACAGCACAGCCGCACGAACATCCCCCGCCCGGTCCCGCCCGGTCCGTCGGACACCGGCAGGCGCGCCGCGCCCGAGCCAGAGCCGCCACGCAGACCCACGCCGCCCCAGAACGGCAGGCACGCCCCCGAGGGAACCGGCCGCCGTGCCGCGCCGGAGCCGCCCCGCAGGCAGGCTCCGCCGGACTACGCGCCACCGCCACCGGAGGACACCGGCGCCCGGCCCAGGCCGACCAACGGCGCACCGCCGGTCGCCGGCCGCCGCCCGAGCGCACCGCCGCCCCCGAACGACTTCTTCGCCGCGAACGACGGCACCGGCACCCGAACGCCGCGTCCCGTGCCGGAGGACACCGGCGCCCGCCGCCGTCCCGACGAGCCCGGCCCGGCACGTCCCGGGCGTCCCGCGCCCCCGCCGGCCGCCGGACCCGCGAACGGTTACGCCGGCCGACCGGACGACCTCGGCCCGGGACGTCCCGCCGCCCCGCGCCCCGCGCCCCCCGGCGAGCCGGGCAAACGCTTTCCGGCCAACGGCCACCCGCAGGATCCGGCCGGGCCACGACGTGCCGCCGAGAGCACCGGCCGGCGCCCGCGCCCCGACCTCCCCGGCGCCGCGCCGGGTCGACGGCTCCCCGACGGCAGCGGACCGCGGCCACGGCCCGAAGGGCTCGCCCCCGACGCACCACCCAGGCGCCTGGCGGACGGCGGCGGCCCCCGCCCCGAAGACCTGGCCCCCGACGCGCCCCGCCGCCTCGCCGACGGCAGCGGACCTCGACCGCGACCCGAAGACCTCGCGCCACGACGTCCGGCGGACGGCAACCCGCCACCGGCTCCCGACGCGCCCCGTCGCCTGCCGGACGGCAGCGGTCCCCGGCCGGGGCCCGAGGAAGCAGGACCGCCCGGACGCCGCGTCGCCGAGGGCGCGCCCGCCGACGGCATCGCGAGGCGGCTCGCGGACGGGCCCCGGCCCGGCGAGCACACCGGCCAACGCCCCCGTCCCGGCCTCCCGGCCGACGGACCCCGTCGCCCCGCCGAGGGCAGCGGCCCGCACGACCTGACCGGCGCGCCGCGCCCCGGCCGCCGACCCGACCCGGCCGTCGACCCGCGCCGCCCCGCGCCCGTCCCGCCCGGTGAAGACCCGAGCCGCCGTCCCGAGGGCAGCGGACCCCGCCGCCTCGCCGAAGGCCCACCGGTCGTGCCGGTCGACGGCAGCGGACCGCGCCGGCTCGCGGAGGACGGCAGCGGACCGCGGCCGGTCGGCGACGTGCCCGGCCGGAGGTTCGCCGACGAGGGCCCCGCCGCTCCCGACCCGGCGCCGCCCGTCATCGCCGCCCGCCTCAACGCGGGCCCGGAGCCGCGCGAGGCCATCGATCCGGCCAGCCTCACCACGGAGATGGAGGCCATCAGCGACGACGTCAAGAAGCGTCGCGAGGTCGACCACACGCTGGCCCGCTTCTCCGCCGTCCACGACGAGCTGGCCGAGCAGGAGCGCCTGCGCAAGGAACGCCGCCAGAAGCTGATGCCGTGGAAGGCCGAGCACGACGAGGACGCCACCGAGTACGCCTCGCCGGTCGACGACCCCGACGACGACGGCCCGCGCCGCCGCGGCCGCACGGCCAAGCACAGCAAGATCGTGCGCGCGGTCAAGGTCGTCGCGCTGGCCGCCGCCGTGCTGGTGTTCGTGTCCACCGGCCTCGGCTGGGGCGCGATGTTCTACATCGACAGCAAGTTCACCGAGATCGACGCGCTGAACACGAACTCGGCCGCGGTGCACGAGGCGGAGAAGCAGCTCGGCGACGAGAACTTCCTCATCGTCGGCTCGGACACCCGTGCGGGCGCGAAGCCCCAGGACGGCGTCGGCGACCCGAACTCCGAGGACACCGCGGGCGCGCGCTCGGACGTGCTGATGCTCGCGCACATCCCGGCCGACCGTAAGCGCATGGTCGTCGTCTCCGTGCCGCGTGACCTCCTCGTCAAGCGGCCCAAGTGCGAGAAGTGGGATCCGAACACCGGCCAGTACACCGGCGAGATGCTCGAGGCCGAGGAGGACGTGAAGGCCAACGAGCCGTACGCCATCGGCGGGCCCAAGTGCGTCAGCGCGTTCATGACCGAGCTGACCGGCCTGGAGATCAACCACTTCATCAGCGTCGACTTCAACGGCTTCAAGGGCATGGTCGACGCCATCGGCACCGTCCCGGTGTGCGTGCCGAAGCCGATGAACGACGACGAGCTCGGCCTGATCTTCGACAAGGCGGGCAAGTTCGAGGTCAACGGCGACAAGGCGCTGGACTACGTGCGCGCCCGCAAGGTCGAGGGCGAGCTGCTCGGCGACTACGACCGCGTCACGCGGCAGCAGAAGTTCCTGTCGTCGTTGCTGCGCAAGGCGTTGTCGTCGGAGATCCTGCTGAACCCGGGCAAGCTCAACGCCTTCCTCAACGCGTTCGCCGCGTCCACCGTGGGCCAGAACATCGGCGTGAACGACATGCTGACGCTGGCGCAGTCGTTGCAGAGCCTGGAAGCCGGCCGGGTCACGTTCGTCACCGTGCCGCACCGGACGTCCGAGGGCGCCACGAAGTCCAACGACGACAACCTGGAGCTGTTGCGGGAAGAGGAGACCAAGGCGCTGTTCCAGGCCATCATCGACGGCACGCCGCTGCCGGAGGAGACCCCGGACGACACGCCGGCCGACCCGAACCAGGCGGCCCAGGGCGCGACGCAGACCTCCACCCCGCCGGCCGGTCCCAAGCAGGGCAAGGTCATCGACCACAAGGGACTGAAGGTCCAGGTGCGCAACGGCGACCCGGACAACGACGGCGCGTCCCGCCGGACCACCCTCGCGCTGCGGGAACTCGGCTACGACGTCGTCATCGCCGGTGACGCGCCGCGCGCCGAGAAGACCGTGATCCTGTACGGGATCGGCGCGGAGGACGCGGCGACGACGCTCCTGTCCTCGGTGCCCGGCGCGACGTTGCAGTTCCAGGCGAACATGGGCGGCTCGGTGCAGCTGCTGATCGGGCCCGGCTGGGACGAGGAGGTCCGGGCGCCGCAGGCGGCGGGCACCGATCCGGGCAAGACGGCGCCGCCCGAGGACCTGGACGTGGTCAACGCGGGGAAGGACCCCTGCGCCTGACAGGACTGGACGTCTCGGGTTCACCCCGGGTTCACCGGGGCGGGTCGCTACCGCGATGACCTCGCCGTAGGCTGACGCCCATGCGTGAGGCCTACCACGACCAGCTCGGACAACTCGCCGACCAGCTCGCCGACATGTGCGGCATGGCAGGCGACGCGATGGAGCGCGCGACCGCTTCCCTGCTCGGGGCGGACCTAGCCCTCGCCGAGCAGGTGATCGGTGACGACGCCAAGATCGACGACGTGCGCGCCGACATCGAGGAGCAGGCGTACGCGCTGCTGGCGCTGCAGGCGCCGGTCGCGACCGACCTGCGCATCGTGCTCGCGGTGATCCACGCGGCCGAGAGCGTGGAGCGGATGGGCGACCTCGCGCTGCACGTGGCCAAGGCCGCGCGGCGCAGGCACCCGAACCCGGTGCTGCCGGACACGGTGCGGCCGTACTTCGCCGAGATGGGCCGCATCGCGGTCGAGCTGGCGCGTGAGGCGACCGACATCATCCGCACGCAGGACGTGCAGCGGGCGCGGTCGCTGGAGGACGCCGACGACGCGATGGACGACCTGCACCGCCACCTGTTCACGGTGATCATGGACAAGGACTGGGCGCACGGCGTGCCGTCCGCGGTCGACACGACGCTGCTCGGCCGGTTCTACGAGCGCTTCGCCGACCACGCGGTGTCGGTGGCCAAGCGGACCGTCTTCGTGGTCACCGGCCGGATGCCCGGCTACCACGGCGACACCGGCGACGGTTCCTGAGCCTCAGGCGAGCAGGGCGTTCAGCTCCTGCCCGAGCTGTCCCGCGATGCGCGCGTTGTCGGCGGGGGCGTGGGTGAGCCACTTCTGGCCGTCCTGCCCCTGCCGCGTCTGCGACATGTAGCGGCCCTGGTCGTTGTCGAACCACGCGATCTGCGGCGCGCGCTGCTCCCGGCCGTGCCTGCCGCGCACCGTGACGCCGAACTGGCCGGCGCGCAGCCGGGGGCGTTCGAACACCGCTTCCAGCGCCCGGACCTGCGTGCCCGCGGTCGAGCGCGGCGCCATGGTCTGGGTGAAGGTGGCGTTGCCGAAGTCGTCGTCGCGGCGCGGCGGTGGCGGCGCGGACGTCGGCATGGGCACGGTGATCGACTGGCCGGGGCCCGGTCGGGACGGCGGGACGAGGTCCACGATCGTGCGCAGCAACGCGGGCGCCCGCATCAGGTCGACCTTGAGCTGCCGGTCGTCCATGACCGCGAGCGCCGCGTTCTCACCGGCCGCGCCGCCGCGCGCCAGCAGCTGGCGCTCGACGTTGCGCGCGTCGAGCGACGCGACCGCGTTGAGGCTGTAGTCGAAGCGGACCAGCAGGGTGAGCGCTTCCTCCACCTCGGGCGCGACCCGGCCGCGCCGGGCCAGGCCACGCGACTCCAGGTCGCGGTAGACGGCGTTGCGGATGCCGCGCCGCTCGTCGACCGTCTGCCCGAGGTAGGGGAATTCGAACGGGTAGGGACGGCTGCCGAGCCTCAGGTCCTCCCAGAGCATGTCGGCCGCCGCGTGGGACAGGGCGAACGAGAACACGCTCACCCGCCGATGACCGGCGGAGCGACCATCGTGCCGTCGCCGAAGACGTCCTCGGTCTCCACCAGGTAGGACGCGGCCTTGTGCTCCTTGTCCTCGTCGCCCTGGCCGCGTGCGCCACCGGCGCCCGCGCCCATGCCGGCGCCCATGCCGCCGGCGCCACCGCGGCCCGCCGCGCCCGCGCCGCCGAGACCGCCGCTGCCGCCGGGACCGAAGCCGCCGGCCCCGGTCCGGCCCGCCTCGCCGAGCGTGCCCGCGCTGCCGCCGGGGCCGAAGCCGCCCAGGCCGCCGCGACCGGCCGCGGCCATGCCGCCGGGGCCACCGCCGAGCCCGCGGCCGCCGCCGCCTCCGGGAGGACCGCCGGGGCCGCGGTTGCCGCCGCCACCGCCGGGACCGTTCGGGTTGGGACGTCCGCCGGGCGGCATCGGGGGCCGGTTGGGCCCTGTGCCGGGCGGGTAGATGCCGGGCGGGTACGGACCGGGGCCGGGGATGTTGGTGTTTCCACCACCACCGCCGCCACCCCCGCCACCGCCGCCGGGCCCGGGCAGCGTCGAGATGCCGCCGGGGCCGTTCCAGCCGGACTGGTTGGTGTTGCCGCCGCCGGTTCCGCCGCCGCCGGGCAGGCTGAAGTCACCCGTTCCGGTGCCCGTGCCCGTCCCCGTGCCGCTGGGCATGGTCGGCCGGCCGCCGATCTGGCCCGTGCCGGGTTGGCTCGGGTCGCCGCCGCCGGAGCCCGACATCGGCGGTGGCGCCGAGAAGGCGGGCATGGTCGAGCCCGACTCCTGGAAGCTCGTGGACATGGTCGTCATGACTTCGGCCGCACGTTCGTGGGCCTGCTGCTTCTCCTCGAACTTCTGCTCGATCTGGTCGATCGTCTCGGCCCACTTGAACGGGTTGGGCTCGGAGAAGAACATCTTGTAGGCGTCGGCGGTGCTGAACTCGACCGGCTCGGGCATCGCGTTCTTCGCCGTCTCGGCCGCCTGGCTCTGGGAGTACAGCTTGTTGCCGGTGAGCTGCGCGCCCTGGGCGGCGTTGCCGGACCAGGTGGCGACGTTGGTGAAGTAGCCCTGCGCCGACTCCGCCGCCGCGCCCTGCCAGGCGCCCTTGCTGGCGGCCGTGGCGCTGCTCAGGTTGGTCTGCAGCTCGGCGAGGGTGTTGCCGAGCTTGGTCCAGGCCTCGCCCTGCTCGTTGGCCGTGCTCGGGGACATGTTCGTGGTGACCATGTCCTTGAGGGCCTTGTGGTCGTAGCCCAGGTAGTGGGAGCCGGGCGGCGACAGCGGCGGCCGGTAGTTCTCCACCACCTGCTCGAGCTGCTGCTCCTGCGTGGACTGGTTCTGCGCCGACTGCTGCTTGTAGCGGATGTAGTCGAAGATGTTGTTGAAGAGCCCCGGGTTCGCCTCGCTCGCGCGCTCGTACTCCTCGCGCAGCTCGGCATCGGTCTGCCCGGCGTAGGTGACCTGGCTCGCCTGGCTGGTGTCCTGCGGCGGCTGCGAGTTCGGCGGCGTCACGACGTGCTCCCCCCTCTGGGTTACTTCGGCAGCTTCGGTTCGACGGCGGTGGCGACCTTGGTGGCGACCTCACATGCCTCGGCGCCCGAGGTGTTGGAAACGGCGAAGACGTCGACCCTGGACGTCGGCCCCACCTCGACTGCCACCAGACACGAGTTCTTGCTGGCCGGAGCCTCGACAACCCTGGCCTTGCGCGAGCCGATGGAGATGTCGGTCTTCTTGCCGTCACCGACGGCGTCGGCGATCGCAAGTTCAGGCTGTTTCGTAACGCTGGTAAGGCCGAGCGACGGGTACTCAGCGCTGCATTCCTTCTCGTCGACCTTTTCGAGGTTCGAGAGGTTCAGCTGAGACATCAACGGCTCGAGGACCGCGCACGGGTCGAAGTCGGCCAACGAGTCACCACCACCCGACGGCTTGCTGCTACTGGTGGTGGCCTTCGACGTCTGCTCGGTCGTCGTCGCCCCCGTGGGTCCCGGCGTGGCGGTCCCTCCGGTCGTGCAGCCGGTCGCGACCGCACCCAGCACGGCCAACGACAGGACGACGCGAGTCGACAATCCCTTGATCAACTGACTCCACCCTCAGTAGCGCTGGTAGGTGCTGGCGTTCGAGCTGTCGACCTCACGATAGTTCTCAATCGCCTTCTGCAACGCCTCACGTGCCTCGTTCAACGCGGACCGCAGCTGCTCGACCGCCGGGACGATGCCGCTCGTGCCGGCTCCACCTTCGACGCTCTCCTGGTTGTAGCGCGCCATGGCGGTGCCATCAGGGCTGGTGCCGAGCTTGGTCTCCTGGCGGAGCCGGTTGATTTCGCGATCCATCTTGTTGAGGTCCGTGATCGCGCTGTCGATCGCCTTTAGGTAGGCCTCGGCGCCTTCCTGGCTGATGGCGAACGAGCCCGACTCGGCGGCCTGCTTCAGCCCCACCATGTTGGCCGTCATAGCCTGCATGGACTGTGCGCTCAACGCACCTTCCGCCGCCACGGTTACCCCCTGCGAGTCTGCCGATCCCAACGGTCACGGTACCCCCGAACGGGCGACCGTGTCTCGATTTTGACGGCTGGGGCGGGCCCGTGGTTCCCCTGTCACCCGAACGCGCGGAAGCCCTCCCACCGCTGGTGGGAGGGCTTCCTGGAGCCAAGGCGGTGATCAGCCGAAACGGCCGGAGATGTAGTCCTCCGTGGCCTTCTGGCCCGGGTTGGAGAAGATCTTCTCCGTGTCGTCCACCTCGATCAGCCGACCCGGCTGACCGACACCCAGCAGGTTGAAGAACGCGGTCTGGTCGCTGACTCGCGCCGCCTGCTGCATGTTGTGGGTCACGATGACGATCGTGTACTCCTTCTTCAGCTCCGTGATCAGGTCCTCGATCGCGAGAGTGGAGATGGGGTCCAGCGCCGAGCACGGCTCGTCCATCAGCAGCACGTCCGGCTGCACGGCGATCGCCCGCGCGATGCACAGCCGCTGCTGCTGACCGCCGGACAGGCCGCCGCCGGGGCGGTCGAGGCGGTCCTTGACCTCGTTCCACAGGTTCGCCCCGCGCAACGACCGCTCGGCCACCTCGTCGAGCTTCTTCTTGTTCCGCTCGCCCGCGAGCTTCAGCCCCGCGACCACGTTGTCCCGGATGGACATCGTCGGGAACGGGTTGGGGCGCTGGAACACCATGCCGATGGTCCGGCGCACCTGCACCGGGTCGACGGAGGACGCGTAGATGTCCTCGCCGTCCAGCAGCACGGTGCCCTCCACCCGCGCCCCGGGCGCCACCTCGTGCATGCGGTTCAACGACCGCAGCACGGTGGACTTCCCGCAACCGGACGGGCCGATGAACGCCGTCACGTTCTTCGGCGGCACGGCGAGCGAGACACCGTCCACGGCGTGGAACTTGCCGTAGTACAGGTTGAGGTCTTTCACGTCGATGCGCTTGGCCATGACCGCCCGCTCACTTCGTCTTCGGAGCCAGCCACCGCGAGATCACGGTCGCCAGCAGGTTGAACAGCGTGATGATGATGACCAGGGTGATCGCCGCACCCCAGATCCGCTCGAAACCGGCCTGCGTCGGGTTGTTCCGCTCCGACGTCATGAGCAGCGGCAGCGACGCCATCGGCCCTTCGAACAGGTTGTAGTTGATGTACGGCGCGTACGCGGCCAGCACGAGCACCGGCGCGGTCTCGCCCATGACGCGGGCCAGCGCCAGCATGATGCCGGTGATGATGCCGGACAGCGCCGTCGGGATGACGACCTTCACGATCGTCTTCCACTTGGGGATGCCGAGCGCGTAGGACGCCTCGCGCAGCTCGTCCGGCACGATCTTCAGCATCTCCTCGGTGGTCCGCACGATCACCGGCACCATCAGCAGCACCAGGGCGAGGGACACCGCGAACCCGCTGCGGCCGAAGCCGAAGTAGGTGATCCACAGCGTGTAGACGAACAGCGCGGCCACGATGGACGGCACACCGGTGAGGATGTCGACCATGAACGTGGTGGCCCGGGACAGCTTGGACCGGCCGCCGTACTCCACCAGGTACACGCCGACGAACAGGCCGATCGGCACGGACAGCGCACCGCACACGAGGCCCTGCACCAACGTGCCGTAGATCGCGTGGTAGACGCCGCCGCCCTGCTGGCGGCCCAGCAGGCCGGACAGCGACTTCTGCCACCAGTCGCCGTCGAGCACGACCGGGAAACCGCGCTGGATCACCACCCACAGCACCCAGATCAGCGGCACGATCGCGACGAGGAACGCCCCGTACACCAGGACGGTGGCGACGCCGTTCTTGAGCTTGCGCGCGCCGCTGACGCTCTGGAACGTCGGCGGCGTGGCGAGGCGGTTCAGGTCCGCCGTGTCGGTCGTCATTCGTACTCCTTGTGACCGGCGACGATGGACCGGGCGAGGGCGTTGACGCCGAAGGTGAGGACGAACAGCACCAGGCCGGCGGCGATGTAGGCGCCCGCCGTGCGCGGGTCGTTGAACTCGGGCGCGGCCAGCGCGATCTTGGACGCGAACGTCGCGCCGCCGTCGAACAGGCTCCACGCGAACGCGGCGCCCGTGCCGCTGAGGATGATCGTCAGCGCGATCGTCTCGCCGAGGGCGCGGCCCAGGCCGAGCATCGAGGCGCTGACGTAACCCGCCTTGCCGAACGGCAGCACGGTGGTGCGCACGACCTCCCACTTGGTGGCGCCGAGCGCGATGGCGCCCTCCACGTGGGTGACCGGCGTGCGGTCGAACACCTCGCGGCTGACCGCGGTGATGATCGGCAGGATCATCACGGCCAGCACGATGCCGGCGGTGAAGATGGTGCCGCCGAGCTCGATGCTGACGTTGCCCTCGGCGAACAGCGGGATCCAGCCGAGGTTGGCGGTCAGCCACTCGCCGATCGGGGTGAGCACCGGGCCGAGCACGAGCAGGCCCCACAGGCCGAAGATGATCGACGGCACGGCGGCCAGCAGGTCGATGACGTAGGCGAACGGCCGGGCGAGCCGGCGCGGCGCGTACTGGGTGAGGAACAGGGCGATGCCCAGCGCGATCGGCATCGCGATGACCAGCGCGAACGCGGACGACACCACGGTGACCAGGAGCAGGTCGAGGATGCCGTAGCGCATGTCGTCGACGTCGCCGGTGGACCACTCGCGGCTGGTCAGGAAGTTGACCTTGTCCAGGGCGAGCGAGGGGATGGCCTGGAGCAGCAGGAAGACGCCGATCGCCGCGATCAGGACCACGATGAAGATGCCCGACCCCGTGGCCAGGCCTGCGAAGATCCGGTCACCCGGCCGGACGTGGGTCTTCTGGTCGGCTTCCGTGGTCGGGGGAATCGGAGCCTCCGAGTCGGGTCGGGCAGCCGGAACGCCCGCACGGGCACCGGTCGAACCGGTGCCCGCGGGGCGTGGGGCCACTGTGCGGTCGTTCATCGCAATGGCGTTCCCGGGAAGTGTGCCGGCCTGGTCAGGCGATGGCCTTGATGGCGGTCAGCAGCTTGTCCTGGAAGGCCTTCGGCAGCGGAGCGTAGCCCGCGTCCGCCAGACCGTCCTGGCCAGTCGTGGCCGCGACCGTGAGGAACGCCTTGACCGCCTTCGCGGTGTCGGCGTCGTAGCCCTTGGAGCAGACGATCTCGTAGGTGGCCAGCAGCAGCGGGTAGGCGCCCGCGGCGGTGGAGCCGTAGATCGAGTCCAGGTCGAGGACCAGGTCGTTGCCGGCGCCCTTGATGGTGGCGCCGTCGATGGCCTTGCCGACCGTCTCGTTGGTCAGCTCGACCGGGCCGGAGCCGGTGTCGATCTTGGCCAGGGACAGCTTGTTGTCCTGCGCGAACGACAGCTCGACGTAGGTGATGGCGCCGTCGACGGAGCCCGCGGCCTGCGCGACGCCGGCGGACTTCTCCTTGGCCTCGCCGACACCGCCCTTGAACTGCTTGCCGTCACCCTGGGTCCACGCGCCCTTGGAGGCGGCGGTCAGGTACTTCTGGAAGTTGTCCGTCGTGCCGGACTCGTCCGAGCGGTAGACGACCTTGATGTCCTTGTCGGGCAGCGACGCGCCGCTGTTCAGCGCCGCGATGGCCGGGTCGTTCCACTTCTTGATGCCGCCGTTGAAGATCTTGGCGGTCACCTCGCCGTTGAGGACCAGGTCGTTGACGCCCTCGAGCTTGTAGCCCAGCGCGACCGGGCCGAAGACCAGCGGCAGGTTCCACGCCGGGTTGCCCTCGCAGCGCTCGGCCGCCGCGGCGACCTCGCCCTTGCTCTCCGACAGCGGCGAGTCGGAGCCGCCGAAGTCGACCTGGCCCGCGTTGAACTGCTTGACGCCCGCACCGGAGCCGGAGGCGTTGTAGGCGAGGTCGGAGCCCGGGCACTTCGCCTGGTAGGCCTGGATGAAAGTGGCGATCGCGTTCTGCTGCGCGGAAGAGCCCTCGGCGCTCAGCTTCGACTTGCCACCGCACTCGACGGGGACCGACGAATCGCCGGCCGCCGACGTCGAACCCGTGCCGGGGGCGTTGTTGTCGCTGCCACACGCGGTGAGCAGAAGCGCACCGGCCGCGATCAGGCCGAGTACGGCGCCGTGTCGCTTGGTCTTCACCTGGGAGTCCTCCAGCTACGGAAGCGGGTTTCGCGGCGAAGCCCCGCCGCTCGACACGGACGGTAGGTAGCGAGGGTGGACAGGCACCCAGGAGAAGGTGAACGACGGGTGAACACCACACGGGAAGTGACCGAGTACACCGCCTTTTGGGTGTCCCGTGACCTGCACGTTTGCATGGCGTGATGGGTTTGTCACTACCGGGCGTATTGGACGTCCGAGTCCCAGCGCGTGAAGCCCAACCGGTCGTACACGGCCAACGCCGCAGCGTTGTCGGACTCGACGTACAGCATCACGTCGGTGAGCCCGGCCGCGCGCAGGTGCGCCAGGCCCGCGAGGGTGATCGCCTTGCCGAGGCCGCCGCCCTGCGCGTCCGGGTCGACCCCGACCACGTACACCTCGCCGAGCTCGGCGGTGTGCGCCTTGGTCCAGTGGAAGCCGAGCAGCCGCCCGTCGTCGTCGACCGCGAGCAGGAAGCCGGCCGGGTCGAACCACGGCTGCTCTTCCTTCTCCCGCACGTCCTCGATGCTCATCGCGCCCTGCTCGGGGTGCCACGCGAACGCGCGGTGGTTGACGTAGACCACCGCGGCCTCGTCACGGCCCGGCACGAACGAGCGCAGCGCCACGCCGGGAGGCAGCACGGGTTCGGGCAGGTCGGCGTCCAGCGGGCGGCGCAGGCGCAGCAGCTCGCGGACCTTGCGGTAGCCGAGCTTCGCGGCGAGCGCCGCGGCGCCGGGGTGCCCGCCGTGCGACCAGATCCGCAGGGGCTTGGCGCGGTCGGCCACGGCTTCGACCAGCGCGGCGCCGTGCCCGCGACGGCGGTGGTCGGGGTGCACGGCGAGTTCCGCGACCTCGTTGCCGTCGGAGTCGCCGAAGACGTCCAGGTGCAGGTAGCCGACGAGGGTCGCGCCGTCACGGGCGAGCAGGTGACGGCTGCCGCGCGCGTCGGGGCGCAGGCGCAGGACGACCGCCTCGCCGATCGGGGCCACGCCGTCGGCGGCTTCGGCCGCCCCGAGCAGACCGCTGACCTCGTCGGCCTGCTCGGGGGACAACACCTCGAACCAGGTCAATTCCACACCGAAAACCTACCCGGAGCTCGCCCCGCGAGGTCGCGTCGGTCGTTCGCGACTCATTTTCCGGCGATCACGCTTTTCGATCGTCGGGAAATCAGGCGCGAGCGGCCGACTTCCAGGCGACCTCGCCGCCGTCTGCGGAGCAGCGGCAATCAAACACCGTAGATCAGCTCGGCGTCGTCGATCGTCGTCTCGGGCGCGTCGATCGCGTGGTCCACGCGGCGGGCGCTGCCCGGGCGCGGGGGCCGCACGAACTTGTAGCCCACGTTGCGCACGGTGCCGATGAGCGACTCGTGCTCGGGGCCCAGCTTGGCGCGCAGGCGCCGGACGTGCACGTCCACCGTCCGCGTGCCGCCGAAGAAGTCGTAGCCCCAGACCTCCTGCAGCAGCTGCGCGCGGGTGAACACGCGGCCCGCGTGCTGCGCCAGGTACTTGAGGAGCTCGAACTCCTTGTAGGTCAGGTCGAGCGGGCGACCGCGCAGGCGGGCCGTGTAGGTCGCCTCGTCGATGACGAGCTCGCCGAGCTGGATCGAGCCGTCGCCGCCGGGCTGCGTGGTGCCGCGCCGGGAGCGCACCAGGCGCAGGCGGGCGTCCACCTCGGCCGGGCCGGAGGTCGGGAGCAGGATCTCGTCCACGCTCCAGTCGGAGTTGACCGCGACCAGGCCGCCCTCGGTGACGACCGCCACCACGGGCACGTCCACGCCGCTGGAGTCGAGCAGCCGGCACAGGCTGCGCGCCGCGACCAGGTCGGTCCGGGCGTCGACCAGCACGATGTCGTGCGGACCGGCTTCCAGCAGCGCCGAGACCTCCGGGCGCAGCGGCCGCACCTCGTGCGGGAGGAGCGACAGCGCGGGGAGAACCGCCTCGGGGTCGGAGTCGGTGGTCAGCAGCAGCACATCGATACTCATCGCGGCGCCCTCTCGTTCGGCCGGTGCTTGGTCACCGACCAGGCACAGGCGAAGTACGGTGACCGGGCCCCGTTGCCTGCGGATGACGGAGACGATACCGGTGCACACCACGAAAGACCCAGGTCAGCAGGACAGAGTCACAGTTGTTTCCACAAGCGTCACGCCTGTTACATCCATGTCACATGACGCCGTCCTCCTGCGCGGTGTGCATGTGAGATCGACACCGACCGTGACGGATCTCGCATTCGTGGTGGGTCACGGCTTCACGAACCACGTCCGCAAGCCGTTCGTGTCACGCGTGTTGCACCGGTTCGCGAGGCACGGCGGGGTCGTCGCGCTGGACTTCCGGGGCCACGGCCGCTCCGCCGGGCGGTCCACCGTCGGCGGTGACGAAATCCACGACCTCGCGGCCGGGGTGTCGCTCGCCCGCGAGCTCGGCTACCGGCGGGTGGCGACCGTCGGCTTCTCCATGGGCGCGTCCGTCGCCCTGCGCCACGCGGGCCTGCACGACGAGCGGCCGGACGCCGTGGCGGCGGTCAGCGCGCCCTCGCGCTGGTGGGTGCGCGACACGGTGGCGATGCGCCGCGTGCACTGGCTGCTCGAACAGCCGCACGGCAGGCTCGCCGCCCGCGCGCTGGGCGTGCGCCTCGGCCCACCGTGGCGGACCGCGCCGGAGAGCCCGCTGGAGGTGGTGCACCGCATCACCCCGACCCCACTGCTGATCGTGCACGGTGAGCAGGACCACTACTTCGGCCCGGCTCACGCCGTCGCGTTGCACCGGGCCGCGGGCGGCGACGCCGAGCTGTGGCTGGAGCCGGGCGTGCGGCACGCCGAGTCGTCGATGACGCCCGCTCTGGTAGACCGGATCGCGACCTGGTTGGCCGAACGCACCTCGCAGCACCACCCGGACCGGACAAAGGGCAGGCGATGACCGCGACCGACACGAACCGCCGCCGTTCCACGCGCGGGCGCAAGCTGATCATCGCCGCGCTCGTCGTGGGCGCGCTGCTGGTCGCCGCCGACTTCGCGCTGGCCGCGGTCGGCGAGTACCAGGTGGCGCAGAAGATGCGGGAGAAGTTCGGGCTCAGCGAGGACCCGTCGGTCCGGATCAACGGCTTCCCGTTCATCACGCAGGCGATCGGCGGCGACTACCGCGACATCGAGATCAGCGCCACCGGCGTGCCGGTGCGCGACCAGCTGCGCGACCTGGAGATCCGGGCGAACCTCAAGCACACCCGGATCGGCCTGTCGGACCTGCTGGCCGGCAACACCCGCGACGCGCGGATCGACCAGGTCAAGGGCAGCGTCAAGATCAAGGTCAACGACCTGAGCCGGCTGGTCAACCAGATCACGCCGTTCACCGACCTGGCGATCGACCCGGACAAGCGCACCAAGGTCACGGACGGGCAGGCGCCGGACCCGACGGTCGCGGCGGTGCGGCTGTCGGGCAAGACCAACGTCGCCGGCCGCGACCTCCGCATCACCGCGTACGGGACGGTGTCGCTGGTCAACGGCCAGGTGATGATCGCGGTGAACGACGTCGAGCTGGACGACATGGCGCTGGACGGGCTGGACGCGGTGCTCGGCGTGGTGCGCGAGGCGTTGAGCGTGACCATCGACCCCGGCGCGCTGCCCTTCACGGTGACACCGACCGCGGTCAAGGTGGAGAGTGGGGCCTTCACCGTGGAAGGCGCGATCAACGACATCCTCCTGGACCAGGGCGGCGGCTGATGACCGGTGTGTGGGCGTTGTTCGGCGCGGTCGCGGTCGTCGCCGCGGTCGCCGTGGCGCTGCGCGCCCGGGACGGCCGCGTGCGCGTGGCGAAACCGCACCAGGGCCTGCCCGCGCCCGTGCGCGACCTGATCGACCCGGGCGTCCCGGTGACGTTGGTGCAGCTCTCCACGACGTTCTGCGCGAACTGCCGGCAGGCCCGCACCGTGCTCGAGGACCTCGCCGGCCGCACCGCGGGGCTGCGGCACGTCGAGCTCGACGTGACCGACCTGCCGGAGGTCGCCGCCGACCTCGGGGTGCTGCGCGCGCCGACCACGGTGGCGCTGGACGCCTCGGGCGCGGAGCTGCTCCGGGTCGGTGGCGTCCCGAAGGCGGACCGCCTCATTGCGGCTTTGCGCCCACACCTGCCTGGCCCGATCGGGTGAACCTCGGTATTCCCACGCCTTGGACGCCACTCCCGACAGCAGGGACGAGCGGCTAGTCTCGAACCCATGACCACGCTGCTGACCAAGCGACTCGCGGTGGACCTGTGCCGCGTGCGCAGCAGCCTGTGTCGCGCGGCGCGCTGACCGGGCGGTTCCCGGCGGCCCGCACACCCTTGACGGTGGTGCGCGCCTGCCCCTAACACCGCCTGAGACGGACTACCAGTCTTGTCCACCGTCAGGAGGTCGCCATGCCTTTAGATGCCACCGCCACCAAGGACGCGCCGGTCGACCCGCGCGGCCCGCGGTTCAGCGCCTGGATCACCACCGCCATCCTGGCGGTCGTCCTGCTGACCGGCTCGTGGCGGCTGCTCGCCGCCCAGACCGTGCTCTTCGCGATGTGCGCGTTCATCTCGCTGAAGCTCAACCCGTGGGGCCACGTCTACCGGTTCGCCGTGCAGCCGAGGATCAAGCCGACGGCCGAGCGCGAGGAGGCCGCCCCGCTGCGGTTCGCGCAGGGCGTCGGGTTCGTCTTCGCGCTCATCGGCACGATCGGCTACACCACCGGTTTCACCGCGCTCGGAGTCGTCGCCACCTCCGCCGCACTGGTCGCCGCGCTGCTCAACGCCGCGGTCGGCCTGTGCCTGGGTTGTGAGCTGTTCCTGCTCCTGCGCCGCTACGCACCCGCGCTCGCCCGACCCCAGTGACACCAAGTCGCAGTCAGAACGAAGAAATTGGAGCAGCTCGATGAGCCGTGAAGACGTCCTGGTCTCGGCCGCTTGGTCCGAGGAGAACCTCAGCGCGCCCGGCGTGGTGTTCGTGGAGGTGGACGAGGACACCACCGCCTACGACGGCGGCCACATCCCGGGCGCGGTGAAGATCGACTGGAGGAACGAGCTCCAGGACCCGGTGCGGCGCGACTTCGTCGACCGCGCGGGCTTCGAGAAGCTGCTGTCCGCCAAGGGCATCTCCAACGACGACACGGTCATCCTGTACGGCGGCAACAACAACTGGTTCGCCGCCTACGCCTACTGGTACTTCAAGCTCTACGGCCACGACGCCGTGAAGCTGCTCGACGGCGGCCGCAAGAAGTGGGAGCTCGACGGCCGCCCGCTGGACAAGGAGCAGGTCGAGCGCCCGGCGACGAGCTACACCGCCCAGGAGCAGAACCTGGCGATCCGCGCGTTCCGCGACGAGGTCGTCGACGCGATCGGCAACAAGAACCTGGTCGACGTGCGCTCGCCCGACGAGTTCTCCGGCAAGCTGCTCGCGCCCGCCCACCTGCCGCAGGAGCAGGCGCAGCGCGCCGGCCACATCCCGAGCGCGATCAACGTGCCGTGGAGCAAGGCGGCCAACGAGGACGGCACGTTCCGGTCGAACGAGGAGCTGGCCGAGATCTACGGCGAGGCCGGTTTCGACGGCTCCCGCAAGACGATCGCCTACTGCCGCATCGGCGAGCGCTCGTCGCACACGTGGTTCGCGCTGCACGAGCTGCTCGGCCACGAGGACGTGAAGAACTACGACGGTTCCTGGACCGAGTACGGCTCGCTCGTCGGCGTGCCGGTCGAGCTCGGCAGCGGCAAGGAGGCCTGATCATGAGTCTGGACGGTTGCGGCGCGCCCGAGCAGGGCGTCGACATCCAGGTCGGCGCGAACGAGGTCGTGCTGTCCGGCAAGGTCCGGTCCGAGGGCGCACCGGTCGGCGGCGCGTTCGTGCGCCTGCTGGACGCCTCGGGCGAGTTCACCGCCGAGGTCGTGTCCTCGGCCGACGGCGACTTCCGGTTCTTCGCCGCGCCGGGCACGTGGACGATCCGCGCGCTGCACCGGTCGGGCAACGGGCAGGCGTCGGTCAGCGCGGACGGGCCGGGCGTGCACCCGGTCGAGGTCGCGGTGGCCTGACACCACACCCCCGAGACCCGGGGAGCGCACGGGCTGCCCCCGGCGCTACCCCTCGCCGACCCCGGTGGCGTTCGCCACCGGGGTCGGCGGCTTCCGGGCCCGGGTGCCTAAACTGGGCGGGTGGAACACTTCTTCACAGGACTGCTGGTCCTCGTGTCCCTGCTGGTCGTGTGGTTCGCCGGGTACGTGGTGTACCGCCTGTTCTCCGACCAGCGGTGAGCGACAACGGGCCCGTTCCGGGCAGTGGTGACGCGGCCGTGCAGGCCGCCGCTTCGCGCGCCTCGGTGACCGGGGCGCGCAACCTGCCGCAGTTCGACGACCTGCCGATCCCGGCGGACACGGCGAACCTGCGCTCCGGACCCTCGCTGCACGACGCCTGCCTCGCGCTGCTGCCGCTGGTCGGCGTGTGGCGCGGCGAGGGCGAGGTCGTGTACCCGACGATCGACGGCCCGTTCCGGTACGGGCAGCAGATCACGTTCGCGCACGACGGTCGGCCGTTCCTGTACTACGAGGCGCGGGCCTGGCTGCTGGACGAGGACGGCGGCGTGATCCGCCAGGCGGCGCGGGAGACGGGCTTCTGGCGCCCGCAGCCGGACGACACGATCGAGGTGCTGATCACGCACAACACCGGGATCGTGGAGCTGTACTACGGCAAGCCGCGCAACCAGACGTCGTGGGAGATGACCACGGACGCGGTGGTGCGCACGGCGACCGCCAAGGAGGTCGTCGGCGCGCAGCGGCTGTACGGCATCGTCAACAACGGCGACCTGGCGTACGTCGAGGAGCGGGCCATGGTCGGCCAGCCGCTCCAGCCGCACACCTCGGCACACCTGCAGCGCGTCGTCGGCTGAGTTCGATTGCCGCCGAAGCCGGCCACCACGCGAGCGATCGACTTCCGGGCGACCGAGCCGCCGTCTGCGGAGCAGCGGCAGTTCAATGCTGATTGTTCAACAATCCTCATCTAACCTGTACCCATGCAGCTGCGGCGTTGCGGCACGGACGGCGTGCTCGTCGAGGTGGACTCGCTCGGCGAGGTGGAGGCCGTGCGCGCCGCCGTCGCCGCGGCCGACCTGCCCGACCTGGTCGAACTCGTCCCGGCCGCCCGCACCGTCCTGGTCGTCACCAGGCCGGGTGGCGCGGCGGCGGTGCGGAAGCTCCTGACCGCGGCGGACCTCGTCCACCACTCCGAGGTCGACGGCGACGAGGTCGTCATCGAGGTCCGCTACGACGGCCCGGACCTGGACCTGGTCGCCGAGACGGCGGGCCTGACCGCGGCCGAGGTGGTCGAGCTGCACACCGGCGCGGAGTACCGGGTCGCCTTCTGCGGTTTCGCGCCCGGCTTCGCCTACCTGACCGGCCTGCCCGAGCCGCTGCGCCAACCGCGCCTGGACTCGCCGCGCACGAAGGTCCCGGCGGGCTCGGTGGGCGTGGCGGGCGAGTTCACCGCCGCCTACCCCCGCGCCACCCCCGGCGGCTGGCGGCTGATCGGCCGCACGGACGCGCCCCTGTTCGACCCGCGCCGCCCCACCCCCGCCCTGCTCACCCCCGGCGACCGCGTCCGCTTCGAGGCCGTCCGATGACCACCCACCCCGTGAGTCCTACGTCCAGCGCACGGGTGCCCCACGTCCAGGACCCCCGAAGCCAACGCACCCTCACCGTCCTTCGCACGGGCCCGCAGACCCTGGTCCAGGACCTGGGCCGGCCCGGCAACGCGCACCTGGGCGTCCCGCCTTCCGGGGCCCTCGACCTCCCCTCGCTCACGCTCGCCAACCGCCTGGTCGGCAACCCCGAGGGCGCCGCCGGCCTCGAAGTGCTCCTCGGCGGCCTCGCCCTGCGCGCCAACGCCTCCTGCACCGTCGCCGTGACCGGCCCGTCGACACCGGCCCTGGTCGACGGCGTCCCGCGCGACTCGCCGCTGCACCTGGCGCCCGGCGACACCCTCACCCTCGGCACGCCCAGCGGCGGCCTCCGGTCCTACCTCGCGGTGTCCGGCGGCATCGCGGTCCCGGCCGAGCTGGGCAGCCGGTCCACCGACCTGCTCTCCGGCCTCGGCCCGGCCCCGCTGCGACCCGGCGACGAACTGCCCCTCGGCGACCCGACCGGCGTGCCGGTGGGCGTGGACGTGCTGGTGCCGACGCGCACCCCGGACGAGCTGGTCGTGCCCGTCCTGCTCGGCCCACGCGACGACTGGTTCGACGACCCGGCGCGCCGACTGCGGGACGGCCGCTGGACGGTGTCCGACCGCAGCAACCGCGTCGGCATCCGCCTCACCGGCACCGCGCTGGACCGGACCGCGTGCCGGGTCGGGCAGGAGCTGCCGAGCGAAGGCCTGGTGACCGGCGCGGTGCAGGTGCCGGCCGACGGTCGGCCCGTGGTGTTCCTCGCCGACCACCCCACGACCGGCGGTTACCCGGTGATCGGCGTGGTCGCCGCGCACGTCCTCCCGCTGCTCGGGCAGGCCGGGCCCGGCACCCGCCTGCGCTTCGCGCCACACGGCTGAACGGACGCAATTGGTCTAGACCCATTGTCAACGACCGCCGCACGACCTACCTTCGGCAGCGTCCCGGAAAAGACCGGCACGACCAGGCCGCCGTGGTTCTCGACTGTCCCCGTACTCGAGAGGCACACCCTGATGCGCCGACCGTTCACCGCACTCCTGGCCTTCCTCCTGGCCACCGCAGCGCTGTCCGCACCGGCCGCCGCCGCGACCGGCTTGACCGCCACGTTCAGCAGGACCGGCGCCACCGGCACGTTCGTGGTCGCCAACCCGACGACCGCCGCCGTCTCCGGCTGGTCGATCAAGTTCGACCTGCCCGCGGGCGTCACCGTCAGCGGCGCGCAGCACGCCACCACCACCCAGACCGGCACGCGGGTGACCCTGACGCCCGCGTTCTACATCGGCACCATCCAGCCGGGCCGCACCACCGACCCGTACAGCCCGACGTTCACCCTCAGCCAGGCCGTCGACCCGACGTCCTGCGCGGTCAACGGCGCGAACTGCGACGGCAGCGGCCCGCCGCCACCGCCGCCCGCGCCGACCACGGCCGACTTCAGCCTCACCGGTTCCACCGGCAAGTTCGTGGTCAACAACAACACCGACGCGGTGCTCGCCGACTGGTCGATCACCTTCACCCTGCCCGCCGGCGTCACGGCGAGCGGCGCGCAGCACGCCACGATCAGCCAGACCGGCACCGCCGTCACGCTCAACCCGGTGCACTACAACCGCAGCGTGGGCGCCCGCCGCTCCACCGAGCCGTACAGCCCGACGTTCACCCTCAGCCGGGCCGCCGAGCCGGTCACCTGCCGGGTGAACAACGCCAACTGCGACGGCACGCCCGACACACCGCCCACCCCGCCCGCCGACCTGCACTCGCCGGTGCGGACCACCAAGACCGTCTCCCTGGCGTGGACCGCCTCGGCACCCGGCTCACTCCCCGTCGCCGGGTACGAGGTGTACAACGGCGCCACCCTGGCCACCGCGGTCACGTCCACGAGCACCACCGTCACCGGCCTCACCCCGAACACCGCCTACGCCTTCACGGTCAAGGCCAAGGACACCAAGGGCACGCTGTCCACCGCGTCGAACGTGCTGGCCGTGACCACGAACAACCCGGCCGACGACACCCAGCCGCCGACCGCGCCGACCAACCTGCGCAGCACCGCGAAGGACGCCGGCAGCGTCACGCTGAGCTGGGACGCGGCCACCGACAACCGGGGCGTGGCCAACTACGACGTCTATCAGGGCGCCGCGGTGAAGGCGACCGTCACCGGCACGACGGCGCGCGTCGACGGCCTGTCGCCGTCCACCGCCTACACCTTCACCGTCCGCGCCCGGGACCTGTACGACAACGTGTCGGGGCCGGGCAACGCCGTCACGGTGTCGACCTCGGACATCGTCGACGGGTACGCGCGGGTCGGGTACTTCGTGCAGTGGGGCATCTACGGCCGGCAGTACTTCGTGAAGAACCTCGACACCAGCGGCACGGCGGCGAAGCTGACGCACCTGAACTACGCGTTCGGCAACATCGACCCGGTCAACCTGACCTGCCTGCACGGCGTCACCAAGGGCACCTCACCCGACCCGCAGGACCCGAACCAGGGCGACGGCGCGGGTGACGCGGAAGCCGACTACAGCAGGCCGTTCAGCGCGGCGCAGTCGGTGGACGGCGTCGGCGACACCGGCTGGGAGCCGTTGCGCGGCAACTACAACCAGCTGCGCAAGCTCAAGGCCAAGCACCCGCACCTGAAGGTGCTGATCTCGCTGGGCGGGTGGACCTACTCGAAGTACTTCTCCGACGTCGCGGCCACGGACGCGGCGCGCAAGAAGTTCGTCAAGTCCTGCCTGGACGTCTACATCAGGGGCAACCTGCCCGTCTACAACGCGGCGGGCGGCCCCGGCACGGCGGCGGGCATCTTCGACGGCATCGACCTCGATTGGGAGTGGCCGGGCGCGGAGGGGCACGCGGGCAACCACATCGGGCCGAACGACAAGCAGAACAACACGCTGCTGATCGACGAGTTCCGCCGGCAGCTCGACGAGCTGAGCCGGGAGACCGGCAGGCGGTACGACCTGACCGCGTTCACCCCGGCCGACCCGGCGAAGATCGACGCCGGGTGGGACCTGCCACAGGTGGCGAAGTCCCTGGACGTCTTCAACGTGCAGGGCTACGACTTCCACGGCGCGGGCAGCGACAACTCGTGGGAGCCCAACCGCACCGGCCACCAGGGCAACCTCTACGCCGACGTGGACGACCCCTACTCGTTCCACTTCAGCGTGGAGAACGCGGTGAACGCCTACACCTCGGTCGGCGTGAACCCGCGCAAGATCACCATCGGGCTGGCGTTCTACGGCCGCGGCTGGCAGGGCGTCCAGGCCGGCGCGAAGAACGGCGAGTGGCAGTCGGCCACCGGCGCCGCGCCGGGTCAGTTCGCCGAGGAGGCGGGCACGCGCGGCTACTCGAACCTGCTGGCGAGCGTGCCCGGCTGCGCGGTGCACCACGACGAGGCCGCCGTGGCGACGTCCTGCTTCACCGGCAACGGCGGGCAGTGGTGGACGTTCGACGACGTGTGGGCGATCCAGAAGAAGACCGCGTGGCTCAAGCAGCGCGGCCTGCTCGGCGCGATGATCTGGGAGATGTCCGGCGACACCGCCAACGGCACCCTGATCAACGCCGTGGACGCCGGCCTGCGGTGAGCGGGTGGCCCCGGGCTCGACCATCCCGGGGCCACCACTCGCGCCTCACCACCACGCCTCACCACCACCCGCGAGGGGGGGGGGGGGGGGGGGGGGGGGGGGGGGGGGGGGGGGGGGGGGGGGGGGGGGGGGGGGGGGGGGGGGGGGGGGGGGGGGGGGGGGGGG
>NZ_JBVJVK010000079.1:0-35452 GCF_055603705.1 Actinosynnema sp. NPDC037264 | reverse complement strand
CCAGGATCGCCCACTCCGCATCCGTCAGATCACCACGCGCCACAACGCAATTTGATCAAACCCTACGATCAACATTCCGGCGGACACGCCCTAGGGGTGAACACCCATCGACGGCGCGGGTACGACCGAAGGCTGACGTCGCCAGGCCATCGTGGCCTCGACGGTCGTGCCGGTGCGCGTCGCCTCGTCCAGTGCCCAGCGCAGTGCCTTGCGGCTCGCGGGCGATCCGTCCACTCCGACCAGGATCATGACTTCAGCGTGTGCCCACCACGTTCGTGTCGGCAGGGACCCAGGTCGCCAGGTGCGCGGGTCCATGCGCCCTGGCGGGGCGGTGGTCTCCGGTGGACGCTAGTCGCCATGACCGCCACCGACGCCCGCGGTCCGAGCGTGCCGATCTTCGACCTGGGGACCGACCGGTGGACCTGTCGCCGGTAGCGGGCCTGGGCACGGCCCTCGCGATCGGTCTGCTGCTCGGGCTGGAACGCGAACACGCCACCGCCGGGGAGCGGTTCAGACCCGCCGGGTCCCGTACCTTCCCGCTGATCGCCCTGGCCGGCGCCCTCGGGCAGGCGCTGTCACCCGCCGTGGCAGCGGTCGGTTTCGCGGCGGTCGCACTCGTGGTTCTCGTCTGGTACCGGGAAGCCCTGCGGTCCGAACGAGCCGACGTCGGCGCGACCACCGAGGTCACCGCGCTCACGGCGTACCTGCTGGGAGCGCCGGCCTGGGAGTGGCCCCAGCTCGCGGCCATCGCGGGCGTCGTGGTCGCGGTGCTGCCGGCGGCGAAACGTCCCCTGCACCGGTTCGCGACCGACCTGGTCACCGACCGTGACGTCACCGACGCGATGACGCTGTTCGTGGTGGCCTTCGTGGTGCTTCCCCTGCTGCCCGACCGGCCGTTGGGGCCGTACGGCGCGCTCAACCGCGCCAGGGTGTGGACACTGGTGCTCGCGGTGACGTTGATCGGCTGGGCGGGGTACCTCGCGGCGCGTGTCCTGGGGCGCCGGTGGGGCCTGTTGGTGGTCGGTCTGGCGGGCGGATTCGTGTCGGGTTCGGCGACCACCGCGGTCCTCGCGCGACGGGCGCGCGACGGGATGCCCGCGCTCCCCGCCGCGATGGCTGTCAACGCGGCCACGCTCGTGCAGCTCCTGGCGGTGACCGCCGTGGTGAGCCCGACGGTGGCCCTGCGCCTGGTTCCCGCCGTGTGCGCGGGCGTTGTGGTGGTGTCGGCGGAGGTCGCGTGGTCGACGTGGCGTGCGCGCCCCGAACCCGCATCCGGTGTCGACCCCGTCGTCAGCAGGCCGATGTCACTGCGATCGGCGCTGGCGCTCACTGTGGTCCTTGTCGTGCTGCTGGTGGTCACCAAGGCGGCGGCCGACTGGCTGGGCGGTGGCGGGGCGGTCGCCGCGGCCGCGCTGGGAGGTCTCGCCGACGCGCACGCGGCGTCGGTCGCGGCGGCTTCCCTGGCCCCGAACGCGATCCCGGTGGACACCGCGGTGCTGGCGTGCGGAGCGGCGTTGGCGACGAACACGGGCGTGAAGCTGGTCCTGGCGCTGGCGGTCGGCGGCCCTCGCTTCGCCGGCGCGTTCGCCGTGCGGCTCCTGCCCGTGGCCGCTGCGGTTGTACTGGGCATGGCGTGGTAGCGCGGTGTGCAGGTCGTCACGGGGCCGCCTACCCCGACCGCCGCGTCACCCGGGCGATCAGCGGGCGCGGTCGAGCATCGGCCCGCGTTCCGCGGACCCGATGACCGCGCGTGCGGCGGGGACGGCGTCGGGATTGACGGAGATCGACGTGATGCCGAGCCGCACGAGGTGTTCGGCGAACTCGTGAGGGTCCGGGCGACCGGTCCGCCCGGCCACTGGACGGTGTCGATGTCGTCGTCCGCGCCGGTGGGCCGGTCGGTCGGGAACAGCAGGTCGACCTCCATACCGCCCTCGGGGTCGAACGGGTCGGGGTAGGCGGCCTGCGGCCCGGTCGCGACGGCACCCGATCGTGTGGTGTGGACGAACAGCTGGTCGGATCCCCGGCTGATGGTGCGGGACAGGTCCGCCGCGCGGGTGCGGCGGCGTTCACGCGCCGCCGTGAACGGCGCCGCCTCGGTGAGCGTCACTTCGTAGGTCATGAGTCGAGGTTCACCCCGCAGGCGGCTCCGGTGCGGTGGCCAACATCGCTGCGGACAGGGACCTTCGACCCCGTGTCGGAGGTCCGGTGGCACTGGGGTGGCTCTCGGCGGACGCGGACCGTGGAGGGCATGAAGGCCGAGGACCTGATGACCGAGCGCGTCATCACCGTGCACCCCGACCGGGCGGCGAAGGAAGCGGCACGGCTGCTGGCCGAGCACACCTTCTCGACGCTGCCCGTGGTGGACGACGACGGCCGCCTGGTGGGCGTGGTGACCGAGGCCGACCTGCTGCGGCACCGCATCCTGCCGGACCCGGGCACCTACGTGCACGGCCTGGCACAGCAACCGACGGCGGCCACCGTCGGTGAGGTCATGTCGATCAGGGTGGTCAAAACGGGACCGGGCACCCACGTCGCCGAGCTGTCCAAGGCGATGCTGGACCGGCACGTCCACACCGTCCCCGTCGTGGACGGCGACCGGCTCGTCGGCGTGGTCAGCAGGCGGGACCTGTTGCGCAGCATCGCCCGCGACGACGAGCTCATCGCCAAGGACGTCCGCCACCACCTGTCACTCCTGGGCGACACTCCGTGGCAGATCACCGTCGTCGACGGCGTGGTCACCCTCCTGGGTGACGGTGCGAACGAGGCCGAACGGCACGCCGCCACCGTGGTCGCGGGCGCGATCGCGGGCGTGGTGCGTGTGGAGATGCCGACGGAGGAGCTGGCGTGAAGGCGTTGCGCCTGGAGAGCTGGAAGTCCGATCCGGTGCTGGTGGACGTGCCCTAGCCCGAGCCGGGACCGGGTGAGGTGGTGGTGCGCGTCGGTGGTGCCGGCGCGTGCCACTCGCACCCTGCAACTGATGCGTGAGTTCGACACCGGCCAGTTGCCGTGGGGACCGCCGTTCGCCCTCGGCCACGAGAACGCCGGTTGGGTCACTCGCCCGGAACCGGGGTGACCGGTCGGGAGGTCGGCCAGGCGGTCGCGGTCCACGGCCCGTGGGGCTGTGGCGCCTACGCGCGGTGCCTGCTCGGCGTCGACACCTACTGCGAGAACCCCGCCGCGGCGCCCGTGCCCGGTGGCGGCGGGGTCTGAGGTTGGACGGCGGCACGCCGGGGCCGGACATCGACGTCCGACCTGTGGACGGCGGTGAGCTTGCCGTACACCTTGGTCAACTGTCGGATGTGGACGACGGGTGTCATCGCGACCACGCACCTTCGGCCGAGGTCTTCACCGCGTGCAGCACGGCGCGCTCCAGCACGCCCATGAACGGACCTGCCAGCCTCCAGTAGCGGCGGAACCGCACCCACGCGGTCGGGTCGTCCGTGGACACCCGCATCTCGTAGGTCAGCAGCGAACGGCGTTCGCCGTAGGGCAGCACGGTGAGGGCGCACGCGACCTTGCCGTAGCCGGGCTCGGCGAAATCGGTGAAGGCCCGCGCCTCGATCTCGCGCAGCTCGATGACGGGTCGCCAGAACTTGCCCACCGCGCCGAAGACGATCTCGGAACCGGGTCGCTCACCCAGCAGCACCCAGTCGGTGCCCGCGGTCAGGTCGCCGATCGTCAGCCGGGTGGGGTGGCGCGGCACGGCGTGCTTGCGGTCGCGGATGCGGCGAGGCAGTCGGCGCACCCACTTGGCCGCGTCGAGCACCGGCTGGTGCACATCGGACAGGTCCAGTTCGCGCAGAACCTGGTACACGGTCGGCGGGTCGGCGTCCACGAGCACGTGCGCGGTGCGGGTGAAGTCCGCACGCGACAGGAACCGGTCGATCAGCAACGGCGCGGGAGCGTGGTCGGACGACGTCATGGCGGTAACACCTCCTGGGCGCGGAAGCACCTCGTGCGTCCACGGTCGCCCGGTCGCCCGTCGTCCGACAGGGACCGCGGCAGGGTCTTCCCGCGTCGGAAGGCCCTGCCCGGGTGGGACCTTCGACCGCGTTCCGCAACTCGGGGGCTGCCTAGCGTGGGAGAGAGGCCTGCGACCGTGGAGGTGCGAGATGGCCGGACCGGTGGTGGTGGGTGTGGACGGTTCGTCCGCCGCGCTCACCGCGGTGCAGTGGGCGGCCGACGAATCGGTGCGCCGACACGTCGGCTTGCGCTTGGTGCACGGCTACCTCCCCCCGATCCACGGGTACCCGGAGTTGGTGCTCGCCGAGAATGAAGTGCGCCGTGTCTTCCAGCTACGTGCCGAGCAGTGTCTGGAGGAAGCCGCGGCAGCGGCACGGGCCACGGTGCCGGACGTCCACGTCGAGTGGGAGGCCGTCGGCGCCGGCCCGTCGGAGGCGTTGATCGACCAGTCACGGCGGGCCTCGCTGCTGGTCGTCGGTTCGGAAGGGCGCGGTGGTGTCGCCGGTCTGCTGGTCGGCTCCGTGGCGGTCGCGTTGGTCGCACACGGCCGGTGTCCGGTGGTGGTCGTCCGGCACGCCGAGGCGCTGAACGGGCCGGTCGTCGTGGGGGTCGACGGTTCGCCGGTCAGCGAACGTGCCATCGCTTTCGCGTTCGAGGAGGCATCGCTCCGGGCATCACCGCTGACCGCGGTGATCGCCTGTGACGACTTCGTGTACGACACCCCGGAAGGCTCGCTGCGGCTGGTGTCGGACTGGGACGCGGTCCAGGCGGAGCAGCGCCGGGCGCTGGCGGAGCGGCTGGCCGGGTGGCAGGAGAAGCACCCCGATGTCACCGTCGAGCGCGAGGTGGTGCGAAGTCGTCCGACGCGGGCCTTGCTGGACGCGGGGCGGGGAGCCCAACTGCTCGTCGTGGGCAGCCACGGGCGCGGTGGGTTCACCGGGATGCTGCTCGGTTCCACCAGCCAGGCCCTGATCCACCACGCGCCCTGCCCGCTGGCGGTGGTGCGCAGGACGGAGGCGGAGCGGTGAAGGCCGAGGTCGGGGACTGGGTCGTGGTCGAAGGCGTCACGCTGGGCGTGCCCACCCGGCGCGGGCAGGTGGTGGAGTTGCACCACCCGGACGGTTCACCGCCCTACGTCGTGCACTGGCTCGACACCGACAAGCAGACGCTGGTGTTCCCCGGACCGGATGCCCATGTCGTGACCGCCGAGGAGGAGGCACGGCGTGTCGCCGCGGCAACACAGGCGATCGCGCCGTGAGGAGCCGGTTCGAGTCCGCTTTCCTCGTCGTGGTCGCGGCGCTGCTCGGCGCGGGCGGTGTGTTGTGGTGGCTGGACTGGTCTGCGGCGGCGCCGGTGTGGGGTGCGGCCACGGCGGTGGCCGCGGTGCCCGCGCTGGTGTGGGCCGCCGCCGACCTGCGCGCCGGGCGGTTCGGCGCCGATCTGCTCGCCGTGCTCGCCCTCGTCGGCACGCTGGTCGTCGGCGAGTACCTGGCGGGCGCGGTGGTGGCCGTCATGCTCGGAACCGGGCGTGCGCTGGACGCCTACGCCCAACGGCGTGCCCGCCGCGACCTGAACGCGCTGCTCGAACGCGCGCCCCGACAGGCCAGGCTCCGGACGGACGAGGGCGTGCGGGTCGTACCCGTCGAGGAGGTACGACCCGACGACGACGTGGTGGTTGGACCGGGCGAGATCGTGCCGGTCGACGCGTCGCTGCTCGGCGACGCGGTGTTCGACGAGTCGGCGTTGACCGGTGAACCGGTGCCGGTGGAGCGCGCAAGGGGTGAACGGGTCCGCAGCGGCGTGGTCGTCGCCGGGGGCTCGGTGGACCTGCGGGCAGTGGCCACAGCGGAGGACAGCACCTACGCGGGTGTGCTGAGGCTGGCCGAGCAGGCAGCGGTGGGCAGTGCCGAGGTGGTCCGCGTCGCCGACCGGGTCGCGACGGTGTTCCTCCCGGTCGCGCTGGCAGTGGCGGCCATCGCGGCGCTCGTGGCGCAGGACCTGACCAGGGCGGTGGCCGTGCTCGTGACCGCCACCCCGTGCCCGCTGCTGCTCGCCGTGCCCGTGGCGATCACCGCGGGCATGTCGCGTGCCGCCCGGTCCGGTGTCGTGGTCCGCGACGGCCGGGCGCTGGAATCACTCGGGCACGCGCGCACGGTGCTGCTGGACAAGACGGGCACCGTGACCGAAGGTCACCCGGTCGTGGTCGAGGTGGTCCCCGCTCCCGGCTGGGACTCCCAGCGGGTGCTCGACGCGGCGGCCGCGGTGGAGCAGCTGTCCACCCACGTCCTGGCCGACGCGGTCGTGGTGGCCGCATCCGCAGCCGGCCGTCATCCGGTCGCGGCGGAGCGGGTCGAGGAACGCGCCGGCTGGGGTGTGCGCGGTGAGGTCGGCGGCGCGGAGGTCTTCGTCGGCAAGGTCGCGGAGCTGCCCGGATGGGCGCGTGCCGTGGCGAGCCGGGCCGCCCTGGACGCCGCCACCGTGACCTGGGTGACCGTCGACGGTGACGTGGTGGGCGGCCTGCTGGTGCGCGACCGCATCCGCCGGGATGCCGCCCGCACGGTGCGCAGGCTGCGGGCCGCGGGCCTGGGCAGGGTCGTCATGCTCACCGGTGACCGGCCCGACGTGGCGCAGGACGTGGCGGGGCTGCTCGGCTTCGACGACGTGGTCGCGAACTGCTCGCCCGCCGACAAGGTGGCTCGGGTCCGGTCCGAGCCGGGCGTGGTCGTGATGGTCGGCGACGGCATCAACGACGCGCCGGCGGTCGCCGCCGCCGACGTCGGCGTGGCACTGGGCAGCCGCAGTTCGACAGCAGCGGCGCAAGCCGCTGACGCGGTCATCCTCGACGACCGCATCGACCGCCTCGCCGACGCGGTCGAGATCGCGGCCCGCGCCCGTCGGATCGCCACCCAGAGCGCCGTCACCGGCATGGGGCTCGCCCTGGTGGCCATGGCGTTCGCCGCGGTCGGCCTGCTCCCGCCCGTGCTGGGCGCGGTCACGCAGGAAGCCATCGACGCCGCCGTGATCCTCAACGCCCTGCGGGTATTGCTCCCGTCCCACCGGCTGCGCGTGCGGCCGTCGACCGAGGCACTGCTACGACGGTTCGACGCCGAGCACGACGACCTGCGCACCGTGCTGCACGCCGTCCGCTCTGCCGGGGACGACCTGCGAGCCGGGACGACACCGGCGGCTCTGGGATCCGCCCGTCACGCCTACGACCTCGTCACACGGGTGCTGCTGCCGCACGAGCGCGCGGAGGAGCACGAGCTGTACCCGGCGCTGTCCGCCGAGTTCGGCGGCCCCGACAGCACCGCACCGATGAGCCGTGGCCACGCCGAGATCGAACGCCTGACCAGACGCGTCGGCAGGCACCTGGCCGTACCGGGCGGTCCCGGGCCGGACCAGGTCGAGGACCTGCGCGCGACGCTGTACGGCCTGCACGCCGTGCTGCGCCTGCACTTCGCCCAGGAGGAAGAGAACTACTTCGTCCTGGCCGAGCACACCCGAGCAGCCGGAAGTCGAGGAGAAAAGGGATGACGACCATCGTGAAGAGGCCCGCGGACCGGGCCATGTCGGAGGTGTTCGACGCGCTGGAGAGCGCGTGGCCGTTCGGAACGAGGCACGCGTTCCACGTCGAGGACTTCGTCGAGGAGGGCGGGTACGTGCTCCGCGCGGAGCTGCCAGGCCTCGACGCCGAGTCCGACATCGAGGTGAGCCGCACCGGCGAAATCCCGACCATCACCGCGAAGCGGGAACAGGAGACCCACGAGCGGCACCGCACGGAGTTCCGCTACGGGGCGTTCAGCCGGACCGGCTCGGCCCGACTCCACTCACCGCGGCAGCCCGGCCGGTTCACGGGTCACGACCTCGATGTCGTCGGCCCGACCATCCCGGCGACGCGGTCGTCACTCAGCACGAGCACCACGTCCGGACCTGGGCCGGCGCTGCGGGCGTGTGCCCCAAGCGCCGGCTCGTCCGGCGACGGGACGGGGATGTCTACGAGCACGCGACAGGGTTCGCGTTTCGAGGCAGGTCGAGAGCCCGGAAGCTCAACCGGCGAGATCGGCGGCCTCGCGCAGCCAAGCCGTCACCTCGTCGTCCAGTTCGTCGAGGTCGTGGACCTCCAGGTGGTGCGTCCAGTGCGCCCGGGCCGGGTGCGCGACTTCCTTGAAGCGCGCGGACGGGTCGCGGTGGTCCAGCGCGATGGACAGGACGACGTCGGCGTTCGGCTTGGCGAGGTACTGCCCTGGAATCCACAGGTACGCGAAGCCGCGCTTGCGTCGGAACGCCACCTGGCTGCGGGAAACCCGCACTTCGACGTCACCGAACCCGGCTACGGTTGAGCGCACCCGCTCGAACACCTCGGCTGCGAACGGGTGGCCCGCGAAGAACGCCGCAGGCGTCGTCACGAGTCCACGTCCGGTGCGCCCAGTGCGTGCGGCAGCTTCACGAGTTGGACGACAAGGGCGATCGACACGGCGACGACGACCACCGTCAGCGCTGCCCGCGTGATGGTCGTCCACGGGATCTGGGAGTCGTCGAATCGGAACGGCCACCCGGACCGGATCCACACCAGCGCGGCCAGCGCCGCCACGGTGGTCAGCACGTCGCCCGGCAGGATCAGCCGGCGTCGGAGGAGGAGCAGGCAGGCAGTGTTGACCACCACGCCGACAGCCAGGCCGATATCGACCCACACCACCACGTCGAGAGCCTCCTCGGTGAGGAGCGGGTCGGCACGCCACCCCGGCGACACGTTGATCAGGACCGCAGGGCCACGTTGACCAGCACACCGATCAGGTAGCCGGCACTCCCGGCCGACGTGACGGCCGGTCGCGTCGATGCGCTCGGCAGGTCAGACCTCCATCGCACCCGGTGTCGCTGTCTCCTACCGTCGATCGCCCGAGTCCGGGCCGGGGACGGAGTCCGCGGGCCCCGCAGGACGAGCGTCCCGTCCCTGGTCGAACCGCAGCCTCCGCCCCTTGGGCGGCACCGCACGCCCCGGTCGATCGGCTGGGCCTGCCGTCACGGGGATCTCCATCACGGTGTGGCCCTTGTCGGTCTTGATGACCAGGTGCCGGGTGTTGCCCTCGTCGAGCAGTTCCTCCACCTTCTCGACGAGCGCTTCTCCGCGCAGGCGAGCGTCAACCGGGCAGGTGGACCGGCTTGTGGGTGATGCCCTCGATGTCGGCCGTCGCGGCGTCGAGGAGCTTGTGCGCCAGGTTGGACAGCGCCCTCGCGGTGGCCAGCTCGTCACCGATCTCCGGGACGTCGGTGTCGGCCGGGTTCAGCCTCGCGGTGCCGACACCGACCAGGTGGGTGTCGTCCCGTGTGCGCAGGCGGGCCTTGGCCCTGGTCTTCTCGTCGTGCTCGTCGATGGTGATGTCGACGCGCCACTCCTTGGTCGTGTTCATCGGGTTCTCCAGTTGGTCGGGATACCTCGTGCTCAGCCGTCACCGGGGTCGACGTGGTGCTCGATTGTCGAGTGCGGTGGTCATGGTGGGCCTCTCTCGATGGTGCTTCGAGCCTGCTCTTCGACCGCGCGACGGCACAGGGACCTTCGACTCCCACGGGTAGGGAATCCGCCGGCGTTCTCGCCGATCAGGATGGGAACGCCACAGAGGTCGGCAACGGCTTCGTCACCGGTGGCGACGGCGAGCTTCCGCATGCGTCCAGGGAAGCGCGGTCCCACGGGCGGCGACGCCTGCGGACGTCCTCATGGGGCCGGGACCTCCGTCCCCAAGGCGGCGGCTGCCGGACCGCTACGTCGCCTGCGCTGCCCTCGGGATACGGCCAGTTCATCGCTCGACCAGGCCGGTCGCCAGCAATACGACGCCGAGCGAGCCGGTGAGCGCGGCGGTGGACATCGCGCGGGCGAGTTGGGGCCGGCCTCGGCTCTGAGCGATGCCGTGGAGGGAAGCGGCCACCATCACCAGTGCGAACAGCACGAGTTTGGCGACCAGGACCCGGCCGTAGCCGGGCTCGGTCAGCGACTGCCAGGTCACACCACGATGCCAGGCCAACAGCCAACCGCCGGCGATCTGCGCCGGCACGAACCCAGCCGTGGTGATCACGGCGAACCGCCGTCCCACGGCCTTGAGCACGCTCGCCCGCTCGGTCAGCCCGAGCAGCCGCCGCACCGGTGGCAGCACGATCAGCAGGACGGTCAACTGGCCGCCGACCCACAGCGCCGCGCCGGTCACGTGCACGAAGCGCACCACGGTCCAGATGTCGATCACGGGACGACCTCCACGAAGCCGTGGGCGCCATGTTCGGCGTGGCGCATGTCGTGGTCGACGAACGGGTAGCGGCCGCGCTCGGGGAACGTGAGTTCGGCGAACCCGCCCTGGGCGGGTGCGAGGTCCAGCGCCTGCGCGCCACCACTGGTGCCGGGGCGCAGCGTCCAGGCGCCTTCCTTGTAGGCGGCGTCGAACTGGCCGCCGACGACGTGGAAGCTGAGCAGGTCACCGGGCCCGGCGTTGACCACCCAGAACCGGACCCGCTCACCGACCCCGGCGGTGAGGGGCGCGTGGTCGTACTGGTTGGTCATGCCGTTGAACTGCCAGCCGTCCGGCCGCCCGTCGGCGATCCTGGCGGTCTGTTCGTCGCTCCCGGGTTCACCGGCGAAGTGCTGACCGCCGAGCAGGACGTACTCGTGGTCGACGGGTGGCAGGTCGGGTGGGTCGACGACGACCGCGCCGTACATGCCGTTGGCGATGTGCAGCGACATGGGTGCGGTCGAGCAGTGGTACAGCCAAGCGCCTGCCCGTTGGGCGGTGAACCGGTAGACCAGTCGCTCGCCGGGTTCGATCGTGCGCATCGGCTCCTCGGGGGCGAGGGCACCGGCGTGGAAGTCGATGCTGTGGCCGATGGTTCCGTCGTTGACCAGGGTGATCTCGAACCGGTCGCCGACCTTGCCGCGCAGCACCGGACCGGGAGCGGTGCCGCCGAAGGTCCATCGGCGTTGCCGGACGCCGGGTGCGACCTCCACCTCTTGCTCGGTGACCCGCAGTTCGACCTGGTGCACGAGGTCGGACGACGAGGGCGGCAACGTCGCGTCCCAGGGCTTCCAGCCGGCGCTCGGCGCGTTGCCCGTGGTGCCGTCGGAGGCGGAGTGCGACGAGTGCCCACCGTTGCGGTTCGCACCGGCGTCGCCGGGCGCGCTGTTCGTGCTGATGGTCATGGTCATGCCGGCCATGCGGTGCCCGGCGACCGTGCACCAGCCCGGTAGCTCGCCGTTGATCACGCCGGCGTCGATCTCCTGGGTGTCCCCGGTGGCCAACCGGTCGGTGCGGACGCCGTTGGCGAGCCGCAGGTCGTGCGGTACGGCGTCGGTGTTGGTCACCCGCAACAGCACGCGGGTGCCGGCATCCACCACCACTGCGGACGGTGTGATCCGCATGTCCCGTAGCTCCACGTCGACGGTGCGCACCACTCCGGCGCCGACCGCCTCCTGGCCGCCGCTGACCGCGAACCCGACCGCCGTCAGCACCGCGACCAGTCCGACCGCGAGTCCCGGAACCGTGCCGCTGACCGTCGGTGGCAACGCCCCGTGCGCGGCGACTGGCACGGCCACCGCCAGCGCGAGCACCGCGAACCACCCGAAGCCGACTGCGGCCAGCCCCCACCCCAGAGCGGGGAAACCCGTCAGGACCAGGGCTACCGCGACGTTCACGCTCACCACACGGGGGAGCCACGCGCGATCGAGCACCGCGACGACCTTCTTGTGCTCGGCCGGCCCGCGGCTGAGCACGACGGGCAGCAACTGGGTCAGCGATCCGGTCAACACCTGCGCCCCGAACCCGACCAGCAGCATCGGCAGCACCCGACCGGTGGCGGCGGACACACCGTCCAGCGACCGGCCGTCCAGCAGGGTACCGGCCTCGGTCAGCAGCGCGGCGAAGAACCAGCACAGCGCGGCCGCCAGCTGCCAGGGGGCGGACCAGCGAGGCGCAGCACGCAGCAACGCGGCCCCGAACGGCACCAGCGCCATGCCGACACCGCCGGCATACGCCAGCAACCCGATGACCGCGACCCACACGTTCCCGACCACGAACCCGGCCGCGGCCGCCGTCAATCCCGCGATGAGCAACCACAAGGTCCGTTGGGCCCGCTGCCGGGCGTTGTCGGGCATGCGAGTGCGCAGTGCGGTCGGACCGAGGGTGACCATCGTCCCGAGCACCGACAGCCCCAGCCAACCGAGCAGGGTGACGTGCACGTGCGCGCCCCACAGCTGCGCGTACCACTCCAGCCCGCCGGCGGTCAGCGCACCGCCCAGCGTGGCGCCCACCGCGAGCGCAGCTGATGCCGCCGAGTAGTACCCGGTGAGGTAGCTGTACCGGTTGGGCAGCGCCGCCCGTCGGATCCGCACGAGGTGGACGGTGTGCACGACCGCGATCACGGTCACCGCGGTCGCGCCGGTACCCGACAGCCAGTGCGCGTCGACCACGACACCGACCAACACCAGCACGACCGCGAGGTTCAGCCCGGTCAACCCGAGCCTCATTCGGCGCTCCGGCGGAGCGGGCGCCCGGCACAACGCGACCACGAAGTGCTCCGACCACACCACGATCGCGTTGGTCGCGCAGCCGAGCAGGAACGCGTGCACCGCGACCCACCCCGGCAACCCGAACCGCTCGTGGGTGACCAGCAACGCCACGGCGACCGCCAACCACCCCAGCACCAACACGTTGCCCCACACCACCAGTGGACCCTTGAACCGCGACCGGGACGGCGCCGCACTCGGCGCCATCAGATCAACCGATGGAGTCATCGAGCCACGAACCGTTCGCTGGTGCCGAAGGAAGCATCACGTCCACCATGCTGGATCAGCGGCGAGGTGATCCAGCAGGGCCCAACGTCCCGAACCGACCCGGACCTTCGACCACCGGGCACCGGCCTGCCCGGAACGTGACCTCGCGCGGAACGCACAGGGATCCCGACCGCTCTCCGGTGCGCCGGCTCTCACGGTCCTGGTGTCCCTGCTGATCTCTCTTGAACCGTCCACTGCAGGCGGGACTTCCCCGGTCGGGTGGCGCGTTCGGCAGCCCGCGCGGCGACGTCGGCGTCGCTGCAGAATCCGGTCAGTCGGCGTTTGAGGCAGAGCAGGCCCATCAGGGTGCCGTTGTCGTCGACCACGGCGCGGCGTCGCTGCCCGCTTGTCGTGAGGAGCTCGTAGGCTTCTTCGGCGGGCATGTCCGCCGGGACCGTCCGGCCGGACACCTGGGAGTGGGGCAGCGCGAGGTCGGTGTCGTCGAGGTTGTCGGGCAGGTCGGTTCGCACGAGGGTCCCCATGAGGCGTCCGGACTCGGTGAGCAGGAGCAGGTGGACGTGGTCGTCGGCGAAGCAGGCGCGGGCCTGGTCGACGGAGGCGTCGACCGGCAAGGTCTTCGGTCGTCGCACCACTACGTCACCGACCGTCTTGCCGATCAGCTCCGGCGGGGCTTGCCCCGGGGTGGGAACGGGCACGGTGCGGCCAATCATCGGGTGCGGTCGGAGTCAGCGTCGGACGTCGTGCAGGCCGCGGTCCCGCACGGTGGCCGGGCTCGGAGCGGCAGCGGTCGGGGACCCCCGGCGGGCACGGTAGACGACGTAGGGTCGCCACAGGTAGGCCATCGGCGCCGACCACACGTGCACCAGCCGGGTGAAGGGCCACAGCGCGAGGAACAGGAAACCGCCGATCGCGTGCAGTTGGTGGACCAGTGGCGCTTCGGTCATCAGGTGGGTCTCGGGGGAGAACCAGAAGATGCCGCGGAACCAGACGGCGATCGTCTCGCGGTAGTCGTAGCCGTCGCCGAGCAGGTTGGTCCCGACGGTGGCGGTCATGCCGAGCACCACCATCACCGCCAGCGCCACGTAGAGCACCTTGTCCATCGTCGTGGTGACGCGGCGGACGCGGCCGTTGACGAAGCGGCGGGCGATCAGCAGGGCGAGACCGGAGACGAGCACGAGGCCGGTGATGGTGCCTCCCCACACCGCGGTCGCGTGGTAGAGGTGCTCGGAGACACCGATCTTCTCCGTCAGCGAGGCGGGCACGAGCAGGCCCATGGCGTGGCCGCCGATGACGCCGAACGCGCCGAGGTGGAACAGCGGCGAGCCCAGCCGCAGGATGCGGCTTTCGAGGAGCTGGCTGGTGTGGGTCGTCCAGCCGAACTGGTCGCGCCGCCACCGCCACGCGTGGCCGACGAGGAACACCGCCAGGCAGGCGTAGGGGACGACGATCCAGACGAGCGTGTTCATCGGGCACTCTCCATCGAAGGGCGGGCGTGCGCGCACGGTCCGACGCTGAGGTCGGTGCCGGTGTCGGTGCTGAAGTCCGGGCCGAAGCCGATCGACTCGACATCCGTGCCGTAGGGCGCCAGGCCGACGGACTCCACGGGCGGGCCGTCCTCGGCGAGCGCTCGGATCGCGTCCCGGTCGATCTCGGTCAGGGGCGGCAGTGCGGTGACGACCGCCTCGAGCAGGTGCCGGTAGGGCGATCCGTTCTCGTCCAGGGCGGCGCGGAGCAGCTCCACCCCGCGGCGGTGCTGGCGCAGCGGTGCCTCGCCGTCGCCGGGGCCCGCGACGGCGGCGAACTCCAGCACCACCGGCAGCAGGTCGGGCAGCTCGCCCTCGGCCAGGCGCAACCCGTGGGCGCGGTAGCGCTGCTTGAGGGTGAGCAGGGCGATCCCGCGCTTGCGGGTGTCGCCGTGGAGGTAGTAGGTCAGGTACAGCCCGCAGCGGCGGCGCAGGTCGAAGGTGTGCACGTAGTGGGTCTCGACCTCGATCGCGTCGGTGACCAGGAACCAGTCGAGGAACGCCGCGAGCCGCGCCCGCACCTCGTCGTTGGCGATCTCGCCGACGGCGGCGCGCAGCTCGTCCCCCGCCGCGAGCAGCCGGGCGTCGGGGTAGGTGAGCAGTGCCGAGGCGAGGCCGAACAACCGGGATCGGTCCGCTCCGGCCACGCCGGACTGTCGGGTCACGAGCGTTCTCCAGTCGGATCGATGGACAGGCCGAGCCTGCCGTCGCCGCGGCGGGCGAACAGGCCCCTGCGCCCCGGGCGGGTCTGGTCGCCGTCGGCCACGAGGTGGAACCGCTCGGCGGCGGCGGGTTCGGTCATCCCGGGACCACCGGCGCAGTCCAGCGAGCAGTCCGAAGTGGATGCCGCCTGGGCTTCCAGCGCGGCGGCGTCCTTGGCGTACGCGGCGGGGATGACGTAGCGCTCGTCGTACTTGGCGATCGCGAGCAGCCGGTACATGGCCTCGATCTCCGCGCCCGGCATGCCCACCGCCTCGCACAGCTCTTCGGCAACGGTGCCGTCGAGGGTCCTGGCCCGCATGTAGGAACGCATCGCGGCCAGCTTCATCAGGACACCGGCCACCGCGTCGGCGTCCCCCGCGGTGAACAGCTCGGCGAGGTACTCCAGGGGGATCCGCAGGTCGCGGACGGTGTGGAAGACGTCGTCGGCGTCCGTGTCGTCGCGACCCGCGGCACCGACCGCGTCCAGCACCGGGGAGAGCGGCGGGACGTACCACACCATCGGCAGGGTGCGGTACTCCGGGTGCAGGGGGAGTGCGATCCGGTAGTCGCTGATCAGCCGCCACACGGGCGATGCCTGCGCGGCGAGCACCCACTCCTCCGGCAGTCCGGCCTCGGTGGCCAGGCGCACGGTCTCGGGGTCGTGCGGGTCCAGGAACACCTTCCTCTGCGCGGCGAGCAGTTCCCGCTCGTCCCGCACCGATGCGGCGGCGAGCACGGCGTCCTCGTCGTAGAAGACCAGACCCAGGTAGCGCAGCCGGCCGACGCAGGTCTCCGAGCAGATGGTGGGCTGCCCGGCTTCGATGCGCGGAAAGCAGAAGGTGCACTTCTCCGCCTTGCCGGTGGCATGGTTGACGTAGACCTTCTTGTAGGGGCAGGCGGTCACGCACATGCGCCAGCCGCGGCAGCGGTCCTGGTCGACCAGGACGATGCCGTCCTCCTCGCGCTTGTACATCGCGCCCGACGGGCACGCCGAGACACAGGCGGGGTTGAGGCAGTGCTCGCAGATGCGCGGCAGGTGGAACATGAAGGTCTTCTCGAACTCGAACTTCACCCGCGCCGCCGCGTCGGGAGCCATCGCGGTGATGTTCGGGTCGGTGGCGGCTCGCTCGTGGGCGCCGCCGAGACCGTCCTCCCAGTTGGCACCCCACTCGAGGTTGATCGGTTCGCCGGTGAGGGCGGACCGGGGCTGTTTGACCGGGGTGTCGGTCAGCCCGGCGGGTGCGGACACGAGGACGTCCTTGTCGAACGTCGCCGGCTCGTAGTAGTCCTCCAGCGTCGGCAGGTCGGGGTTGGCGAAGATCCGGGACAGCCGCTTGATCCGCCCACCGGAGCGCAACACCAGACGCCCCTTGGCATCGAGTTGCCAGCCTCCCTTCCAGCGCTCTTGGTCCTCGTAGTGCTTGGGGTAGCCGATGCCCGGCTTGGTCTCGACGTTGTTGAACCAGACGTACTCGGTTCCCTCGCGGTTGGTCCAGGTCTGCTTGCAGGTCACCGAGCAGGTGTGGCAGCCGATGCACTTGTCGAGGTTCATCACCATGGCAACCTGGGCGCGGATGCGCATGTCAGTACTCCACTTCCTGGGTGCGGCGGCGGATCACGGTGATCTCGTCGCGCTGGCTGCCGATGGGGCCGTAGTAGTTGAAGGCGTAGGTCATCTGGGCGTGGCCGCCTGCGAGGTGCGTCGGCTTGACGAGCAGCCGGGTCATCGAGTTGTGGTAGCCGCCGCGCCTGCCCTTGCCCTTGCCCCCGGTCTCGGTCTTGGGCACGTTCACGGTGCGTTCCGGCGAGTGGTACTGGAACACCGTGCCCTCCGGCATCCGGTGGCTGACCACGGCGCGGGCCACGATCACGCCGTTGCGGTTGACGGCCTCGACCCAGTCGTTGTCGGCGACACCGATCTTGGCGGCGTCCTGGACGCTCATCCAGATCACCGGACCGCCTCGTGAGAGCGCGAGCATCAGCTCGTTGTCGTGGTACATGGAGTGGATCGACCACTTCGCGTGCGGGGTGAGGAACCGGACGGTGACACCGCCGTCGGCCACGTCGCCGGGCTTGCCGAAGTGCCGCGCCATGTTCAGCGGCGGTCGGTAGCCGGGAAGGTGCTCGCCCAGCTCGGCGACCCAGTCGTGCTCGACGAAGAAGTGCTGCCTGCCGGTGAGGGTGTGCCAGGGCTTGAGGCGTTCGACGTTGATGGTGAACGGCGAGTACCGGCGCCCGCCGGTCTCCGAGCCGGACCACTCCGGGCTGGTGATCACCGGTTGCGGCGCCTGCTGCGTGGCCGCGTAGGTGACGTGGTCGGTCTCGTGGCCTTCGACCAGGTCGGTGAACCGCTGTCCGGTGCGCTTCTCCAGTTGCCGGAAGCCTTCGCGCGCGACGCGGCCGTTCGTCGTGCCGGACAGGGCGAGGATGGCCTCGCACATCCGGTCCGCCGTGGACAGTGACGGCCTGCCTGCGAGCGGGCCGTCGGGCACGACGCCGTTCTGGTGGCGCAGGTACTCGAGTTCCGCGGTGACGTCGACCGTGATGCCCTTGGTCGTGGTGCCGAGCTTGTCCAGCAGCGAGCCGACCGCGCGCATCTTCGCGCCGATGAGGGTGTAGTCGCGCTCGACCTCGACCAGCTTCGGCATGGTCACGCCCGGCACCGGCTCGCACTCGCCGCGCTTCCAGTCCCGCACCCGGCCCGACGGCGTCGCCAGCTCGTCGGGGGTGTCGTGCTGCAGCGGCGCGGCCAGCACGTCGCGGCGGGTCCCGAGGTGGGCGACGGCCAGCTCGCTGACCTTGTCGGCGATCGCGAGGAATGCGTCGTAGTCGGTGCGCACCTCGGTGGGCGGGGCGACCGCGGGGGAGAAGGCGTGCACGAACGGGTGCATGTCGGTGGTGGAGATGTCGTGCTTCTCGTACCAGGTGGCCGTGGGCAGCACGACGTCGGAGTGCAGGCCGGTGTTGGTCATCCGGAAGTCGATCGCGGTGAGCAGGTCGAGCTTCCCGGTCGGCGCCGCGTCCCGCCACGCCACGTCCCGTGGCCGCTCGCCCGGCCCGCACTCTTCCGCCGATGCGAGTGAGTCCACGCCGAGCAGGTGCTTCATGAAGAACTCGTTGCCCTTGCCGGACGAACCGAGCAGGTTGGCCCGCCACAACGTCAGGCAGCGGGGGAAGTTCGCGGGGTCGTCGGGGTCGTCGGCGACGGCCTTGAGGCGCCCGGCGCGCAGCTCGGCGACGATGTGCTCGGCCGTGCTCACACCCGCGGCGGCGGCCTCGTCGGTGAGGTCGAGCGGGTTGCGGTCGAACGCCGGGTGGCCCGGTGACCAGCCCATCCGCTGGGCGGCCGCGACGGTGTCGGCGAAGGTCATGCCCGCCAGCAGGCCCTGCCCCAACGGGGACGCCAGCTCGTCGGCGGGCACCTTCTCGTAGCGCCACTGGTCGGTGTGCAGGTACCAGAACGGGGTGCTGGCCTGGTGGCGCATCGGGCGCTGCCAGTCGAAGGCGAAGCTCATGTGTTGCTGCCCGGTGATCGGCCGGGCCTTCTCCTGACCGACGTAGTGCGCCCAGCCACCGCCGTTGACGCCCTGGCAGCCGGTGAGGGTGACCAGCGCGATGAACGCGCGGTAGGTCATGTCGGAGTGGAACCACTGGTTCGCGCCGGCGCCCAGCGCGATCAGGGAGCGACCGCGGCTGCGTTCGGCGTTGCGGGCGAACTCGCGCCCGATCCTGGCTGCCAGCGCGGCGGGCACACCGGTGATCCGCTCCTGCCAGGCCGGGGTGTGCGGGGATTCCGCGTCGTCGTAACCGGCGGGCCACTCGCCGGGCAGGTCACCGTCCCGGCCACGGCGCAGCACGCCGTACTGGGCCATGAGGAGGTCGAAGACGCCGGTGACGAGCTGGTCGCCGACGCGCGTCACCGGGACGCCGCGGCGCATGGTGGCCCCGCCCTCCGTCTCGCCGATGTCGAACCGGGCGAGGTCGACCGCGACCTGCCCGGTGGCGTGGTCGAGCACGCCGAGCGCGGGCACGACGTCGCCGAGGTCGAGGTTCCACCGCCCCTCGCCCTCGGGGCCGTACCGGAACCCCAGCGACCCGCCCGGCACCACCGGTTCGCCGGACGCGCCGTCGAGCAGGACCGTCTTGTGCCGGGCGCCGGGGCCGTCGTCGCCGAGGTCCGCGGCGGTGAGGAACCGGTCGGCGACGTACACGCCCGGCTCCCGCTCCCGCAACGTGACCAGGAACGGCAGGTCCGTGTAGGACCGCACGTAGTCGGTGAAGTAGGGCACCTGCCGGTTCGCGAAGAACTCGGTGAGCACCACGTGACCCATGGCCATCGCCAGCGCCCCGTCGGTGCCAGGGTGCGGGGCCAGCCAGTCGTCGGCGAACTTCACGTTGTCGGCGTAGTCGGGACTGACCGCGACGACCTTGGTCCCCCGGTAGCGGGCCTCGGCGAGGAAGTGCGCGTCCGGCGTCCGGGTGACCGGGATGTTGGAACCCCACATGACCAGGTAGGTGGCATTCCACCAATCGGCGGCCTCGGGGACGTCGGTCTGGTCGCCCCAGACCTGGGGTGAGGCGATCGGCAGATCGGCGTACCAGTCGTAGAACGACAGCAACGTGCCGCCCATCAGCGCGTGGTAGCGGGTGCCCGCCGCGAAGGACGCCATCGACATCGCGGGGATCGGGGAGAACCCGACGACGCGGTCGGGCCCGTAGGTCTTGGTGGTGTGCACGTGCGCGGCGGCGACCATGGTGGTCACCTCGTCCCAGGAGGCGCGCACGAACCCGCCGCGGCCGCGCTGGCCCTTGTAGGCAGCCGCCTTGCGGGGGTCCTCGACGATGTCGGCCCACGCCGCGACGGGGTCGCCGAACCGCGCGAGACCGGCGCGGAACATGGTGATCAGGGAACCACGCACGTAGGGATGCCGCACCCGGGAGGGCGAGTACTCGTACCAGGAGAAGGACGCGCCGCGAGGGCAGCCGCGCGGTTCGTAGTCCGGGCTGTCCGGACCCGTGGTCGGGTAGTCGGTCGCCTGGTGCTCCCAGGTGATCAGGTCGTCCTTGACGAAGACGTTCCAGGAGCACGAGCCGGTGCAGTTCACGCCGTGGGTGGAACGCACGACGCGGTCGTAGCTCCACCGGTCGCGGTAGAACGACTCCCAGGCTCCGGAGTCGATCTGGTGCAGGGTCCGCCCGTGATCGCCGACCGTCTCCCCGGTCAGGAAGCGCCGGACGCCGAGCAGTGCGCCGTGGCCGGGAACGTGATCGTTCCCAAGCCCTGCGGGGTCGGGGAGGGGGGACACGGTCACACAGCTCCTTAGAGTGGATCCTGCTGGACGACACCCGAGTTCGGACACCAGAACCACGAAGGTGGGGGACCGGTCAGGCATCACCAAGGATCATCGGGAGTCGCCGGCCGCTCACCAGTCGAACGTCCCGGGTCGCGGTGACGTTCGTCCCTTGAGAGCTCGCAACCGCTCACCCGGGCACCACCTGCCGGACCGGGGCATGACCACCGGCGGGCCGCGCGGGCGACAGGAGGTCCGTTCCGAACCGGCGGCACAACGCGTCGTGCCTTCGGACGGCCGGCGGTGGTCGCCGCCGAGAACAACGGTGTGCGTGCCGTCGAGCCGGAGCAGACCGCGTTCACTGGGAAGAGTTCCGCGGGTCTCGCCGACGACGGCCGGCATTCCTGGCGGGTCGCTGCCTCGGCCGGCGCTGGAGGAGAGGACTCACGCATCGCGAGCGGACCCCGCCGAGACTCGCCGTGCGACTCCAGCCCGTGCCGAGAAGGCCGCCTGCGCCTGCCCACTGCGCCGAGGCCTTCACCACGGGACCTCCGGCCCGGGGATGCCGCGGTGGCGGCGTGGGCCGCTGCCACCGCAAGAGGAACGTCGATGTGCGACTGCGTGACGAGGCGGGCACACCGGACGGTCTGGGGAAACGCAGGGCCGGACGGACGCCCGGCCCGATCAGGCCGGGGCGACGTTCAACGGCGGGTGCAGGCGCCGCCCGGTCAACTTCGCGCCACCGGCGACGCGGATTACCACCTGCTCGCGGTGCGTGCGGGAGTTGACCGGCCGCACCGCGAGCGTGGCGTCCTCAGTGGAGACCAAGCGCCCCAAGCGAACCGACCTGAGCAGCTCCATGCACCGGGTCACGGTCGAGGACCTCGAGTTGCTGTCGATCCGGCACGGCGGCCGCAGGTGGCTCCGGGGTAACAGTCACCCCTCCAGGATGCGCGGCGCCTGCTACCGGACAGGGTCGAGAATCCCGGGTCTGCAAGGCGCGACGGCACCGAACGCGTTCCGGTGCGTCGGCGGTCACAGCGAGCGACGCGCCGACGTTGGTCGCGGTTGCGCGATGGACCGCCATGATGGAGCGCACCGACACCGACGACTTCCTGCGCCTGATCGCCGACCGGGTTCACACCATCGCGCACGCGGACCTCGCCGCCGTCGTGCTCCCGAAGGACGAGCCGGGAGCGCTGGCCGTGCACGCCGCCGCCGGTGGCGACACGGCGAACCTTCCGGGACGGGAGCTGCCTGCCGACGGTTCGCTGTGCGGGCACGTCATGGCCCGTGCCCGAGCGCTCCTCGGTGACGACGTCGGAACCGACGAGCGCGGCGGCACGCCCGCCTCGACGTGGACCGCCGGGCTCGGTCCCGGCATGACCGCCCCGCTCGGGGCGCCTGGCCGGGCCGCCGACCGGGGTGCCGCTGGTCGCGAACAACCCCGGCCGACGCGGCTTCCACCAGGGCGACTTGGACGTGCTCGCCGCGTTTTCCGCCCAGGCGGCGCCGGCGCAGCGGCTCGCCCAGCACCGCGCCCACACCGAGGAGCTACACCTGCTGGAAGAACGCGACCGCATCGCCCGCGAGCTGCACGATCACGTGATCCAAGAGGTCTTCGCCGCCGGCCCGTCGCTGAGCAACATCGCCTCCACCGCCTCCGTCGACCAGAAAGCCCGGATGGTGGCCACCGTCCGCGAACTCGACCAGGTGATTCGCGACATCCGCGGAACCATCTTCGACCTGCACTCCCCGCCCGCACCGAAGAGCGAAGCCGCTCCCGGCCTGCGCCGGGCGCTGACCGAGATCGTCCGCACCACCACGGCAACCGTCCAGGTCACCGCCACCCCCGTCGCCGTCACCGCCCGCATCGAGGACGACGGCGACGGTATCGGCGACACCACAGCACCGTCCTGCTCACCGTCGCACTCCGCTGAGCGAACCCGCCGTGCGCGCGGGAGGATCGCTCGGTCCGCTTTCTCGGCCCGCGTGGCGGGCGACGGGGATGTGGACGCAGGGCGCTAACGAGGCGCCGTCCGGTCCGGTGTGGTCGAGCGGCCACCGGCACCGCGTGTGACGCGGTCGCGCACCGCCTGGACCGCTTCCCAGTCGTCGGTGCCGAGCCTGCTCAATGCGGCGGGGAACACGCCGTCCTGCTCGGCCAGGATGTGCTCGCGCAGCAAGTCCAGCGCGGCGGCCAAGCGGGTCGGCCACGTCGGGTCGGAGGGAACGCTCGCGCCGGCCTCGGCGAGCACCGCCTCGACGTGGCGGTGCTCGGACACCAGATCGGTGACGTGGTCGGGGAACTCGTCGGCCAGCGGCGGGAACAGGCCCTGTTCCTCCACCACCACGTGCGGCCCGAGCACGAGCGCCATCCGCCGCGCGACCGCGGCCATTCCGGCCACGTCGCCCCGTTCCCCCGCCGCGCGCACTTCACCGATCATGGTCACCACGTCGTCGTGCTCGCGGGTCAACTCGTCGAGCGCGGATACCGCCTCGCAACCGCAGTACTGGCACACGGCTCAACCCTTCTTCGTAGCGCGGTGGACGACCGTCGCGGTGAACAGCAGCGCCGAGCCCGCCACGGCGGCCAGCGCCACCAACCCCAGCGCGTAGGACGACACCGCGCCGTACAGCGCGCCCATCACCAGCGGCGGCACGAAACCGCCCAGACCACCCGCGGCGCCGACCACGCCGGTGACCGACCCGACCCGGTTCGCCGGCACCAGCAGTGCCACCAGCGCGAACACCGCCCCGCTGCCGGCACCCAGCGCGGCGGCCATGGACAGGAACGCGATCGTGCCCCACGGCACCAGTGCGGGCGTGAACGACTGGAGCACCGCGCCGGCGGTCACCACGCCGAGCGAGCCGGCCAGCACCCGCACCGGGCCGAACCGGTCCGACAGCCACCCGCCCAGCGGTCGCATCACGACCGCGAGCAGCACGAACCCGGCCATGCGGTTGGCCGCGTCGGACTGGGTCAGGCCGTAGGCGGTCCTGAGGTAGGCGGGCAGGTAGACCGAGAACGCCACGTAGCCGCCGAAGGCCACCGCGTACAGCGCCGAGGCGTGCCAGGTCACAGACAGGCGGAGGGTGCCCCCGAGCCGACGCGCCAGCGACTCGGTGGGGATCACCCGATCAGGGGCGTCGCGCAGCACCAAGGCCGCGATCACCGCGTACACCGCCAGCACCGCGGCGGTGACGGTGAACGGCGTCGCGATGCCGTCCGCGTCCACCAGCGGGACGGTGGTCAGCGCGCTGATCGCCGTGCCGCCCATGCCCGCGCCGAACACGCCGATCGCCAGTCCGCGCCGCCGCGGCGGGAACCAGGAGTTGACGAACGGCACTCCGACGGCGAAGGTCGTGCCGCCGATGCCGAGGAAGAAGCCGCCGATCAGCAGCGCCGGCAGCGAGGAGTGTCCCCAGACGCCGAGGAACAGCACCGGCACGATGGTCACCCCCGACACCAGCGGGAACATCACCCGCCCACCGAACCGGTCGGTCAGCGCCCCGACCGGGATGCGCCCGACGGAGCCGACCACCACCGGCACCGCCACCAGCAACGCCTGCTGGAACGCGCTGAGCCCGAGCGAGTCCTTGAACAGCGGCCCGAGCGGGCTGAGCAACGCCCACGCCCAGAAGTTCACCACGAACCCGAGGGTGGCCACGGTCAACATCAGCGCGCGACGACCGGCCGTGGCCGTGTCGCGCCCCGTGATCGGCGGTGACGTGCGGATTCCCGCAGGAGGTGACCCCTCGGTCGAATGTGTCGTCGTCTTCGTCGTCACCTTGGACTACCCCGTTCGCACGTCCGCGCCCGACCATTGCGGGCATCGAGACCAGGATGCGCGCGCGGGTGGGCCACTCCCAGGGATGAAGGTCCTGGGTGCGCAAGGGCCGTGGCCACTCCCGGACCGGGACCTCCGACAGCGGCGACAGCGGCGGATGACTCCTGACGCCCGCGATGGCGGACCGATCGGGAGGCGAGAGCGTGCGACGAGGCGGCATCGGTGTCCGAGTGCCCGAGCGTGCGACGGGGGAGCGGCCCTTCCTAGTGATCCGGGAGGCGACGCAGGCGCCGGCCCACTACGCCGACACCCCGGTGCGCACCGGGAACCAGGCGCGGGCGTACTCGATGGTGATCGCCGTTGACACCGCCAAGGCGACCGGCGGCCGCACCTACTCCGAGATCGCGGCCGACTGCGTGGCGCGCGGGTGCGAGGACGGACGGTGCTGGAGATCCGGGCCTCGATCTTCGACCTCCAGGCGAGCGCCGACCCACCGGGTCTGCGCCGACGGCTGTTGGACCTGGTCACGCCCCGTGCCCGCTGGCGGTGGTCCGCCCGACCACGGCTGAGTGAGGAACGCAGGAGCCGGCGACAAGGGGACCGGTCGCTTGACCGGTCCCCTTGTCGCGTGAACGCGCCCGTGCGGGAGTCAGGTCCGGGCGGGCGGCACAACCACCACGGGGCACGTCGCGTGACGCAGGCAGTCCGCCGCCACGCTGCCCAGGACCAGCTCGGCGAGCCTGCTGTGCCCGTGGGTGCCGACCACGAGCAGGTCCGCCTGCCGGGACGCTTGAGCCAGCGCGGTGCCCGCGTCACCGGTGATGGTCACCTCGGCGACCGGCGGCGCGCCCGGCACGGTCGCACGGACGTCCCGCACGATCGCGTGGAGCTCGCGCGCCGGGTGCCGGTGGCCAGGGGTGTCGGCGTGCGGGTGCACGCCCATCGACGTCGCCGCCACGAACTCCGGTTCGCGCAGCCACGCCATCGTCGCTTCGACGGTGTCACCGGTCTTCACCGCTTGCGCCAGCGCCCAGCGCAGCGCCGCACGGCTCGCCGGCGAGCCGTCCACACCAACCAGGATCATGGCCTTCTCCTCTCCGTTCACCTGGAGCGTTCGCCCTGCGCCGGCCTGACCGACAGGGGCTTAAGCCACCACCCGTCGGGGCCGATGCGCACCACCGCCCACCCCGCACCGCCTTCAGGGTCGAAGGTCCCGGAGCTGACGGGACCGCGGCCACTGACCAGGCCGTTCCCGCGTCGGGAGGCTGGGAGCGACACCCGAGGAGGGGACATGGACGAGACGATCGTGGTGGGCGTGGACGGCTCACCGGTCAGCCGGACCGCGCTGGGCTGGGCGGTCGAGGAGGCGAAGCTGCGCGGCTGCGCGGTCGAGGCGGTCCTCGCCTGGCACGTGGACCACGCCATGGTGATCGGGCCGATGTCGGCGACCGTCGCCGCCATGATGGACCGCGACAAGCTGCGCGAGGAGCACCAGCACGTGCTCGACGAGGTCGTGGCGGAGGCCGGTGGCGACGTCCGCGCGGTGCTCGCCGAGGGCGACGCCCGCGACGTGCTGACCAAGGCGTCCGAGCACGCGGCGCTGCTCGTGGTCGGCAGCAGGGGAGCGGGACCCATCCGCGGTGCCCTGCTCGGTTCGGTCAGCTCCTACTGCGTGCACCACGCCACCTGCCCCGTGGTGGTCTTGCGCGCGCCCAAGCCGGAGCACGTCGACCCGAAGCCCGTCATCACGCCGGGACCGCTGCTGTGACCGCCGCGCTGAACGTCGACCGGGCGTTGCTGGCGGACGGGTCGGTGGTGGCGGTGCGCGAGCTGGGCCCGGCCGACGCGGACGCCCTGCTCGCGCTGCACCGCGACCTGCCGGTGGACGACCGCTACCTGCGGTTCTTCAGCGCCGCGCCCCGCCACCTGGACGAGTTCGTCGTTCGGCTGACGTCACCGGGGGAGCCGCTGCACGTGGTGATCGGGGCGCTCGACTCGGACGTGCTGGTGGGTGCCGCGAGCTACGTCCTGCTGGACGACGACACGGCCGAGGTGGCGCTGGTGGTGGCGCACGACCGGCAGTCCCACGGCGTCGGCACGCTGCTGCTGGAACACCTTGTCTCACTGGCCAGGCGGCGTGGCGTGCGGCGGTTCCGCGCGGACGTGCTCGCGGTGAACTCGAAGATGTTGCGGGTCTTCGCCGACCTCGGTCTGGTGTGGACGTCCGCAGCGGCCGACGGCGAGGTGCGCGTCGACCTCGGTCTCGACCCCGGTGAGCGGTACTTGGAGGCCGTCGCCGACCGCGAGCAGGCCGCCGACGTGGCCAGCCTGCGCGCGGTCCTCGAGCCCGCCTCGGTCGTCGTGGTCGGCGCGAGCCGCAAGTCGTCCTCCGTGGGCAACGCGGTGCTGGCCAACCTGCTCGACGGCGGCTACGCCGGAGCCCTGTACGCGGTGAACCCGCACGCCCGGCGGGTGTTGGGGGTGAAGTGCCACCCGAGGGTGACCGACCTGCCCGAGGCGCCCGAGCTGGCGGTGGTGTGCGTGCCCGCCGAGGCGGTCGCGCGGGTCGCCGAGGACTGCGGTCGGCGTGGGGTGAAGGCGTTGGTCGTGATCACCTCCGGCGTCGATCCCGACGGACTGCTGGAGGTCGTGCGGCGGCACGGCATGCGCATGGTCGGCCCGAACTGCGTGGGCGTGTCCAGCACGGACCCGGACGTGAGGCTGGACGCGACCTTCACCCGCGACCGGACGGAACCGGGTGGGATCGGCCTGGTCACCCAGTCCGGTGGTGTCGCGATCGCCGCGGCCGAGCGGCTGCGGCGGCTGGGTCTGGGCACCTCGCAGCTGGTCTCGACCGGGGACAAGTACGACGTGTCCGGCAACGACCTGCTGCTGTGGTGGGAGCGCGACGAGCGGACCCGGGCGGTGGCGCTGTACCTGGAGTCGTTCGGCAACCCGCGCAAGTTCTCGCGCCTGGCCCGACGGGTGGCGCGCCGCAAGCCGGTGCTGGCGATCCGGGCCGCGAGCAGCGAGGCCGGTCAGCGTGCCGCCGCCTCCCACACCGCCTCGACCGCGACCCCGGCGGTAACCCGGGACGCGCTGTTCCGGCAGGCGGGCGTGATCGCGGTGGACGGCGTCGGCGAGATGGTCGACGTGCTGGCCGCGCTGCACGCCACGCCGCTGCCCGCCGGTCGCGGTGTGGCCGTGCTGGGCAACGCGGGCGGGCTGGGTGTGCTGGCCGCGGACGCCTGCGTCCACCACGGGCTGACCATCGCCGACCTGGGCCCGGGCACGGTCGAGGCGCTCACGTCGTTGCTTCCCGGCACCGCGAGCCCGCACAACCCGGTCGACACGACGGCGGTCGTGGACGACGCGACGTTCGCCCGTTGCCTCGACGCCCTGGTCGCCGACCCGGCGGTGGACGCGGTCATCGCGGTCACCGTGCCCACCTCGTTGGGCGACCCGGCGGGCGGCATCCACCGCACGGCCATGCCGGTGCTAGCGGTGAGCGCCGACCAGGACGGGTCGGTGTCGCTGCGCGCCGACGGTATCGCCTGCTACGCCGAACCCGCCCGCGCCGCCGCCGTGCTGGCCGCGCTGGTCGAGCGCGCAGCGTGGTTGCGCCGTCCGCCGCCGGGGCCGACCGAGCTGCCTGGGACCGACCTGCCGACTGCCCGAGCCGTCGTCGCCGAGCACCTCACCGCCGAGCCCGGAGGCGGCTGGCTGGAACCCGACCAGGTGGTGCGCCTGCTGACCGCGTTCGGGCTGCCCGTTCTCGGCGGCGTGCTGGTGCCTGATGCCGAATCGGCGGTGGCGGCGCAGCAGTCCTTCGGCGGGCCGGTCGTGCTCAAGGCCGTGGCACGCGGGCTGCTGCACAAGAGCGAGGGCGGCGGTGTGCTGCTCGACCTGGCCGGCGAGGACGCCGTGACCTACGGCTTCGAGTCGCTGCGCGAGCGGTTCGGCGATCGGTTGCACGGCGTGTTCGTGCAGCCCATGGCCGAGCGGGGGCGTGAGCTGATCGTCGGCGTGGTGACCGATCCCCAGTTCGGGCCGCTCGTGGTGACCGGTCTGGGTGGGGTGGACACCGACCTGGTGGACGACCGCGCCGCCGCGCTCGCGCCGTTGTCGGAGGCGGACGTGGACGACCTGCTGCACGGCTTCCGCGCCGCACGCCGGGTGTTCGCCGACTACGACGAGGCGGCTGTGCGGGACGTGCTGCTGCGGGTCGGCCGACTGGCCGAACTCGTCCCGGAGATCGCCGAGCTCGACCTCAACCCGCTCGTCCTGACCGACCACCGCGCGCTGGCCGTGGACGCGAGGGTGCGCGTCGCGCCCGCCCAGCCGGTCGACCCGTTCCTGCGCCGGCTCCGCGACCCGAGGAGGACGCCATGACCGTCATCGCCACCGCCCCGGTCGAGGTGACCTACGAGTCCGGTGAGGAGTACGTGGTCCGGCTGCGTGATCACCGGGTCCGCACCGACCAACCGGCGGCGTCCGGCGGCCACGACCTGGGCCCGAGCCCGGTCGAGATGCTGGTCGCGTCGATGGCCGCCTGCACCGCCTTCTACGCGGGCCGGTTCCTCGACCGCCACGGCCGATCGCGCCAAGGCCTGGCGGTGACCGCCGAGTACCGGACGGCGTCCGACCCGCTCGACCGCGTCGCCGAGGTGTGGCTGACCGTGCGCGTGCCGTCCGGGCTGTCCGAGCGGCACAAGACCGCCCTGCTGGCCGTGGTCCAGCACTGCACCGTCCACAACACGCTCCGGCGAGCGCCGGAGATCGTCATCGAGTTGAACGAGGTGAAGTCATGAACGCAGGTCCGATCGTGGTCGGCATCGACGGCACCCCCGCGGGTGACCGCGCGCTGCGCTGGGCCATGGACGAGGCGGTGCAGCGCGAGCTTCCGCTGCACGTGGTCAACGCCTACGCCTACGAGCCGTTGGCCGACTGGGCGATGACGTCCGAGCAGGACGCGCGGGTCCGGTCGGAGGCGCTGGTCGAGGACGCGCTGCGCGCCGCCTCCGTGGGCAGGCTGGGGTTCCCGCGGATCATCCGGCACTGCGTGCGCGGACCGGCCGCCGAGGCGCTGGAAGCACAGGCGCGGGGCGCGTCGATGCTGGTGGTGGCCTCGCACAGCGGCAGCCGGCTGCGGCGCGTCCTGTTGGGCAGCACCAGCGCGCACTGCGTGCGGCACGCGACCGTGCCCGTGGTCGTCCTTCCTCCGAACGACGAGCGGCACGATGGGGTCGAGGTCCGCGCGGGACAGGAGGCCGGGCGATGAGGGTCCGCGACCTCATGACGCGCGAGGTGGTGACCGTCTCGCCCGAGACGCCGGCGCGTGACGCCGTGGCGCTGCTGGCCACCAAGGGGTTCACCGCCCTGCCGGTGGTCGACGGAGCCGGCACCCTGGTCGGCGTGGTCACCGAGACCGACGCGCTGCGCGACCGGCTGCCGGTCGACCCGCGCTCGCTGGTGCACGGGCAACCGTCACGAGCGCGTCCCGTCCCGCGCAGGACGGTCGCCGACGTGATGAGCGAGCCGGTCACCGGCGCGTCGCCCGGCACGGACGTCGCGGAGCTGGCCAGGCGGATGCTGGAGCACGGCGTGCGCAGCGCGTGCGTGGTCGACGGCAAGCGGCTCGTCGGCATCGTCACCCGCCGCGACATGCTGCGGGCGATCAATCGCGACGACCGCACCCTGGCCGCCGAGGTCCGGCACCGCCTGGGCCTCTACGCCGACCCGCACCGCTGGACGGTGTCCGCGGTGGACGGCCGGGTGGCGATCGTGGACGAGCTGGACGACGAACGCGACCGGCACGTGGCCGCGGTGCTCGCGGGCGCCGTGCCGGGCGTGGTCGACGTCAGCTTCCCGGAGACCCGTCATGCCGTCGACCACGGCTGAACGCGAGGCCACGCCGCACGGCCTGCCGGTGCAGGAGGTCGTGCTGCTGGCCGAGACCGACGCCGACACCGGCCTGTCCGGCGTCGGCGCCGCCGAGCGACTGGCCTCGCTCGGACCGAACAAGCTGCCCGAACGCCGCGGCCCGGGACGTCTGCGACGGATGCTCGCCCAGTTCCACAACCCGCTGATCTACGTGCTGCTGGCCGCCGCCGCGCTGACCGCCGTGCTGGGCGAGACCGTGGACGCCTCGGTGGTGCTGGGCGTGGTGCTGGTCAACGCCATCGTCGGCTACCTGCAGGAGGTTCGCGCCGAACGCGCGCTCGACGCCCTGGAAGCCATGGTCCGCACCGAGGCCACGGTGATCCGCGACGGCACCGCCGCGCGGATCACCTCCGACGAACTCGTGCCCGGCGACCTCGTGGTGCTGGAGGAGGGCGACCAGGTGCCCGCCGACCTGCGGCTCGTGCGCACGCGCGAGCTGCGCGTGGACGAGTCCGCGTTGACCGGTGAGTCGCAGCCGTCCGCCAAGGACCCGCTGCCCGTGCCGCACGACGCCGCGCTGGCCGACCGCACCAACATGGCCTACTCCGGCACGCTGGTCACCACTGGTGGCGGGCGTGGCGTGGTGGTCGCCACCGGCGCGGACACCGAGATCGGGCAGGTCCACCGACTGGTCGGCACCACCACGACCGTGCAGACGCCGCTGACCCGCAAGCTCGCCCGGTTCAGCAAGCTGCTCACCGCCGTCATCCTCGGCCTGGCCGCGGTCACCGTCGTGATCGGCGTGCTGCGCGGCGAGCCGTTCGCCGAGATGGTGACCGCCGCCGTCGCCCTGGCCGTCGGCGCGATCCCCGAAGGGCTGCCCGCGGCGGTCACGGTGACGCTGGCCATCGGCGTCGCCCGCATGGCCCGGCGCAACGCCGTCATCCGCCGCCTGCCCGCCGTGGAGACGTTGGGCAGCACCACGGTCATCTGCACCGACAAGACCGGAACGCTCACCGCCAACGCCATGACCGTGCGCCAGGTCGTCGCCGGTGGGCAGCGCTGGGAGGTCGACGGCATCGGCTACTCGCCGCTGGGGGAGTTCCCGCCGCCGTCACCGGCCGTGCGTGACGTGCTGCTGGCGGGGCTGGCGTGCAACGACGCTCACCTGGTGCTCCAGGACGACCGGTGGACCGCCGTCGGCGACCCCACCGAGGCGGCGCTGGTCGTGTCGGCCCGCAAAGCCGGGCTGACGCCCGACGACGTGCCCGAACGGGTGGACGAGCTGCCGTTCACCTCGCAACGCCGGTTCATGGCCACCCGGCACGCCGGCGGCGTGGTCTACCTCAAGGGCGCGGTGGAGCGGATCTTCGAGTTCACCGGTTCCACCGACCACACCGAAGCCGATCAGCTCGCGCACGAGGGGATGCGCGTGCTGGCGTTCGCGCGAGCGCACGTGCCCGAAGGCAGCCCGTTGACCGAGGACGCTCTGCACGGCGCCGTGCCGCTGGGCCTGCAGGCGATGCACGACCCACCTCGACCCGAGGCCATCGAGGCGGTCCGCGCCTGCCAGGAGGCGGGCATCGAGGTCCGCATGATCACCGGCGACCACCTCGGCACCGCCCGCGCCATCGCCACCCACTTCTCCCTGCCCGACGACGCCGTGCACGCCCGCGTGTCACCCGAGGAGAAGCTGAGGCTGGTCAAGCAGATCCAGGCGGACGGGCACGTGGTCGCGATGACCGGCGACGGCGTCAACGACGCCCCGGCCCTGCGGCGCGCCGACATCGGCGTGGCAATGGGCCGCGGCGGCACCGAGGTGGCCAAGCAGGCCGCCGACATGGTGCTGACCGACGACAACTTCTCGTCCATCCGCGCCGCGGTGGAGGAGGGGCGCGCGGTCTTCGACAACCTGCGCAAGTTCATCATCTGGACCCTGCCCACCAACATGGCGGAGGGCCTGGTCATCCTCACCGCGATCCTGCTGGGCACCGCCCTGCCGATCCTGCCGGTGCAGATCCTGTGGATCAACATGACCACGGCCGTGGCGCTCGGGTTGACGCTGGCCTTCGAACCACGTGAGCCGAACGTCATGCGACGCCCGCCGCTGCCGCCGTCCCTGCCGCTGCTGACCGGGGCCCTGATGCAGCGCATCCTGCTGGTGTCGGCCGTGCTGCTGGCCGGCTCGTTCGCCGCGTTCCACCTGCACGGCGGCACGCTGGACCAGGCCCGGACGGTCGCGGTGAACGTCTTCGTGGCCGCCCAGATCGCCTACCTGTTCAACTGCCGGTCGCTGCGCGACCTCCGGCCGCGCGTCGGCTTCCGCCGCAACCCCTGGCTGGTGGTCGGCATCGCCGTCACCGCCGCCCTCCAACTGCTGTTCACCTACGCGTCGTTCATGAACACCCTGTTCCACACCGCGCCGATCGGCTGGCGTGACTGGACGGCCGTGGTGGCGCTGGCCGTCGTCGCCTACGGGGTCGTCGAAGTGGAGAAGTGGTTGCGACGCAAGTGAGCCGGTGATCCGGGAGCTGTCCAGCGCTCCCGGATCACCGGCTCCGTGACGACGGGTTCAGCGGCCCATGTCGGCGAGTTGGTGCTGCAGCTTGTCGTGCAGCAGGTCCACGGCCTCTTGGTAGGTCTCCGCGGTCGCGTCGGCGTTGACCGGCGTGCCGTTGACGTCCAGCGTCGCGTGGGCAACCAGCAGTCGCGGCCCGTCGGTGCTCAGCCGCACCTTGGCGTAGGAGATGTCGGCGGGGGCGTACTTGGCGATGGCGGCGACCTTGGCGCGGGCGTACTCGGCGGCCTCGCCGGGCAGTCCGGTGGCCAGGTCGACCCGGATGTTGACGATCTCGTGCACGTGGCTCATGCCTCCAGACTCCTCTCCGCGCCGAGCACGTCGACAGTGACCAAAGTCCCGGCCGGCAGGGACTCCCGGAACTGGGGCCGGCCCGACGGCGGAACCAGGCTGGGAACCAACACCCCCAACCCTGGTCAGGAGAGCGAGATGTCGCAGCAGCCGGAGAACACCGCGCCGGACTTGTCCTTGGTCGACGCCTACTGGCGGGCCGCGAACTACCTCTCGGCAGGGCAGATCTACCTGCTGGACAACCCGCTGCTGACCGAGCCGCTGACCCCGGAGCACATCAAGCCCCGCCTGCTCGGCCACTGGGGCACCACGCCCGGCCTGAACTTCCTCTACGCCCACCTGAACCGCGTGATCAACGACCGTTCCCAGGACGTGCTCTTCGTGACCGGGCCGGGGCACGGCGGACCGGCGCTGCTGGCCAACACGTGGCTGGAGGGTTCCTACACCGACACGCACCCGAACGTGCCGCGTGACGGCGAGGGGATGCGCAAGCTGTTCCGCCAGTTCTCCTTCCCCGGCGGCGTGCCCAGCCACGTCGCGCCGGAGGTGCCGGGGTCGATCCACGAGGGCGGTGAGCTGGGCTACTCCCTGGCGCACGCGTTCGGCGCGGCGTTCGACAACCCCGACCTGGTCGTGGCATGCGTGGTCGGCGACGGTGAGGCCGAGACCGGGCCGCTGGCGGCGAGTTGGCACGGCACCAAGTTCCTCGACCCGGCCCACGACGGCGCGGTGCTGCCGATCCTGCACCTCAACGGCTACAAGATCGCCAACCCGACGATCCTGGCGCGCATCCCGAACGAGGAGCTGGACTCGTTGCTGCGCGGCTACGGCTACGCGCCGTACTACGTGGAGGGCGACGACCCGGCCGTGCTGCACCCGCGCATGGCGGAGGTCTTCGACGAGGTGTTCGACGAGATCCGTCGCATCCAGGAGGTTGCCCGCGCGGGGGACACCGAGCGTCCCCGTTGGCCGATGATCGTGCTGCGCACCCCGAAGGGCTGGACCGGGCCGTCCGAAGTGGACGGCATGCCGGTGGAGGGCACCTGGCGCTCGCACCAGGTCCCGCTCGCCGGTGTGCGCGACAACCCCGACCACCTCCGGCAGCTGGAAGCGTGGCTGCGCTCCTACCGCCCCGAGGAGCTGTTCGACACCGACGGCCGGCCGCGACCCGAGCTGCTCGCGCTCGCCCCGCGCGGTGAGCTGCGCATGGGCTCGATGCCGCATGCCAACGGCGGCCTGCTGCTGCGCGACCTGAGGATGCCCGGCACCACCCCGTACTCGGTGGAGGTGACCAAGCACGGCACCACCACCTCCGAGCCGACCCGCGCGCTGGGCCGGATGCTGCGGGACGTGATGACGCTCAACGAGGCTGAGAGGAACTTCCGCGTGTTCGGCCCGGACGAGACCGCGTCGAACCGGTTGGACGCGGTGTTCGAGGTGACCGCGAAGCAGTGGCTCGCGTCGAAGTTGCCCACCGACGAGCACCTGGACACCAACGGTCGGGTGGTGGAGGTGCTGTCGGAGCACCTGTGCCAGGGGTTCCTGGAGGGCTACCTGCTGACCGGGCGGCACGGGCTGTTCAACTGCTACGAGGCGTTCACCCACATCGTGGACTCGATGTTCAACCAGCACGCCAAGTGGCTCAAGACGCACCGCGAGATCGACTGGCGGCGTCCGGTGGCGTCGTTGAACTACCTGCTGTCCTCGCACGTGTGGCGGCAGGACCACAACGGCTTCTCCCACCAGGACCCGGGCTTCATCGACCACGTGATGAACAAGAAGGCCGAGGTCGTCCGCGTCTACCTGCCCGCCGACACCAACACCCTGCTGTCGGTGGCCGACCACTGCCTGCGCAGCCGCGACTACGTCAACGTCATCGTCTCGGGCAAGAACTTCACCCCCGACTGGCTCAGCCCCGAGGAAGCGGCGCTGCACTGCGCGCGTGGCGCGGGCATCTGGGAGTGGGCGGGCACGGACGACGGCCTGACCGAACCCGACGTGGTGCTGGCCTGCGCCGGCGACGCACCCACGTTGGAGGTCATGGCCGCCACCGCCCTGCTGCGCGAGCACCTGCCCGAGCTGAAGGTCCGCGTGGTCAACGTGGTCGACCTGGCCCGCCTGCAACCGGAGACCGAGCACCCGCACGGCATGCCCGACCACGAGTTCGACGCCCTGTTCACCCCCGACAAACCGGTCCTGTTCGCCTACCACGGCTACCCGTGGCTGATCCACCGCCTGACCTACCGCCGCACCAACCACCACAACATCCACGTCCGCGGCTACAAGGAAGAAGGCACCACCACCACACCCTTCGACATGCTCGTGCTCAACGACATGGACCGCTACCGGCTGGTCATCGACGTCATCGACCGCGTCCCCGGTCTGGGTGTCAAGGCCGCCGGCCTGCGCCAGCACATGCAGGACCAGCGCACCCGCCACCACGCCTACATCCGCGAGCACGGCGAGGACCTGCCCGAGATCCGCGACTGGACCTGGCCGTACTGATGGACGTGCTCGTGGTCAACGCGGGCTCGTCGAGCCTGAAGTTGTCGGTGCTGGGGGGGGGGGAAAACCGCCCCCCCCCCCCCCCCCCCCACCCCCCGGGCGGCCACCCCCCCCTCCCCCCCCGCCCCCCCCCCCCCCCCCCCCTCGGTCACCCCGTC
>NZ_JBVJVK010000078.1:0-35873 GCF_055603705.1 Actinosynnema sp. NPDC037264 | reverse complement strand
AACGCCAATCCCCGCCCGTTCCTGTGGACCAAGACCGCCGAGGAGATCCTGGAGTCAATCGCCCGATTTTGTAGGCGGATTTCCGGCGGAGGACAGTAGCGACATGTCTGCTTCGCAGGAGAGCGGTGTCAGGCTGTCGGCCAGCCCGGTAATACCGTGTCCGCGGCCGCATCAGCACCGGGTGGCGATGCGGGCGCCGAGGGTCATTCACCTCCTACCCTCAATGTAAGCAGTGTGCCCGCACCCAAGGGGGCGTGGTGAACGGAATCAACCGGGAGTGGTATGACTTCTCCGTCGAGCAGTGAGCGGCATGAGCGTGTCCTGGGATCGTTCACCATGAGTTTTTCTCACGGTCTTCTGATCATCCGGGATAGAGGTAGTGTTTCGGCCCATGATCACTGGGATCCGTCGACATCGGGCATCGATGTGGAGCGTGACTCGATCTACCTTGCTGTACTCAACGCCGTCGATGGCGTCGTAGAAGTGAAATTTGCAGACGGTGGCGGACCGGATGAAGCATTGAGCTGCGTCTATCAAGGAAGTTTCGAGGTTCCATCCGGTCAAGTGGTTGCTCATGACCCAAACGGGGACATAACCGCAGTTTTCTACGTGAAACCTGGGTCAAACCGGTTGAGTGTCGAAGTTGACGAAGATGGCGACGCGAGTGTAGTCAGCGTCCGGTTCAACCCGACGGTACGGCAATGAAGGAGTCATTGTGGACTGGGTGCTTCCTGTGACGACCTGGTTGTCCGGACGCGTCGGTGCTGGCCGAGCGGTTGAGACTTTGCTCCAACTTTCGGTCCGGACGCTCGAGTGCTAATCCGTTGCCGGATGGCTGCAGCATCATCGGTTCGGCGAGCTGTGCCGCTCGAATGGTCATCGCGGTTGGTCGAGCGGTGTGACTGCGCTCGCAGGTGAGTCCACCGAGGATGCAGGCGCGGCGCAGTCTGGGGGTGTCGTGGTCGAGGATGTGTCGGCCTCGTCGCAGGCCTGGTGTCGTGGGGCGAGGTCGGCAAGATCCTCGAAGGCGGCTACAGAACCGTCAGTCGCCTGGCGGGCACCGTGCACAACGCCAAGGCGTCCTGTGCCGTGTCCAGTCCATCGCCGACGACGTCTCCCGCGCTGTCACCGAGCAGTTCCAGAAGCTGTCGTTGCGACGAAGCTGTGCTGCACAGCTCCCGCCGCCCTTGCGTGATGGACGACCTGGCGGCCCGGCTGAGGGACGTCGACGGCCTGGTGGCGCGCATCGCCCGGGAGATGGTGGCACGCTGCCGGGAGCTGACCGTGCAGATCAACGCTCTGGAGCGCGAGCTGCGCGACCGGGTGTGAGCCCTGGCGCCCGGCCTGCTGCGCATCCCCGGCTGCGGGGTGCTGTCCGACGTGATTCTCGGCGGGACCGCCGGCGCGCACCGCTTCCGGTCGAAGGCCTCCTACGCCCGGTTCACGGGAACCGCTCTGATCCGGTCTGGTCGGGCAGCACGCCGGAGAAGGTGCGCCTCAACTGCGGTGGCAACCGCGCGGTCAACTGCGCACTGCACATGATCGCCGTCACCTGGACACGCGGCATTGGGCCAGGCAAAGCCTACTTGGATCGTCGAGAACGGCAGGGACTCCAACGGGAAGGTCGTCTTTCTTGGAGGAAGGAGGGGGCAACCCGCGTACCAACAAGGAGTCCGGCCTTGCGCACGTGATGAAGCACAAGGAGGAGTTCACCGCCGCAGGGATCCCTGAGGAAAAGATCGCCGAGGTGGTGCACCGAGCAGCCACTGAAGGCAAGTGCACGGGCTACTACCAGGGCAAGCCGCCCGGACGATCGATCTTCGAGGTCCAGTACGGTGGCCAGACGCACTACATCGCAGTATCGGTGGGCGACAACGGCTTCATCGTCGGCGCCAACATCCACAGTGCGACCACACCGTTCAAGGACGCGCGACCCGACCCGCGCGCGGAGGCGGATCCGAACTACCGAGGATGGGAGAATGAGCCGACTGATCTCGGTCCGAGTGGCGCCCGAGTGGGAGTGCTTCCCCTTCTGGGTCAGTACCGCGGACGAAATGATCTCCGACAACTGCTCTGCCGAGCGACTCGTGGCCGAGTTCGGTGCACCGGCAGACTTGGCCAAGGCCATCGACGCGTGGGACGACGAGTTCCAGACCGTGTACAACCGCAGCGACCCGGAGAGCTCGGGCTTTCCTGACGAGGCGACCACGGCGGCGTGGCACGAGCGAGGTGAGCGGTTGGCTGAGCGGTTTGCCGCAGCGCTGCGTGTGCGAGTCGAGTTCCACACCGCGCGTGGAGACCGCGTGTTCGGCGGTTGAGGCTGGCACCTGTTGACGCCATTCACACTACGGTGTTGCTCGCACCGGAGCCTCGGGCCGAACGCGTTGGCCTGACCGCCTCGCCCCGGCGGTCGCCGATCTCGCGTTTGATCGTCAGCGCATGCTCCTGGAGTTCGACGCCCTGCCCGCGGTCACCTTCCTGGACATGGGCTTTGCCCAGGATCTTCAGCGCGGGTGGCGGTCGGCGGTCGGGGCGGGTGATCCGGTGACGGGTCGGTCCGGTCACAGGTTCGCGCGTGCCAGGCGGGCGATGAGGCTGGGCTTGTTCTTGTGCGCCTGTCGGAGGGCTGTGTGGCGTCGGGTGAAGTCGTGCGGTCGGTTGTCGCGGTCGGCCAGGGTTTGTAGGTCGACCAGGAGGGTGACGGCGGTGTCGTAGTCGGCGGGTTTGCGGGTGGCGATCAGGGCGTCGACGCGTGCCCAGGCGGCTTGCTCGTCCTGCGCCAGCTCATCCAGCCGCTGCTCGCGGGCGAGGGCTCGATCGCGCTCGTGGCGGGCTTTTTCCTCGGCGCGTTTTGCCTTTTCCCGTTGCTGCCGTTCGGCGCGCCTGCGCGCCGTCTCGTCGAGGAGTTCGCGCACTGTGCGCCGTGGTGCGGTGGTGGGCGGGGCGGTGCGGTCGTGGAACCGGCGCAGCAGTTCCACCCGGACGGTGGTGGCCTGGTCCTGGACGACGCGTAGCAGCAGGCGATCCTTCTCGGTGCCGGGTAGCTGCGCCACCCAGGCGGCGAGGTGTTCGGCGTAGTCGGCGGTCCTGGTGAGCAGTGGGCTCGCTTCGGCGGCGACTGTGATCAGGTCGTCGTCGAGGCGGAGGAAGTCGGCCAGGGCGCGTTGTGCCGCGGTGAGTGTGCGCAGTCCGGCGGGTACGAGTGGTTCCAGGTCGTCGTCGGCGTCGCGGTCGAGGGCGTCCTCGTCGCGTTCCCAGGTGCCGTATCCGGCCAGCCACGCCAGGTATAGCGCGCGGTGGTCGCCGGCGGCGAGCTCGTTCCGCACGCCGACGATGGCGGACAGTGCTCCCTGTGGTTCGAAGTCCCAGTCGCCGGTTTCGTCGTGGTTGTGCAGGTCCAGGATGAGATGGGTGTCCGTGGTCCAAGCTTCGACCTGTTCGTCGACGAGGTAGGGCTCGACCGTGTCCAGGTCGAGCAGGGTGTGCGGCAGGCGCAGCAGGAGGCGTCGGGTTCCCCAGTCGGCGAGGTAGAGGTGCGCGTCGTAGTGGCGCTCCACCAGCCGATTCGGGTCGCCGCGGAAGACGCCCCACTCGTACTCGTTGACGAAGCCGGTGGCGGTGATCCGCGCACGGGTGGACAGCGCGCGGACCTCGGCCTGCGCCTGCGCGTCGAGCGGCTGGTCCAGCGCGACGAACTCGTAGTACTGGTACTCGCTCAACGCCCGCCTCGCGCCCTGGTCTCGGGGAACGGTGTGGCGCGGAAGGCGGAGTCGTCTCCCAGGTGGAGGAACAGGTGCCCGGTGAGCGTGCCGTCTTCGGCGAGGACGGCCCAGCCGCGCCCACTGGCCTGGTCCATCTCGTCGTTGCCCTCCCAGGTGAACTCGACGAAGGGTCGACCCTCGCGCTCGCTCCAGCGGCAGTCCATCCACCCGTTGACGGCGATGAAGCCGAACTCACCGGTCCCGTCTCGCGTGAACTCGATGAACCCAGGCTCGACGAGGCCGATGGCGTCCTGGTCCCACTGGTCCATCTCCACGATCCGCCAACGACCGGTCACGCGCCTCGCGGGTTTCGCCACTCGTCGTCCCCTCCGGTCGGAGTCGCTGTGGTCGGCCCGATCGCAGTCCGACACGGCCGGGTCGAGACGAGAGGCTAGCGCCGAGCCGGTGGAGGGCGGCCGAGTGGCTACGACAGCGAGCCGGACACAGCCTCTGGCCGAGGTTCCGCACCACACGTCGGAGGCGCGTGTCCGACAGGTGAGTTCGGCCTCTGCGGCTATTCATGCTGCGGTATCCGGAGCAGATCTGGAGCAGCCGGCGGAGTTGAACGACGTGTGACGGCTTCGAACGGCGGTGAATGGCACCGGCTGACGTGCTGATTCTCTGTTTGAGCTGGTCAGGGAACTTTTGGAACAGTGCTGGCAGAGCAAGGCTCAGCTTGTTGGCTCCACTTGGCCCCAGTTGGCATGGATCGACGTTATTGGACGTAGTTCGTTGGTTCCGTGCGGTTCGAGCGGCTGCGACGGATCGTCTCGCGGGACCTGGGCTGATGGGTGTGCTGAACCGCGCATCCCGAGTGTGGGTTGCTGGTCAGGTCGTGGCCTCGGGTGCAGTCGGTTCGGTGGAGCTCGTGCCGGTGCTGTTGCTCTCTTCGGCCGCCTCGATGGAGGCGTAGCGCCGCCCTTGAAGCTCCTCGCGTTCAGCGTCCGGGATCGTCATCGACTCGGCAAGCACGGCGGCGAGTGCGTTCACTTGAGTGTTGTCGATGTCGGAGTGGAAGAGCCATCGGATGTTCTCGTCGCGTGTGATGAGGTCGATCGCCGAACGTGAGCTTCTGTCCTGCGCAGTTTTCGCTCGGACGTATCGCACCTGGTCGATCGGGATGTCTTGACGGATCTCGGCTTGCTCGAGGAACGCATTCGTCTTCGCGATGACGATGCGGCGATCCGTGACGGCGACCAGTGTCTTCGCCGTGGTCTTGTCCATTGCTCCCGCCAGCTTGTCCATCGCTCCGCCGACGATCGCGGAGATTGGGTCGAGGGTTTCGAGCTGGTCGGGGAAACCGAGAACACGTAGGGCCTCGCCGTCCTCGAAGAGCCATCGCAGAATGCGGAGGTACGGCTCTGGATCCAGCGATTCGGGTGCGCAGACGACGCCGGGAGCCTCGAGCGGAGGGGCGGGTGGATGGAGCGTGTTGGCAAGAGGCTCGATCGCCTCCAGAAGCCGGGCGGCGTCTTCGCGGGCTGCCTTCACGTCCTTCCGCTTCCCCAAGAGCGGCCAGGTGTCGGGGTCGCGGAGTTCGGTGGTGATCCGCAGCTCCCGCGTCAGCGCGTCGACGAGGCTCGTCGCCTCGGCGAGAGCGGAGTCGAACTCCTTGCGGGTGTCGCGCGCGATGACCTCGGCGTACTGCGCCTCGGCGGCGTCTTCGCGCCCAGCTGCTCTCGCCCTTGCGGCACGAAGCGCGTGATACCCGGTCCATGCGTTGAGGGAGGACAGGAGGGCGTGGACGTCGAAGGCGATCGCCTCGGCGTTCGTCTGCAGATACTCGCGGTGGTTGCGTGCGTCGGCCCGACCGATCCGGCTGACGTGGTCGCGGACGTTCCCCTGGTAGAGCTCGAGCTGCTTCTGCAGCAGCGCTCCGTTGCCCGCGACGTCATCCCACAAGGACGTCGGGACCGACTCGATCTCCCGCGCCTGGCCGACCGCGCGGTCGATGGCGGCGACGAGCCCTGTCAGCTCGGCCCACTGATCCTTGCGGATGGCGGTGAGGACCTGAGTTGTCACCTCGAGGTTGGTCCTGACGAGGCCCGAGAGTTCACTCAGCATCAGCTGAAGACCGACCATGGCCAGCGCCGGCCCGAGCGAGGCCGCGATCCGCGCCTTGCTCACCGCATGCACGGAGTAGAAGCGGGCCTGACCCACGATGCGGCCGCGGACCATCACCGCTCCGAGGTTCCCGCCGTCCTTGACGGCGAGCGTCGCGCCGCTGTTGAGCAGGGTCTGCGTCGCGGCGCCGATCTTGTAGAGCCCTTGCACGCCGGCGAACGCGTTCCCGAGATTGCCGACCACGGTCGCCGCGTTCCCGATCGAGGCGAGGATCGCTGAGATCTGCTTGCGGTCGGCAGCCGGCACGATGCCGAAGTCGATCAGATCGGGCTTCAGCTCCGGCGGGACCTCACCGGCGACGATGGCCACCCCTGGGAGCACCTCCACCAGGACCGTCGACGTCGTCGTCGAGTCGATGTCCGAGTCGGACGTCGGATCGTCCACCACAGGTAAGTCGGTGGTACCGCTCCGGTTGCTCTCCTCGGGCTCCGCGATCTCCATCGACTCCGAAGGGTCCTGCATGCGATCTCCTCCCGCAGGTGCGCGCAACGGCCGGACCTCGTCGGCGTTGACTGGCGAAGTCTAGGGCTCAAATCCTGGGGGTTGGTGGTGTCGGGGCGTTGGCGGATCTTGCCGGGCGTGGCGCCGGATACCGCTGAGGTGGGCAACGGCGTGATTCGTCGCAGGACCGGAAAGACCGTGCGGTCAGACCGTCAGGCCTCGAAGATCGTTGTACGGTGCCACGCGAAGTAGGGTGCTGATGAGGGTCTGTAGGCAGTGCAGGGGCGGCCTCTCAGGTGGGTGAGACGGTCGTGCATGCTGCCTTGCGGAACTCCGTCCGGTGGTCGTGTCCGGACGAGTCCGTTGTCGTCGACGGTGATCCAGCCGGATTCGTAGAGCGCGTCGCAGCCGAACGTGCAGGCGAGCATCGCTACGTTGTCGAGGTCACGGCGTTCGTCATCGGTGCACGAGGCCCGCTTCTTGATGTGGGCGGCGACGAGGAAGTCCAGTGGGAACAGCTCGCCGCAGAGGGCGCACCGCGCGGAGGTCCGGTGATTGGCGAGCAGGCTGCGCAACCGCCTCTGTTCCAGCCTGATCTTCACCTGGGCAACCGAGTCGAGCGGGCCGTTGTGGTGATCGCCAGTGGTGTCGTCGACCGACAGCTCGTCGAGCACCACCACCACGGGTTCGCCGGTGAACCGCGCACCGGGTAGAACCGCCAGCACAGCACCCACGAACGAACTTCGGTGCCCCAACTCGTGGGGGGCAACCCGCACGGATCCCCGGGCGGCGAGCAGGTCCAACCCCTTCTGCACGGCGCTCATCGGTACGGGTCGTCCCTCGGGCGAGCGTTCCGTTTTCACGACGACGTCGTCACCCCGCACGTGCAGGATGGTGTTCGACTTGCCGGACGCGGTCCGGAGCTGGATCCCGATGAGGTCTCTGAGCAGGTCGGCGGCCTTCGGCAAGCCCAGCAGAGGACCGCTTCGAGAGGCCGGACCATCCAATGGACCAAGGGCGACATCGGGACGCCCCTCGTGTGTTCTGTTCGTCGATGCGGGAGGAAGACCGGATCGCTCGTCGTCAGGGCTTCGCGACGAGTTCTCGGCCCCGACACCGTCGGCTCGGGTTTCCGCCGGGCCGGCACCGGTGTCGTCCAGGCCGGTCAGTCTCAGCGCTTCGGCCGTCGGGCTGTCGCGGAAGAACCGGTGGAGCAACGCCTGGACGACAGCGTCGCGGGCATCCACGTCGGTAGCGAGCAGGTCGTAGACCTCCTGGGGAAGCCCACCCCGCGGGTTGCGCTCGTTCAACCACTTCAGCGGAGCCGAACCGTGCGCACGCGGGATTTCCTCGAGTACCTCGGGCAGTTCCCACCACGGCGTCTTGGCCAACGCTACGAACGGGTACTGCGGCGTCGGGCGACTCCCCTCGCGTCCGAGGGCGGTGAGCAGTGGCCGCAACTCTTCCTGCGCATCGACCCAACGCGTCAACCGCGGTAGCCCTTGAGCCGCTCTGCCGATCGCCCACAACAACAATATTCCTTGATGCCGCACCGGTCGCACGGACGCGCCGGCTGGAGCTAATCGCTCAACCATCGCCACCAGTTCGCCACCTGTCACCACTCGTGCACCTCCGACCTCCAGTGACGGCAGCATAGGAAAAGGAAGGTCGTTCTGGACAGGCGTCGTGATCGTGAACAGCGCTCGCGGTCCGTGTTGTTGCGTCGACCGGACCGAGCACGGCCTGCCCTGTGCCGCTGTTATGGCGGATTGGCGGTCGCCGGTTGGTGGGTGTGGGGTCAGGGTTGGGCCGGTGGGAGGGTGCGCAGGGTGGTTCCGGTTCGGTGGGAGAGGTTGATTTCCAGGATGGCCAGGGTGATCACGGCGAGCGGTGAGCCGAAGGTGAAGAGCAGGGCCAGTGGGCCGGGGATGCGGGGTTCGAGGTTGCCGGCGGCGAGCAGGTAGGTGTGGTAGCCGAGGATGCCGAGGCTGTAGACGATCGAGCACACGGCGGGCAGGAGGGGGTGGCCGTCGGCGGCGTTGAACCAGTAGCGGTAGCTCCAGTAGGCGGTCCAGAGGATTGCCGGCATGACGTACAGCAGCAGCGCCAGGATGATGGCGAGGGTGACGATGGTGGTCATCGCGCTGCCCGGAGTGGATTTGTAGTTGCCCAGGACGAAGTCGAACGCGAGGCCGGCCGCCAGGCACGCCAGCAGGGTGAGCGCGGGGCGGCGCATGGCCCGCACGAGGCGCGGTCGGTCGGGTGCGGCGGTGGTGATGAGCAGGATGCCGATGCCGATCACCAGGGCCGGCATGGCCATCGCGGCGTTGACCATCACGTTGCCCAGTGAGCCCATGACGGCGTCGTAGCCGGTCTGCTCGTAGGCGATCAGGACCGCGAAGGTGATCACGAGACCGCCCGCCGTCCGAGCCTGTTCCAGGCGCGTGATCCGAGGATCGCCCGTGCCGTAACGGAAGTGCGGGGTCAGCAACTCCTTGATGCGCCGTAACAGGAAGGCGACTGACGCCAGGTATACGTGCACCGTGGCCTCTTTCTGTCGATGCCGGCCGTGTGCGGGACGGCTCTTCGTGAACGGGTGGCCGGGCCTGCCGCCGACCGTGGGCCGATCGTGCGGCAGGACCCGGCCTGTCTCCGGCGTGGATCACGCCTGAACGCGCTGGAACGGCAGGCACCCTAGTGCGTCACTGATGCACAGCGTCAACTACGGCGACGTGCCCCGGCGGTGGTCAGGTCGGACGTGGTGGGCTCGTCCCGGTCAGCGCCGAGGGCTTGCTTCCGGGCCGGACCAGGGCACGTAGCGGGCGGTCCTGGTCGACGAGGGGGTGATCACGGTTTGGCCGGGTTCGGCGAAGTGGCCCAGTCGGACGTGGGTCACCGACAGCCCGCCGCCCACGCCGCGGACTTGTTTGAAGCCTTGGGCGCTGACGTTCTGCGACGAGGCCATCGTGGTGGTGCCGCCGTGCCACTTGCCGTCGCTGCGGCGGGTCGAGAGGAACACCCGCACGGTGGTGCCCAGCGGCATCCGACTGGCGTCGAGGTACACGTAGTGGTGGGCGTGCACATATCCGCCGCACCGGTAGAGCTCGGATTTCACGTGCAGGTAATAGGTGTACTTGCCGACGATGTTGGCGTCACGTTCGGTTTCGGCCACGGCGATCGGGGTCCCGCCGCACCTGTCGGCGGACGCGTCGGCGGGGCTCACCCCCAGGATCGTGAGCGCTGTGGCCGCTATCGCGGTCAGGGCCGCCGTTCGCAACCGGGTGACACGTCGGACTCGCATCCGTCCTCAACTCCTCCTGAGTCGCTTCCACGGGCCGTGCGCGACCAGTCGACACGGCATCGGGCCTGGTCGGAAACGACTCACACGCGACTCGCGCCCCTGAGGACCCCTCACGTGCCCGCGGGAGCACAATGGCGGAGTGACCGGCGACGGCGACCACGCGGAGCAGGAATTCTGGGACGAGTTCGACCGCGCGTTCCGGCGTGCGGGCAGTCCGTCCTTCAAGCGCATCTCGAAAGACGCGCTGGAGAAGTACGACGTCGAGGTCTCCGAATCCAGTGTCAGGGAATGGGTCAGCAATCGGCGGCTGCCCAGGGCGCCTGACAAGCTCCTGGTGGTGATGCGTGTGCTCGGCGCGGAACGCCAATGCGACTGGGTGGGCCTGCTCGACCGCGCGAATACCGCCAGGCGGTTATCCGGTCGGTCTGCGAGTGCGATGCCGGACGTGGACGCGGACGCGCAGGCGGAGACCGGCGCATTGCGGCAAGAGACGACGGGTACTGCGGCGACGACGAGTGCGGCCGCGGCAGGGTCGGTGCTGTCCCGTGGCAGGCGTATCGGTGGATGGCTCACGGGCGGTGCGGCGGTCGCCGCGGTGATCACGTTGGTGGTCGTTTTCGCCTTGTCCGGGGAACAGGGCGGGTCGACCACCGCCGGCACCGGGTCGGGTGCCGAACGTGGTGCGAGCACCGGGCCGACGAAGAACGCGGAGGACGGTGTGCCGTGCCGTCCGCCCGCTTCGTCCAGCTTCCTCGCGCCGTCCGCCTCGGCATCCCCGCGACCCACGGCCTATGCCCCCGGCGGCGCGGGCCGTGCGGAACTGGTCGTGGACCAACGCCAAGTCGTGCTGACCGACGACCTCGGCGACGGCTGCTCGGTCATCCTCACCGTCCGCGCCGATGGGGCCGAGGCCGGGACCTGGCCCAACTCCGCGGGTCGGACCGGGAAGATCAAGGACGGAAGGCCGATACCGCCCAAGACGATCGACCTGCCCTGGCTGGACACCGCGCGGCGGGTCGACTTGCGGGTCTGCGTAGGCGAGGTGGTCGATCGCAAGCCCGTCTTCCGGGAGGACGATTGCGGTCCCTGGGTCACCGAGAACCTGTAGCCGGACTTCTCGGCGCCCGGGCGGGATCGAACGACGTGGGGTGGCCGTGGGATGCGGCAATACGAGGACGCGCGAGAGGTGTGCGGGTTAACGTGCGGCTGTGATCTTTCTTCGGGTCGTTCGCGCCTTGCTCGTCTTTCTCGGCATCGGCACCGCGGCGTTGGGAATCATCCTGATCGCGGTCGACGCCCGGGTCACGGGTGGTCAGATCACGGCGTCGTGGAGCTGCAAGCCCGAGGGCAGCGGGACGTCCGGGCGCATGACCTGCAGGACCGATTCGGCCACGTACAGCGGGCCGGGCGGGCTGGTCGACACCCTCAGCTACCTCGGGCTCACGATCGGCGGTGTCGCGTTGATCGGGGCGGCCGTCGCGATCGGGCAGTTCGACCGGACCCGGATCACGGCCGCGCCCGCTTCGGGTCCGATGGGTCCGCCGTCCGGCCCGCCGCTGCCCCCGCCGCCCGGCCACGGTCCGCAGGCAGTGCCGGGACGTGGGCAGACCGGCGCCTGGTGACGGCTCGGGGGTAAGTGCTGAGCAGGTCCCTTGTCGCCGGACGCCGGCAGTGTGGTGAGCGACAAGGGCTTGTTGGGATGACGTCCGGTACGGGGTTCGTCCTCGACGCCGCGGTCCCGTGATTGTCCACTTTTTGGCCAGTACGGCCCTGACTGCCCACTTTTTTGTCTGTTTTTCGGGCTCGGCTGCTGCATATCATCTGCCGCGTGTCCGGCTACAAGTTCGATTTCTTCATCAGCTACGCCCGTCGTGGAACCGTCCAGCAGTGGCTGTTGAACCACTTCCTCCGAAAGCTGTCGGATTGTCTGGCCGACCAGTTCGCGCCGACGCCGAGGATCTACGTCGACCGGGAAATGCCGCGTGCGGTGCACTGGCCGTCCGATCTGCGGCACGCCCTGCGGCACAGCAAGATCATGATCCAGTTGCTGAACCCGCAGTACTTCGCCTCACCGTGGTGCCTGGCCGAGTGGCACAACATGTTGGAGAGGGAGCGGATGCTGGGCCTGGCCAGCCTGGAGAAACCTCAAGGGCTGATCTACCCCATTCTCTACTCGGACTCGGACAACTTCCCGCCCGAGGGTAAGCGCCGAGGTTGGGTAAGTTTCAAGGAATTCGCGTATCCCGACCCGGCGTACCAGCAGACCATCGAATTCGTGCGGTTCCACCACGAGGTGAACAAGCTGGCTGAGGACCTCGTGGCGCTGGTCCAGCAGGTGCCCCCCTGGCAACCCGACTGGCCGGACGTGGACCCACCCGACCCCGTGCTCGCCCCGACACCTCCTCTGCCGAGGTTCTGATGGCCACAGGGACCGTCATCACCTTCTACTCCTACAAGGGCGGCGTCGGGCGGAGCTTCACGCTGGCCAACATCGCCGTGCTGCTGGCCCGGTGGGGCTACCGCGTGCTCGCCGTCGACTGGGACCTCGAAGCACCCGGCCTGCACCACTACTTCAAGCCGGTGATGGCCGAGCAACCCGTGGGCGGCGTCATTGACCTCGCCCACGACTTCCTCGCCGGAGCGGAGGGCCCGCGACCGCACGCCGTGCGGCTCGACGTCGAAGGCAGCACGCTCGCGCTGCTGGCCGCGGGCCGTGACGACGACTCGTACACGGACCGGATGCAGCGCATCGACTGGGAAGAGCTCTACCGGCGGGGGTTCGCCGAGTTCCTGGAGCGCTGTCGGGCGGAGTGGACCGAGGACTACGACTTCGTGCTGATCGACAGCCGGACCGGCGTCTCGGACATCGCGGGCATCTGCACGGCGCACCTGCCCGACCGGCTGGCTGTTCTGTTCACCGCCAACGAGCAGAACCTCAAGGACATCGTGGACGTCGTGCGCCGCGCCGACAGCGCGCGCGACCGCATGCCCTACGACCGGCCCCGGCACCTCGTCCTCCCGATCCTGTCCCGGCTGGACGATTCGGTGGAGTACGAGCGGGCCGAGCTGTGGCGGCGCAAGTGCGCCGAAGTCGTCGGGCCCTTGTTCCGCAACTGGCTGGTCAAGAACGTGGCGGAAGACCAGATGTTGCGGCACCTCACGTTGCCGTACATCCCGTTCTGGAGCTTCGGCGAGCAGTTGTCGGTGCTGCAGGAGCGCCCGCCGGCGGCGGGGCAGGTCTCGTTCGCGCTGGAGACGGTGGCGGCGGTGATCGCGCAGCAGTTCGACCGCACCGATGTCCTCGCCGACAACCGGGACGCTTACGTGGCGTCGGCGCGTGATCGGCGCCAGGACTTCAACCTGGACTTGTTGGTGTCCAGCCCGCGGTCGGCGTTGCACGTCGCGGACCGGTTGGTGGAGGAGTTGCGCGGCTTCGGCGTGCGGGTCGAGCGGTCGTCGTCCGGTGATCTGGAGATCCTGGACAGGACCAGCGAGCTGGCCGAGCACCTGTGCCTGGTGGTGGACCAGGGGTTGAGCCGGTGGCAGGTCACCGAGGTGGAGCGGTTCCTGCGGCACACCATCGGCCCGGACGGTGGTCAGCGGCGGCTGTTCTGCGTGCTGACCGACGGCACCGACCCCCGCAACCTGCCCGGCTTCCTGCGCAACCTGCGTCACCTCCAGTTCGGGCCGGGCGTGGCGCGGGACCTCCACGACATGATCACCGGCACGTCCGCCGGTGACCTCGACCCGGACCGCGACGCCCTGCGGAACGCGGCGGCCGCGCTGCGCGCCGTGCCGGACCGGCTGCCGTCCGTCGGCCGGTTGTCGCTGGTCGAGGAGACCGTGCACGGCATGGCGACCGCGCTCGACAACGGCGACTTGGCGGCGTTGTGGGACTTCTCGGTCGACCTCGGCGTGCTGTCCAAGTCGCACGCGGACGACGGCCGGTTCATCGCCTCCCAAGGCCTGCTGACCGACATCAACACCCTCCTGGACCGGATCGACCGCCGGATCGACGCGTCCACCGACTGAAAGGCGAAGCCATGCCCGAGAAGTTCGGGAACGACGAACGAGCAGCGCTCATCGTGCTCATGCTGGAGAGCCGGGACGTGCCCAACGTGGAGCTCGACCGGGAACTCAAGGTGAGGCTGGGCAAGGACGGCCGCGAGAGGTTGAACGACATCGGCCTCCTCCAGTCGTGGAAGGAGAAGAACCGGATCTGGCACCGGATCACCGACGAGGGGATCTCCTGGTGCATGGACGACTTGGCCTCGGGCGAGCCGCCGTCCAAGTCGGGTCCGCTGTCGCGGGCGCACTTCGCGGTGTTGCGGCGCTTCATCCGCTACCACCAGCGGCGGAACACCCTGGCGGAGGTGATCCGCTCCGGTGCGGACCTGGAGTCGGTGATCCGCGCCGCCTACCTGGCGCTGTCGGTCAAGCCACAGGACTGGGTGCGGTTGGCGAAGTTGCGCCCCAAGCTCAACGGCGCGGACAAGGACGAGGTCGACGCGGTCCTGCTGGAGATGGTGAAGACCGGCACGGTGCACCTGGCCCCGGACTCCAACCGCAAGGTGCTGACCGACGCCGACCACGCGGCCGCGGTCCGGGTCGCCGGCGAGGACAACCACCTGGTGGCGATCGAGGAATCATGACCGAGCAACAGCGCAAGGCACTGGCCGCTCTCCGCTTCAACTCCGCCGAGACGCCCGACGACGTCTGGGAAACGTCGCCGTCGCACGTGGACGGCCTGCACGCCAGGGCGGAGACGCGGATCCTGGCCGGTATCGCAGATGCGAGGGCCAGCACCGGCCCCAGTCCCATCGGCCTCGTGCTCCAAGGGCGCAAGGGGGTCGGCAAGACCCACCTGCTCGGCTCGGTGCGCCGCATGGTGCAGCGCGAAGGCGGCTACTTCTTCCTGGTCGAGCTGACCACGGGTCAGGAGTTCTGGAACGACGTCGCCGAGGCGATGCGCAGCGAGCTGCGCCGGAGCACGGATGACGGTGAACTGCAGCTCACGGTGCTGCTGCGGCAGCTGTGCCAGGCAGCGAAGGTGCCGGCGGAGGTGGCGGCGGCGGTCAGGGGCGAGACGACGCTGACCCCGCAGGACCTGACTGCCTTCCTCGTCCACCTGCGCGGGGTGAACGCCCGGATCGCGGTCGAGTGCGCGGACACCATCCGGGCACTCGCGCTTTACGCGTCCGAGCACGCCGACATCGGCTTGGCCTACCTGCAAGGCGTGGTGGAGGCGGGCGGCGAGTGGGGTTTGCCACCCCGGTCGAAGCCGGCGCAGACCCTGGTGCGGGACATCTCGCGGGTCCTGGCGCTGACCGGCCCGTGCGTGATCGCCGTCGACCAACTGGACACCCTGGTCAACCTCGATCAGGGAGTGATCGGCGAGAAGGTGAAGAACCCGGAGCTGAAGGGGGAACTCGCTCTCATCGCCGACGGGTTGATGAAGCTCCGGGAGAAGACCAGGCGGACGCTGTCGATAGTGGCGTGCCTGCCCAACACCTGGAAGATGCTGCACGACATCGCGAGCGACACGGTCACCGACCGGTTCACCGAGATTCCGTTCCTCGGCTCGATCGTGGACCCGGTGATCGGTCGGGCGCTGGTGGAGAAGTGGCTCGGGGTGGTCTACCGGCGCATCGAGTTCACCCCGCCGCACCCGACCTGGCCGGTGTCCCCGGACGCGTTCGGGGTGCGATGGGCGGTCACCCTGACCCCTCGCGTGCTGCTCAAGCGCATCCACGCGCACGCCGAGGCGTGCCTGCACGGCGAAGTCCGGGAGCTGACGTCCTTCGACGAGAAGCCTGACGAGCCGCGTCCCCGGGAGGAGGTCGGGCTGGAGCCGGAGCACTTCGAGGAGTTCGACACCCGGTTCGAGCGGTTGCGGGAGAAGGCGGAGGTTTCGGTAGGCGAGTTGAAGCAGCACAACGAGGACGACGTGATGCCGGCGTTGTTGCTGGCCGGGCTCAAGTCGTGGATCAACGAGGTCGGCAACGACGACATGGTGTGGCAGGCCGAGCAACTCCACGGTGGCAGCGACCTGCACGCCCGGTTGCTCCGCACGCTGGACGAGGACCTGGACACGGACGAGCGCTGGGGGTTCCGCCTCATCGCCAGCGCGCACGGCCGGTCCGTGCTGAACCGGATGCGGAAGGTTCGGGATGCGGCGCGCGTCGGCGCCCAGAACCGGCACCTGGTGCTGCTCCGCAACGGGCCTGACGGGTGGAAGGGGGCGAAGACGCGGACCGAGCTCGCCGAGGTGGAGCAGGCCGGTGGTCGGTGGGTCGAGATCTCCGACGACGACCTGCGCACGTTCAGCGCGCTCAAGGAGATGCTGGCCGCGCAGACGCACCAGTTGCTGGCGTGGCTGGTGGCGCGCAAGCCCGCCAGCCGGACGACGTTCCTGCGGGAGGTCCTGCCCGGGTCGGACCGGTCCGCGGCAGGGCACCAGGAGACGCGGCCCCCGCCGGCGCGGGCGCAGCCGCCGTCGCCGACGGAGATCGTGCTCGGCGTGGACGGTGAGGTTCGGATCGAGCTGGAGTCGTTGCGCAAGCACGCCATCGTGTTCGCGGGGTCGGGTAGCGGCAAGACCGTGTTGTTGCGGCGGATCGTCGAGGAGTGCGCCCTGCGGGGGGTGTCGGCGATCGTGCTCGACCCCAACAACGACCTGGCACGGCTGGGTGACGCGTGGCCGGAGGCGCCCGGTGACTGGTTGCCGGGTGACGCGGACACCGCCGCCGAGTACCTCGCGAATACCGAGGTGGTGGTGTGGACGCCGGGACGCGCCGGTGGCCGGCCGCTGAGCTTCCACCCGCTGCCGGACTTCACCGAGGTGCGCGGGGACGTCGACGAGTTCGCGGCCTCGATCGAGGCGGCGCTGGCCCGCCTCGTGCCGCACGCCAAGGTCGGCGGCGACTCGAAGTCCGCCGCCCGCAGCCGGGCGGTGCTGAAGGAGGCGCTGACGCACTACGCCCGCACGGACGGGCGCGACCTGTCGGCGTTCATCGACGTGCTGGACGACCTGCCGGAAGGGGTGAGCAAGCTCAGCACCGGCCGCGCGACGGCGGCGGACCTGGCGGAGACGCTGCGGGCCGCGATGGTCAACGACCCGTTGCTCGGCGGTGCGGGCGAACCGACGGACCCGGCGGTGCTGCTCACCCCGACGCCGGGCAAGAGGGCGCGGATCTCGGTGATCAGCTTCATCGGGTTGCCGTCGGAGGAGCAGCGGCAGGGGTTCGTCAGCCAGCTCCAGCTGGAGGTGTTCGCCTGGATGAAGCGCAACCCGGCGGTGGACCGGCCGCTCGGCGGCCTGGTCGTGATGGACGAGGCGCAGACCATCGCGCCGTCCGTCGGGCAGGCGGCGAGCACGCGGACCACGATCCTGCTGGCCTCGCAGGCCCGCAAGTACGGGTTGGGCCTGCTGCTCGCCACCCAGGCGCCGAAGGGCGTGCACAACCAGGTGGTCGGCAACGCGACGACGCAGTTCTTCGGCAGGCTGCAGAGCCCGGCGCAGATCGCCGCGGCGAACGACATGGCCAGGGCCAAGGGCAGTTCGGTCGGCGACATCTCGCGCTTGGAACGCGGTCAGTTCTACGCCACGGGCGAGACGTTCGGGTTCCGCCGGATGCGGGCGCCGCTGTGCCTGAGCCACCACCCGTCGAGCCCGCTGCGGTTGGAAGAGGTGCTCGACCGGGCGCGGGACGACCAGGGCTGACCCCGGGTACGACGAGACGCGCTCCCCGCCCGTGACGGGTGGGGAGCGCGTCCGGTCGCACGGTCAGCCGACGGTGGCGGCGAGCACCGCGTCGATCCGCTGCCAGAGCGCGGTGAACAGCTCCTCCCGCCGGTAGGCGCGGGCCGTGCCGCTGCCGCCGAGCACCGAGAAGTCGTGCACCTCCAGCACGGCCGCGCCCACGCCGGTGTCGTAGACCGGACGCGCCCAGCCGTTGGTGAGGGCGGCGGCGCCGTCCTGCTTGCCGACCACGAAGTTCACCGTCTCGTCGCCGCCGATCCCGCCGCGCTGGATGTCGAGCGCGTACAGGGTGTCGCCCGCCCGTTCGACGCGCACGGCGATCCGCGTCTCGCCGACGTGCGCGGTGCCGACGAACCCGCGCCGCTCCAGCCTCGGCAGCGCCGCGGCGAACTGCGCGCCCAGGTACCGCAGCGTCGCGTCCTGCTCGGTGTAGCGGCTGAAGGTGGCGGGCACGACCGGCTCCGCCGGCTCCTCCTGCACCGGGGCGACGGCCTTGACCCTGGTGACCACCTCGGTGACCGGCGCGCGTTCCCGACCGACCGCCTCCGCCGTCTCGATCCGGGCGACCAACGCCTCGGTGAGCTGGTCCGGGGCCGTGCCGCGCACGTAGGCGACGTGCGGGTGCAGCAGGTCCGGCGGCACGGGCACGCCGCCGAGCAGCACCGGCAGCACGTGCTCGTCACCGGCCTTGACCGCGCGCAGCGCGGCCGTGGTGAAGTCGTCGACCTCCGAGACGAACGGGACGAAGAACCGCACCCGCGCGTCCGGCAGGTCGCCGCCCTCCTTGTGCGCCCACCACTCGTGGGTCTGCTCGGGCCCGTGCAGCACGGTCAGCCCGCGCTGCTTGAACGCTTCGACCACCTCCTCGACCGCGGAGCGCTCCTCCTCGGCGAACGACACGGCGACGTCGTACTCGCTCACGACCGAACCTCCCTGTTCACGCCGGCGTGGTGGCCGGCCGTCCTGATCTGCCGGCACAGCATCGGCACCGCCTGTCGACCGGAAGTGGACGAGGAGTGGATGCGCCGCCGTTGCCCGTTGCCCGGCCGCCGGGAAACGGGCAACACCTGGTCACCCCCACTGCGTCGGTGAATCATTGTCGGTGAGGGCGGAAGACTTCGGATAAACGCCCGGATCGCATTCACCGAATTCTCGTGGAGGATTTGCCATGTCCAAGAACGTGTCCTTTTTCGTGACCAAGGCCGGTGTGGCGCTGGCCGGTCTGTGCGCCGTCGTCGCCGTGTTCGCGTCGGGCGGCGGCGCCTCGGCCTCGTCGTTCGACGAGTGCCCGCCGCCCACCACGGTCACCGTCGGCCCCGACGGCAACCCGTGGCACGGCTGACCGGACCGCAAATGTGCGCCCGGCTGTTCGCGGGTATTTCGCGGACGGCCGGGCGATTGCGCCGGGCCAGGAGCAGTGGTGTACTCGGGATCAAGCCGGATCAGGAGGCTCGGGTGAGCGGATCATTTGGTGAATTACTGCGTGAATCCCGTGAGGCCGCGGGGCTGTCGATAGGGCAGTTGGCCAAGCGCGTGCACTACAGCAAGGGTTATCTCAGCAAGATCGAGAACGACCTGAAGCCGCCGCACGAGACGATCGCGCGGCTGTGCGACGGCGTGCTGGACGCGGGCGGCGCGCTCATCGAGGCGGCCCGCTCGGCGCGTGAGCGGCTCGCCGACGCCGGGCTCGCGCTCGACCGCCGCCACGTGCTGGTCGCGGGCACGGGCACGGTGCTCGGGATGGCGCTCAGGGGCGGGCCCCGACCGGTGCCGGACGAACGCGTGGTCGTCGGGATGCGGACCTCGTTCGAGCACCTGCGCTCCCTCGGCATGCAGACGAGCCCGGTGGTGATCCTCGAACCGCTGGTCGCCCTGGTGCGCACGGTGCACGCGCTCGCGCACGAGAACCCCCAGCCGATCAGGACGCGGCTGCTGCTGCTCGCCGCGCGGATCGCCGAGTACACGGGCTGGATGAACCAGGAAGCGGGCGACGAGCAGGGCGCGCTGTCGTGGACGCGGCACGCGTCGGAACTGGCGCGGGCGGGCGGCGACCGGGAGATCGTGAGCTACGCGCTCGTCCGGGAGGCCGGACTCGCGCTCTACCGGCAGGACGCGACGAGCACCATCGACCTGGCCCGCCAGGCGCAACGCGTGGACCAGGCGAGCCTGCGGACCCTCGGCCTGGCCTCCCGGCGGGAAGCGCAGGGGCACGCCCTGGCGGGCGACAAGGGCTCCTTCGACCGGGCGCTGGACCGTGCCGCCCACCTGCTCGGCGCGTCCACCTCCGAGACCCGCGACTACCCCGTGCTCGGCTCGACCGCGCCCGACCCGGCGGAACTGGCCAGGGGGTGGTCGTTGTGCGACCTCGGGCGGACGGTCGAGTCGGCCGCCGTGCTGGACCGGGAGCTGGCCGGGTTGCCGCCCGCCGCCCGCCGCTCACGGGCCCGGTTCGGCGCCCGCCGCTCGCTCGCCCACGCGCTCGCGGGCGAGATCGACCAGAGCTGCGTGACGCTGACCGGCACGCTGGACGACGCGGCGCAGGTCGACTCGGCGACCGTGCGGACGGACCTGCGGGAACTGGCCAGGACCCTCGCCCGCTGGCGCAACCACGGCGCGGTCAAAGAGGTCTACCCCGAGCTGCGGCGCGTGTTGCAGCAGCGGTACTGACCGGTGCGCCCGGCGGGTCCCCGCGACCCGCCGGGCACGGTCACGAGATCAGCGGCACGCACAGGTCAGGGCCTCGTGCTCCGCCCTGACCTCGGCCGCTTCGGGTTGGTCGAGCGCGACGAACCCGGCCTCGGCCGCGTCCCAGTGCCCGGCGGCGGTGGTGTGCTGCCCCAGCGCGTGCAACGCCCGCGCGACGCCGCGGTGGGCGTGCGCCTCGTGGCCGCGGTGACCGGTGCCGGCCGCCAGGTCCAGCGCCGCCTTGTAGGAGCGCAACGCCTCCGACCGGTCACCGCCGTCCCAGGCGGTCGCGGCGCGGTCGAGGAAGAGGCGCGTGCGCAGGTCGGCGTCGGACACCCCGGCTGCCTTCTCCCTGGCCCGGTCCTGGTACCGCGCGGCCTCGGCCGGCCGGCCCTGCGACCGGTGGACGTTGCCGGTGTAGTTCAGCGCGTAGGCCGCCAGGCAGTCGTCGCCGAGCCGCTCGGCCAGGCCGTACGCCTCCAGATGGGACTGCAACGCCTCGTCCGCCAGGCCGAGCCGCTGCTGCACCGAGCCGAGGTTGTTCAACGCGTGCGCCAGTCCGTGCACGTGGTCGACCTCGCGCAGCATCGGCACCGCGGCCAGGTGCCGGCCCAACGCGCGGTCGAGGTCGCCGCGCTCCTCGTCGCACGTGCCGAGCATGCTCAACGCGTGCGCCTGCCCGCGCACGTCACCGCACCGCTCGTACTTCTCCAGCGCGGCCTCGAAGTGCTCGATCGCGTCGTCGTGCCTGCCGAGTTCCATCAGGGGGATGCCGATCGCGCACAACGTGACCGCCTCGCCGAGCACCTCGCCGAGCCACCGCCACTCCGCCAACGCACGAGTGGCCAGGTCGAGCGCTTCCTCGAGCCGCCCGAGCCGGTCGTAGGCGGTGGCCAGCCGGAGCTGCACGTGCGCCCGGCCGTAGTGCTCGTCGGGCTCGGCGGACACGACCCCGTGCGCCAGTTCCATCGTCGCGACCCAGTCCTCGAACCGGTTCGTGGTGTTGAAGTGGCGCCAGATCAGCACCGCCAGCCGCCACGCGTGGCCGGGCAGGTCGTGATCGGCGGCGTAGCGGATGGCGGCTACCAGGTTGTCCAGCTCGGCGGCGATCCACGCGGTCGCGTCGGCCTTGTCCCCGAACGCCGGCACGACCCGGCTGGTGCGGTGCACGCCGGGCAGTTGCGCCCGGTCGAACGGGTTGGCGGCGCCGACCGCGCCCGCCAGACCGACCAGGTAGAAGTCGAGCAGCCGCAGGAGGGCGTCCGCGTGCTCGGTCGGCGTGGTCGGCGGCGGCTCCGCCGCGGCGAACTCCTTGAGCGGGTCGAGCATCCGGTACCGCTCCGGCGCGACCTCTTCCACCAGGCAGACCTCGTGCAGGTCGTCGAGCACCGCGCGGACGCCGGCGACCTCGCGGCCCGCGAGCGCCGCCGCACCCGTCACGTCGAGGTCCGGTCCCGGCAGGTGGCCGAGCAGCCGGAACAGCTCCCGCTGCGGCGAGCCGAGCTGCAGGTACGACACGCGCACCGCGGCGCCGTCCGCGCCGTCGCCGTCCGCGGGCCACGGGCCGCTCTCCTCCAACTGCCGCAACAGGTGCTCCAACGGCCAACCGTCGTGCCGGCGGAACAGCGCCGCGGCCACCCGGATGTGCACCGGCATGTAACCGCACCGCTTGACCACACCAGCCACTTCGGCCGACCGCCCACGCAGGCGAAGCGGGCCGGTCAGCGTGCGGAACAGCGCGAACGCGTCCTCGGGCGGCAGCTCCAGCAGCCGCAGGTGCGCGCCGGTGTCCGGCTCGCCGACCCGCCTGCTGGTCACGATCGCGAAGCAGCCCGCCTCCTCGGGCAGCAGCGACCGCACCTGTTCCGGTGAGTGCGCGTTGTCCAGCACCACCAACGTCCGCGTGCCGTACAGCTCCGTCTGGTACAGCGTGAACTTCCGGTTCACCGACGCCGGGATCAGCTCGGGCGGCACGCCCAGCTCGCCCAGGAGCTGGTCCAGAGCGTCCGACACCGTCGTCGGGGACACGTTCGGCGTGTAGCCGTTGAGCCGCACCAGCAGCTGCCCGTCCGGGAACCGGTGCCGCAGCCGGTGCGCCGCCTCCACCGCCAAGCCGGTCTTGCCCACGCCCGGCGCGCCGCTCACCCAGACCGCGCGCCGCTCGCCCGGTGTCGCGGCCACCGCCTCGACCGACTCCAGTTCCGCGTCACGTCCGGTGAACCCGCCCTCCCGCGACGGCAGCGAGCTGGTCGGCTCGCCGCGTTCGGCGCGGGCGGCGAGCTTGCGCAGCTGCGGCCCCGGCTCCCAGCCCTGCTCGGCCAGCGCGGCCTCGGCGGCGTGGAAGACCCGGCCCGCCTCCGTCCGGTCGCCGTTCGCGATCAACGCCCGCATGAGCAGCCCGGCGTGCTTCTGCCGGGCCGGGTCGGTGCGCACCACCGGCCGCAGCCGGTCCCGCGCCGACCGGTGGTCGCCCGCGTCCAGCTCCAGCTCGGCCAGGTCGCCGACCGCGTCGTAGTAGCTGTCGTCCGGTGACATCAGCTCGGTGCCGCCGACCCGGTCGTGGTCGATGTCCTCCAGGAACCGGCCCCGCCACAGGTCGACGGCGGCGCGTAACAGCGCGATCGCCCGGCGCGGGTCGTCGGCGCGCGCTGCCTCCGCCTCCGTGCGCAACCGGTCGAACCGAAGGGTGTCGAGCTGGTCGTCGTCGACCCGCAGCAGGTAGCCGGTCGGCGTGGTCTCGATCAACGCGTCCTTGCCCTGGAACGCCTTGCGCAGCTTGTTGATGTAGCCGCGCACGAGGTTGCGGCGGTCGAGGTTGCCGCCCCACACGATCTCGGTCAACTTCTCGGTGGACACCGGCCTGTTCGCGTGCAGCAGGAGCACCACGAGCACGAACCGCTGCTGCTGGTCGCCCAACGGCAGCCGAGCACTCCCGTGCCACGCCTCCAACGGACCGAGCATCCGAAATTCCACGCTGCCTCCTGCGTTCGCGAGCCGATGTCTACGACGGATGTCGCACGAGTGGCCGAATGTGTGTCGGAATCCGCCTTGGGTCCACCGCCGGTAGACAAACACCCGCCACGCTCCGGCCTGTCCGCAAAAGGTGTGGGATGGAGGAGCCGCATGGGATCCGATGTGCTGCCGTGCTACGTGGTGTGCGACGTGTCGCTCTCGATGACCGACCACCTCGACGAGGTGAACGCCGGCCTGCGCGAGTTCCGCGGCGCCGTGCACGCCGACCCGGCGGCCGCCGCGCGGATCAGGGTCTGCGTGGTCGGGTTCGCGGCCGCGTCCACCGTGCTGCAACCGCTGCGACCGGCGGCGGAGCTCACCGGGCTGAGCGCGGCGAGACCTCGGACGGGATCCAACTTCGGCCCCGCGTTCGCCCTGCTGCGCGAGACGATCGCGCACGACGTCCGCACCTTGAAGGCGCGCCACGCCCGGGTGCACCGCCCGGTCGTCTTCTTCACCTCCGACGGACGGCCGACCGACCCGGCGACCTGGCCCGCGGCGTTCGCCGCGCTGGCGGACCCCGCCTGGCCGCCGCGCCCGACCGTGATCGCCTTCGGCCTGGGCGCGGTCGACCGCGGCACGCTCGACCGCATCGGCACGTTCCGCGTCTTCCTCGGCCAGGACGGCATCCGCCTCGGCACCGCGCTGTCGGTGTCGGTGACCGGGACGGCGCGGCGGCCCGACCGCGTCTAGGCCATCCACGATGTGTCCACGTCCGGTCCACTGGCCGGCCGCACGCTGCACGGCGGAACGCGGTGGAGATCGACGGGGGTGAGGCGATGAACGCGTACGCGGACCTGGTCCGGGAGCTGAAGTCGCTCCGCAAGGGTCGCGGCGTGCTGGCGGGCAGGATCGGGGACCGGGTGGGACCGACCCTGCGCGCGACCTGCGGGGTGACCGAGGGGGACGCGCCGGGCGCGATCCGCCGGAAGGTGTCCGACCGGCTCTCCGAGCTGGCCGGGCGGCTGCCGGCGGACCTGCGCCTGGCCACGCTGGCGGCGTTCGCCATCGACGCCGAGGCCCGGCTGCCCCTCTACCAGGACCGGGTGTACTGGGCGGCGGTCAGGATGGACCGCGACCCGCGCACGGTCCGCCGCCGGGTCGACGAGGCCATCAGCCACCTGGCCGAACTGGCCGCCGACGCGCCGCGTCCCCGGCGGGACGCCCCGACGGGCGGTTGGCGCACCGCCGAGCTGCACGCCGTGCTGACCCTGGACCGGCCGCGTCCCGAGGTGATCGAGAGGCACCGGGTCGTCGCCGACCGGGACGGCCTGCGCGAGCTGGCGCTGACGCCCCCGTTGCCGCTGGACCGGCCCGACCTCGACGTGCGGGTGCTGTACGGCGGCACGCTGGTCGAGCGCTCCACCCTGGCCCTGCCGGCGCGGGTGGACGGTGGCGACTCGCACGACTTCGCGATCCGCTTGCGCCCGCCGACCGCGCACGCGCTGCGGTCGTACTTCCTGTACGTCCCGCAGCACCCGGTGGACCTGCTCGACCTGAGGGTCCGCTTCGGCGGCGCACCGACCCCGCCGCGCGTGCGGGTGCTGGACGGCGCTCACCGGCACGACGGCGCGGACCCGGCCGACGAGGGCCACCGACACCCGGTGGACCGGGCCGGCGAGATCCACCTGAGGTTCCGCCACCTCACCCCGGGCTTGGCCTACGGAGTGCGTTGGGAGGCGTCGGGCGAGTAGAACGGCCGCGCGGGCACGGCCGACTCGGCGAGGTGGAGCCGTCCGGTCTGCCAGGGACTTCGGCTCGGACGCGGGCGAGTTCGCGCCCGCTCGGGGGTCAGGCTCCGCCGCGAGATCGGGTGATGAGGGGAAACGGGTATGGCGAGACGCGTCGTGGTGTCGTTGGCGGCGCTCCTGCTGTCGGTGGTGGTGGTTTCACCGGCCGTTGCCGAGGCTGATCCGGTGGCGTCCGCCTACACCCCGGTGACGCCCGTGCGCGTGTTGGACACCCGCACGGGTGGCGGGATCGTCGGCGCGGGGCAGAGCGTGGTGCTCGACCTGTCCTCGCGGACACCGGCCGACGCCACGGCCGTGGTGCTGAACGTGACCGCGACCGAGCCGACCTCGAACACGTACGTGACGGTGTGGCCCGCGGACGGCACGCGCCCCACCGCGTCCAACCTCAACCTCGTCCCCGGTGAGACCCGCCCCAACCTGGTCACGGTGAAGTTGGGCCCGACCCGTCGGGTGAACCTGTTCAACGCCGTCGGCACGGTGCACCTGCTGGCCGACCTGTCCGGCTACTACGCCACGAACGCCGGCTCGCGGTACCAGCCGCTGCCGGCCGCGCGGGTGCTGGACACCCGCGCCGGCACCGGCGTCGGCACGCCGAACGCGGACGGCTCGCTCCCGTTGGACCTCACCGGCGTCATCCCGGCCGAGGCGAGCGCCGTGACGTTCAACCTGACCGCCACCAACGTCACCGCCGACACCTACGTCACCGCGTGGCCGCACGGCGAGCCGCGGCCCACCGCGTCGAACCTCAACCTCGTGCCGGGCGACACGCGGGCCAACCTGGTGACCGTCGCGCTGGGGGACGACCGGACCGTGGACCTCTACACGCGGCAGGGCACGGTCGACCTGATCGCCGACCTCGCCGGGTTCTACGTGCCGGGAGAGGGCCTCGGGTTCTACCCGGTGGACCCGGTCCGGGTCGGTGACACGCGTTCCTCGGCGCCGGCCCGGCCGGACGACCCGAAGTCCCTGTGGCTCGGCTGGACCGGGTCCGTCCCCGACGACGCGACCGCGGTCCTGCTCAACGTGACGGCGACCGAGGCGTCCACGGCCACCTACGTCAGCGCGGGTCCGGGGGGTGCCGGCCCCGCCAGGTCGTCGACGCTCAACGTCACGCCCCCCGCCACGGTGCCGAACCTGGCGGCCGTGATGTTGGGCATGACCGGCGTGGTCGTGCTGCGGCCGGGCGCCGGCAGCGTGCACCTGGTCGTCGACATGGCCGGGTACTTCGCCCCCGTGCCGACCACCTGCGCGAGCGGTTGCGTGTACGCATGGGGCCAGAACAACGACGGGATGCTCGGCTCGGGCGGTGGCACGGGCTCCAACGCCTACTACGGCGACAACACCCCTCGGCTGGTGTCCGGCCTGGACGGTGTGCGCGCCGTCGCGGGCCGCTACGCGCTGCGGGCGGACGGCACGGTGTGGGCCTGGGGCGCGAGCGACTTCGGCGCACTCGGCGCCGGCTGGCACGTGGACGGCGGGTTCGCGCCGGTGCCGGTCCGGGTCAGGGGGCTGACCGACGTCACCGCGATCGCGTCGGCGTGGAGCACCGGCTACGCCTTGCGCGCCGACGGCACCGTCTGGGGCTGGGGCATGAACTACTCCGACGAGCTCGGACCCGGCACGTCACCCGAGCGCCTCAGCGACGTGCCGGTCCGCATCGAGGGCGTCGACGACGTGGTCGCCATCGCCGCGTCCAGCGGCACCGCGTACGCGGTGCGGTCGGACCGCACGGTGTGGTCCTGGGGGTCCAACTCCTCCGGTGAACTCGGCGTCGGCACGACGGGCGCCGGCTCGTCGACGCCGGTCCGGGTGGTCGGTCTGACCGACGTCACCGAGTTCGTCGCGGGTGGCGACACCCGGTACGCGTTGCGCGCGGACGGGACCGTGTGGACCTGGGGAGGCAACGCGGAGGGGCAGCTCGGCAACGGCACGTCGTCCGGGCAGACCGGCACCCCGACCCCGGTGCCGGGACTGGGCGGCGTCGTGTCGGTGGCGGCGTCGAGCCGGACCGGCTACGCCGTGCGGACCGACCGGACGGTCGTCGCCTGGGGTGCGCACACCCACGGCGAGGCCGGTGTCGGTGGTGCGGGGCGGGACGTCAGGAAGCCGACGCCGGTCGTCGGCCTGACCCGGGTCGCGGAGGTCGTCGGCGCGGGCGGCAACGGGTACGCGGTGCTGGACGACGGCAGCGTGTGGGGCTGGGGCGTGAACGTCTGGTACCAGCTGGGTGACCGGGACGGCGGCACCGCCTTCACGCCGCAGCGGATCCCGGGCCTCCCGCCGGTCGCCGCGATCGCGGCGACCGGCTCCAGCGCCTACGCCATCGCCCGGTAGGTCCTCCTCGGCGTGATCGCCCGCTGACCAGCGCCACCAGGTCAGCGGGCGATCTCGCGTCGACAGTCCTTTGTGGACTGCGGTTCGCCGGTCAGTCGAGGACCGCGAACGCCTCGACCTCGACCAGCACGTCCGGCTCGAACAGGTAGTCGACGCCGATGAGCGACACGGGCGGGAACGGGCGGGGGATCCCCAGCTCGTCCGCGACCTCGGCGATGCCCGCCATGAAGTCGTCCATCTTCTCCGGGCTCCAGTGCGTGACGAAGAACCTCAGCCGCACGACGTCGGAGAAGTCCGCGCCCGCGCCGGCCAGGCCGCGCGCGGTGTTGCGCAGGGACTGGGCGACCTGGCCGGTGAGGTCGCCGGTCGCGACCGGGTTCCCCTCGGCGTCCCGCGCGATCTGGCCGGCGACGTGCACGTGGCGGGTGCCCGTGCCGATCGAGACGTGGTGGTAGGGGACGGGCTGGAACATGCCCTCGGGGGTCAGCAACCGCACGGTCACGGGAAGTCCTTCACGCTGGTAGTTGGTGGTATCCAAGGTCTACCTGGTACACGAAAGGAACTTCAACGAGACTAGGTGTCATGCAGGAAACCACCGAGCCGGCCTCCGGGAGCCCTCAGATCGCCGCGCCGCACCGCGAGCTGCTCGACCAGGTGCTCGACAAGTGGTCGTTGCAGGTGCTCGACCAGCTGTGCGGGCGTCCCTCGCGCTTCAACGAGCTGCGCCGGGCGATCCCGGTCGTGACGCAGAAGTCGCTCACCGCGACGCTGCGGCGCCTGGAGCGCAACGGGATGGTCGAGCGCGTCCTGATCAGCTCGCGGCCGATCGCCGTCGAGTACCGCATCACGCCCCTCGGGACGACGCTGCAAGACCTGATCGACGCGCTGCTGCGCTGGACCACCGTCAACATGGCCGACGTCGAACGCGCACGCGCGCGGTTCGACGACGAGGCGTAGTTCACCCGTCCAGGACGCCCCGCCGGTACGCGGCGGCCACCGCCGAGGCGCGGTCGGCGACCTCCAGCTTGGCGTAGATGTGGAGCAGGTGGGTCTTCACCGTGGCCTCGCTGATGTAGAGGCGGGCGGCGGCCTCGCGGTTGGTCTTCCCCTCGGCCACGAGCGCGAGCACCTCGCGCTCGCGCGCGCTCAGCCGTGCCTCGGTCAGCGGGCGCGCGGGCCGGATGCGGGCGAGCAGGAGGGCGGCGACGGACGGCGCCAGCACGGTCTCGCCACGCGCGGCGGCGCGCACGGCGCGGAACAGCTCCTCGCGCGGCGCGTCCTTGAGCAGGTAGCCGATCGCGCCCGCCTCGATGGCCGGCAGCACGTCCGAGTCGGTGTCGTGGGTGGTGAGCACCAGGACCCGGGTGCTCGGGACTCGGTCCAGGAGCATCCGGATCAGCACGCCGCCGCTGGGGTCGGGCAGCCGCAGGTCGGTCAGCACGACGTCCGGCCGGGCCGCGGCCACCACGGTCAGCGCCTCGGTCCCGGAGGCGGCCTCGCCGACGACCTCCAGGTCCGGCTGCGTGCCGAGCATCCCGCGCAGCCCGTCGCGCACCACCGGGTGGTCGTCGACGACCACCAGCCGCAGCGGCGTCACCGGTCCACCCCGATCGCCGGGACGGTGACGCTGACCGCCGTGCCGCCGCCCGGCGCGGACTCGATGTCGACGCCGCCTGCCAACGCGCGCACCCGTTCCCGCAGCGCGGTGAGCCCGAAGCCGCCGTCCTCCCCGGGCGTGAACCCGGTCCCGTCGTCACGCACGTCCAACACGACCACGTCCTCCATGTAGGACAGCGTGACGTCCACCCGCCCGGCCAGCGCGTGCCGGCCCACGTTGGACAGGGTTTCCTGGGCGGCGCGCAGGACGGTCACCTCGACCTCCGAGTGCAGCGGCTGGGGCGTGCCGGTCACGGTGAACGCGGCCGGCACGCCGTACTGGTCGCGCCACGTCGTCACGGCCTGCCGCACGGCGTCGCCCAGGCGGGCGTCCTGCAGCGGTCCTGGTCGCAGCGCCTCGATCGAGCGCCGGACCTCCACCAGGCTGGTGCGCGCCAGCTCACCGGCGTTCTCCAGCCGGGCGCGCACCGGGCCCGGCGGGACGGCGTGCTCGTCGATCGCCTCCAGTTGCGTGACGATCCCGGTCAGCCCCTGGGCGACGGTGTCGTGGATCTCCCGCGCGAGCCGCGCGCGTTCGCCGGCGACACCGGCGGCCCTGGCCTGCTCGACCAGGAGACCGTGCAGCCGGGCGTTCTCCGCGGCCACGGCGACCAGTTCGGCGTTGGTCTCCCGGCGGCGGATCGCCTCCCGCTCCATGGCCCTGATGACGCCGCCGATCAGCGCCGCCAGCGGCGTGCCCAGGGCGATGTTGATCAGCGACTGGCGCACGTCGGTTCCGGAGACCAGCAGGAACGGGACGTTCGCCGCCATCACGCCCGCGTACGCGCGCCACCCGGGCAGGGCGACGAACGCGAGCACGTAGCACATGGGGACGAACATCAGGAACGCGTCGCTGCGCACCACCAAGGCGCAGCTGAACGCGAGCATGCCCACGAAGTACGCGGCCATCGCCCACACCCAGCGGTCCCACCACTGCGGGTGCGCCACCACGAACCACCAGTGCCACACCGCGAGCCCGGCGGCGATGGCGAGCGTGACCGCGTGGTGCGCCCAGCCGCGCGGGTCGGTCGCCACCGACACCGCGCACGCCAGGAGCAGCAGGCCGAGCGGGGCCAACGCCCACGTCTGGTTCCACCGCCGTTCCCGCAACAAGCCCAGCCGTTCGTCCACCGTCGTCACGCCGACATCTTCGCCGCCGCACGGCGATAAGTCAGGCGGCGCAACAAGGCCTCCGCCGGGCCACGCCTCCCCGTGCGCCGGAGCAGTGCGGCGAGGAGCAGTGAGACCAGCCACGTGCCGAGCGCGACCAGGGAGAGCCCGGCGGTGCCGAGCGTCGCGCCGAGCCCCAGCGTGTACGGCACCAGCAGCGCCACGAACACCACGGACTGGAACAGGTAGCAGCTCAGCGAGTACTGGCCGCCGGCTTCGAGCAGCCGCACGACCGGTCCCCGCCGCCGGTCGAGGCGGACCGCCGCCAACGCGATGAGCGCCGCGTACCCGAGACCGCCGGCGACACCGGTCACCGCGTGCAGCGCCGCGATGCCCCACAGCGTGATCGGGGCCGTCGGGTGCCAGAACCCGCCCACCGCCAAGGCGATCGGCAACCCGCCCGCCACGGCCACCGCCAGCCCGATCACGGCGGTGCGGACCAGCAGGGGGCGGTGCGCGGCCGGGTCGGTGAGCACGGTGCGCCTGGCCGCCCAGGTGCCGATCAGGGCGGCGCTGCCGACGCCGATCATCCCGAACGGCGTCAGGAGCCACTCCGCCGGTCGCAGGACCGCCGCCTCGACGGGGTCCGCGGTCTCGAAGGAGAGGAAGTGGTGCCGCCCGCCGGTCGCCGGCGCCAGCTCGGACGCGCCCTGCACCAACGCCACGACGACCAGCCACAGCCCGGCGGCGACGAGCAGCTTGCGGTCCGACACCCGCAGCCAGCCCAGGACCAGGAAACCCAGGATCCCGTAGCTGATCAGGATGTCGCCGGGGAACAGCAGGACCACGTGCACCGCGCCGAACACGATCAGCCAACGGTTGCGCCGCCGCAGCAGCCTCTTGGCCTCGCGGTCGTCCACCCCGGCTTCGCGCCGGCGCCGGTAGGAGTGCACGACGCCGTAGGCGAAGAGGGCGGCGAACAGGGGGTACGCGCGGCCGCCGACGAAGGTCACGTTGAGGACGCCGGCGAGCCGGTCGAGCAGGCCGTGCTCGACGATGTGCTGGCGCACGCCGTACTGGCGGCCGTAGAGGTAGGGCACGGAGTTGGCCAGCGCGATGAGGGCGAGCATGAGGCCTCGGGCCAGGTCGGGCGCGAGCACCCGTTCCCCGGCGGAAACCGGCCCCACCGCGGCAGTCGTGTGAGTCATGGGCCCAGCCTCGGGTGCGGACGGGTGGGCGCGGATCGACGGTCCGACCGATCGCGCGCATCCGCCGGGGCCGGCCGACGATCAACCGATCGGTCGATGCGCGAGGACCGACTCGGCCGCTGCGACGCGGCCTGATCGAAGACAACGCCGCACTCGGTCCTAGGACACCGGAGGCAGGGAGGCGCGCGGCTGCTCGGCGGAATCGACTGCACCATCGGCGAGGTCCGCCGCGTGGGCCAATGCTTCGGCCGGCGCTTTCTCCCGCAGCATCGGCACCATCCCTTCCCTGGTCGAGACGTGCACGAGGTCCTGGTCGGCGCACGCGAGCAGGTGGCGGCCGACCGTTCTCGCATGGGCGCGAGCGGCGGGGTCACGGTGACCGACCGCGGTTGACGGACACGTCCCGTTGGGCGAAGCGGCAGAGGGGGCGGTAGGCCGGTTGTACGACGTTCGATGATGGTGGCGAAGCGCTTCGATCCTGGTCATTGACAAGTCCCAGGGCGCGCCGCACAGTTTGGGAGCGCTCCCAGATCATCACCGTCGATGAGGAATTCCCCATGAGACCGCGTCCCGTCGTGCTGCCGGCCCTCGCCGCGCTCGTCGTCGCCCAAGTCGTGCTGACCACCGGCTCGCCGGCGCAGGCCGACGCCGCCGCCACCGTCACGGTGAACACCAGGGCGGGGTTGGAGGTGGTGCACGAGGCCGCCACCGGGGTCAACCACGCCATCTGGGACACCCACCTCGGCAGCGACGCCGTCGCCGACCTGCTCAAGGACGCGGGCGTCAAGGCGATGCGCTACCCGGGCGGGTCGTACTCGGACATCTACCACTGGGCCGACCACACCGCGCCCGGCGGGTACGTGGCGCCCAACACCGACTTCGACACGTTCATGGGCGGCGTCCGGAGGGCCGGCGGGCAGGCGATCGTCACCGCCAACTACGGCACCGGCACGGCGGAGGAGGCGGCGGCCTGGGTCCGCTACGCCAACGTCGAGAAGCGCTACGGCGTGAAGTACTGGGAGATCGGCAACGAGAACTACGGCAACGGCCACTACGGCTCCGGCTGGGAGGCCGACCACCACCCGGACAAGAGCCCGACCTACTACGCCACCCTCGTCCGCGACTACGCCACGGCCATGAAGGCGGTCGACCCGACCATCAAGATCGGCGCGGTGCTGACCACGCCGGGCGAGTGGCCGGACGGCATCACGGCGGCGGGCGACTCCGCGTCGTGGAACGAGGTCGTGCTGTCGATCGCCGGTCCCGTGGTCGACTTCGGCATCATCCACTGGTACCCGAGCGGTGACACCGCGGCGCAGGTGCTGGCCAAGACCGACCGGGTGAGCGACCAGGTCGCCCTGGTGCGCGAGCAGTCGCGCCGCCTGGCGGGCAAGGACCTCGGCATCGCGCTGACCGAGGTGAACACCTCCTACGGCCGCAACACCCAGCCGGGCGCGCTGTTCGCCGCCGACGCCTACGCGACGATGATCGGCCAAGGCGTGTTCAACGTGGACTGGTGGAACGTCCACAACGGCATCGGCCAGGTCCGCGAGATCGCGGGCCACCCCGACTACGACGACTACGGCCTGCTCTCCAGCGGCAACTGCACCGCCGACGGCACGGTGTGCCAGCCCGCGCTGAACACCCCGTTCGCGCCCTACCACGCGATCTCGATGGTGTCCCGCTTCGCCCGCCCGGGCGACCAGCTCGTCACGACCGCCTCCACCGACCCGCTGGTGCGCAGCCACGCGGCCCGGCGGCCCGACGGCGGCCTCGCGGTCATGCTGATCAACCAGGACCCGGACGCCGCCAAGACCGTCGACCTGCGGTTCGCGGGCTACTCGGCCGCCGCCGACGCGACCGTGCTGACCTTCGCCAACGGCGACACCGGCATCTCGACCACGACCGGCTCGTCGTCCACGGCGACGCTGCCGCCGTACTCGATCACCACCCTCGTGCTCAAGCCGAACGGTTCCGCGACCGGTCCGGCCGCACCCGCCCGCCCGGTGGTGGACTCGGTCACCGACCGCACCGCCACGCTGTCCTGGCCCGCGCCGCCCGCCGGCGTGAAGTACGAGGTGCACCGGGCCAACGGCGCGAGCACCGATCAGTGGGGCGAGACGATCGGCACCACCTTCACCGCGGCCAACCTCATGCCCGGGACGAAGTACACGGTCAACCTGGTCGCGCGCGACAACGCCGGCAAGGTGTCGTGGTCCTCGCCGCCGCTGACCTTCACCACGGGCACCCCGGCCACGTCGACGTGCGCGGTGACCTACCGGGAGAGCACCAACTGGGGCAACGGTTTCGTGGCCGAGCTCGAGATCGCCAACACCGGCACGACGCCCGTCGCCGGGTGGACGCTGACCTACACCTGGCCCACCACCTGGCAGCAGGTCTCCAGCGGCTGGAACGCCACCTGGGCCCAGACCGGCTACCAGGTGTCCGTGGCCAACACCGCGACCCTGGCGCCGGGCGCGTCGACCACCGCCGGGTTCGTCGGGAGCTACCAGGGCCCGAACGTGCGACCGGTGAAGTACTTCCTGAACGGAAAGCTCTGCACGACGCGCTGACCGGGCGCTCGTTCCCGCTGCCCCCTGCCGACCGCGGTCGACAGGGGGCAGCGGCGTTTCACCGAACGTCGTTCGTTCACATTCATGACCGGTTTCGGGTCGAATTTGTTCACGAGTGTGACCAGCGCATATTTCGGGTGGAAAAGCGAATCCGCGGCGTTGACCGGATGTGCCGCAGCTCCTAGCATCCGAAGTGAAATAGCTTTCCCTGCCCGGTGGTCATATTTGTGAATCGGCGAGGTGTTCGCCGCTTTCGGTCGTGCGCGAGAAGTCGGCGGTGGCCGCCGGAATCGTTTCGGAAGTGGAGTCGGCATGAGCACATCGGAGCAGCCCGCAGCGACGCGGGCTGTACGACCGCGGGCCGTCCGCGGTGGTGTGGCCGCGGTGGGCGCCGTGGTCGCCCTGGCGGCCACGCTCGCGGCGTGGCCGCTCGCCACGTCCGCGCAAGCGGCGGTCGGCGCGGGCACCTACACCGTGAAGAACGCCGCCAGCGGGCACTGCCTCGACGCCGCCGGGTCGACCAGCGGCGTGCAGCTGCGGCAGCAGGCGTGCGGTGACGTCGCGGCCCAGCGGTGGACGTTGACCGCGGTCAGCGGCGGGTTCCGGATCACGTCGGCCGCGACCGGCCTGTGCGTCGGCGTGCAGGACGCGTCGACCAGCGCGGGCAAGGCGATCCAGCAGCAGACGTGCACGGGCGGCTCCAGCCAGGTCTGGGCGGTGACGGCGATCGGCGGCAACTACCGCGTGGTCAACGCCAACGGCGGCAAGTGCATGAACGTCAAGGACAGCTCCACCGCGATCGGCGCCCTGGTGCAGCAGAACTCCTGCGACAGCGTCGTCTCCAAGCAGTGGGCGTTCACCCCGGCCACCGGCACGACGACGACCACCACCAGCACGACCACCAGCACGACCACGACCACGACGACGACCACCACGACCACGTCCCAGCCGCCGGCCTCGGCGCTGTACGTGTCGCCGAACGGCACCGACGGCGCGGCCGGCACGCAGGCCGACCCGACCACGCTCACCTCGGCGATCAGCCGCATCACGGCCGGCGGCACGATCCTGATGCGCGGCGGCACCTACCGCTTCACGCAGACCGTCACCATCCCGCAGGGGAAGAACGGCGCCTCGGGCGACCGCACCGAGCTGTTCGCCTACCCGGGCGAGACCCCGGTGCTGAACTTCTCCGCCCAGGCGGAGGACCCGGCCAACCGCGGCCTGGCGGTCAACGGCAACTACTGGCACGTGCGCGGCATCGTGGTCGAGCGGGCCGGTGACAACGGCATCTTCATCGGCGGCAGCAACAACGTCTTCGAGCGCACGGTCACGCGCTTCAACCGCGACACCGGGCTGCAGCTGTCGCGGATGCTGTCCACCACGCCCAAGGACCAGTGGCCGGCCAACAACCTGATCCTGAGCGCGGAGTCGCACGACAACGCCGACTCCGACGGCGAGGACGCCGACGGGTTCGCCGCGAAGCTCACCTCCGGCCCCGGCAACGTGTTCCGCTACGCCGTGGCGCACAACAACATCGACGACGGCTGGGACCTCTACACCAAGACCGACACCGGCCCGATCGGCGCGGTGACCATCGAGGACTCCCTGGCCTACGAGAACGGCACGCTGAGCAACGGCGGCCAGGCCGGCAACGGCGACCGCAACGGCTACAAGCTCGGCGGCGAGGACATCGGCGTCAACCACGTCATCCGCCGCAACATCGCCTACGACAACGGCAAGCACGGCTTCACCTACAACCGCAACCTCGGCACGATGACCGTGTCCGACAACGTCAGCATCGACAACGCCGAGCGCAACTTCAGCTTCGACGGCGGCTCCTCGGTGTTCAGCGGCAACACGTCCTGCCGCAGCGGCAGCGGCACCAACGACAAGACCGTCGGCAGCGTCGACAGCACCAACCAGTTCTGGAGCGGCACGAACGGCTCCCGCTGCGCCTCCTACGGTGGCGCGCTGCGCTGGTCCTACGCCTCGGACGGCCGCCTGGTCGTCACGTTCGGGTAGACCCCTGTCCGGTGCGGGGGGGGGGGGGGCCCGCCGCACCGAAAGAGCCACTTCCCCCTCCCCCGCCGTCCACGACGAACGGGGGGCAGCCCCCCACAATGCCACAGAGGTGGGTGACGCCGGGGGTGTTTAA
>NZ_JBVJVK010000077.1:0-36105 GCF_055603705.1 Actinosynnema sp. NPDC037264 | reverse complement strand
TGAGCAAGCTCATCAGGGGTCACCGGGACATGAAACCGCCCAGCCCGCCCCGGTGCCCCCCCGACACGCCGAAACCTAACAAAGCACTACTAGGCTGCCGTCGAGCACCCGGTCCTGGCGTTTGACGCGCAGCTCGACTCGCTGATCGAGGATGGTGGCGGCCATGCCCGGGTTGGCCGCGCGGATGACCGTGCGGGCGTAATCCTCGGTCTGGAGCAGGCCGGGCACCAGGTCGATCTGATAGTTCGACACGCTGACCGCGTCGGTCTCCAGCTCCACGAAGTCGATGTTCTCGGGATTGGCCGACTCGTCGTAGACCTGGTACCAGCCACGGGTCTTGGCGGTCCTGGCCAGGGTGACCATGCTCTCGACGGTGGCCCGGCCCGCGCCGTACAGCTCGCAGAGCATCCGCACCTCTTCGGGCTTCGCGCCCAGCTGGCAGATCTCGATCTTGGTGATCTTGGGCTGCTTGCACCCGAGGTGGTTGGCGGCGTCCTCCAGCGACGTGCCCGAGTTGACCCGGAGCTGGCGGAGGCGGCGGGCCAGGCGGCGCTGCTTGGGAGTCATCAGAGTCCCTCGATCGAGTGAAGATTGGAATTTGATTCCAATCAGGCTTGCGTCCGGATCAGGGTGCGAGCAACCTAGCAGAACCGAATTCCACACGATCGAGGAGGGTGTTGTGGCTGATCAGGTGGCCGTGGCCTACGTCCGGGGAGACACGCCGCTGCGCGCGTGGGTGGACGACGAGACCGGGACGGTGTGCCTCTCCGTCGGCCCACCGCCGGGGCAGGTCGTGCTCGGCCTCACCGCGAACGCCGCGGACCGGCTGCTCGACGCCGTCCGGCGCGAGCTGAAGATCCTCGAACCGACCGGCTACGAGTGCGACGACTGCCTCGACACCGGTCAGCAGTGGACTCCCGTAGCACGTGGCGCGGTCCGCCTCAGCGGCTGCCACTGCACGGCGGCCGTCACCGCTCGGCGGCACGCCGATAAGCCGTCAACGTCTTCTCGGCCGTCCGCCGCCACGTGAACTCCGCCGCGTGCGTCCGCCGTGCCGCCTGGTCGGCGGGCGTGGGCGGGGCCTCGACCGCCTCCACCATCGCCGTCGCCAACGCCTCCACGTCACCCACCGGCACGTGCGTCGCGTGCCCGCCGGCGACCTCGCGCAACGCCGGCACGTCCGTGCACACCACGGGCACGTTGCACGCCAGAGCTTCCAGCACGGGCAGCCCGAAGCCCTCGTCGCGCGACGGCAGCACCAACGCCGCCGCACCCGCCACGACACTCCTCAAATCGACATCGTTGAGGTAGCCGGTCCGCATCACCCGGTCGTCGGAGCTGACCACGTGCGGCCCGGCCAGCACCAACGGCGGCAACGACGGCCGGGCGGCGTGCGCGGTCAGCAACGTCCCCAGGCCCTTGCGCGGCCCGCCGGCGCCCACGAACAGCAAGTACTCCGACGGCAACCCCAGTCGGGCGCGCAGCGCGGGCGACGGCGAACGGGCCGCGAACCACGCCGGGTCGACACCGAGCGGCGTCACCACGATCTTCGACTCGGGCACGCCGAGCCGTTCCATCACGACCTCGGCCACCGCACGGGTCGGCGTGCACACCACGTCGGCCCGCGTGGCCGACTTGTGCACCAGCTCGGGCAGCCGGCGGTCCGACGGCGGCAGGTCGCCGGGCGTGTCCAGGAACGCCAGGTCGTGGATGGTCGTCACGCCACCCGCCCGCAGCGCCGGCGGCAGGATGAAGTTGGTCGCGTGCATGACGTCCGTCGGCCCGGCCAGGAACTCCACCGGCGGGAACGGCATCCGCAGCCAGAACTGCCGCAGCAGCCGCGCCGACACCGGCAGCCCGCGCGCCACCACGTCGTGCGGCAGCACGGTCCGCAGCGCGCGCCACCCGCGCAACGTGAACGCGACCGCGCGCACGTCGACCTCGTCCAGCATCGACGCCAGCTCCTCGGCCAACGCCGCGGTGTAGCGGCCGATCCCGGTCCGCTGCCCGAGCAGCGGGGTGCCGTCGATCAGCACCCGCAACGGCCTAGCCACGGCCGCGCAACTTCTTCAGCACCCGGCCGGTCGCGCGACGGGCCACCTCGCCGGCGCCGCCGGCGGTCATGTACTCCTTGACCAGCGCGACGTCCCGCTGCACCTTCTCCAGCCGCCCGAGCGACCGGTTCGGCACCATGAACGACGTGCCGGTCAGCCGGTCGGCGGCGGGCCGCGGGTTGCGGCAGAACTCGGTCAGCGGCGCGAGCACGTTCTCCCAGGTGTAGCGCTCCCGCACGGCGGCGATCCGCTCCGCGCACCCGGCGGCGAAAGCGGTGTCGTACATGACCTTCTCCAACGCGTCGGCCAACGCGTCCGGGTCCTCCGACGGCACCACCACGCCCAGGTCCTCGCGGCGCACCAGGTCGGCGAACGAGTCGCCGTCCGTGGTCACGATCGGCAGCCCGGCCCACAGGTAGTCCAGCACCCGCGTGCGGAACGCGAACGTCGTCTCCACGTGCTCGTAGTGCGTGGTCACGCCGGCGTTCGCGTCGAGCAGCCAGTTCTGCCGGTCGTGGTAGGGCACCCAGGTCTCGTTGAAGAACACGTGCGAGCCCGTGAGGTCCAGCCGCCCGGCCAGCGCGCGGGTCTGCCCGGCGATGTCCATGTCCGGCACCTCGGGGTTGGGGTGCTTCATGCCCAGGAACACCAGCCGCGCGTCCGACCGGCGCGTCCGCAGCCGGTCCATGGCGTGCAGCAGGGTCAGCGGGTCGAACCAGCTGTAGACGCCGCCCGCCCACAGCACGACCTTGTCCGACTCGTCGATGCCCAGCGTCGAGCGCAGCCCCGGCCCGGTGCGCTGCGGCGGCTTGCCCGGCAGCCCGAACGGCGCCTCGGCCAGCAGCGAGCGGACGGTGGGGTCGTTGTCGTAGAGCGCGGGCGTGAGGCGGCCGATCGCGGTCAGGTGGCCGAGCCAGAAGTGCCGCTGCCGCTCGGAGGCGCACAGGAAGAAGTCGCCGCGCCGCAGCTGGTTGTCGATGATCCTGGTGACGCCGACCAGGTCGAGCGAGCGCTGCTCGTCGGTCGAGTCCTTGCCCTGCTCCAGCAGCTCCAGGTGCATCGGGTCGTAGATGTCGCAGACGACGATCTTGGTGTTGCCCGGCTCCTTGAGGAAGCCGACGTTCTCCAGCACGTGCCCCTGGAGCACGACGATGTCGGCCCACTTGGCGTGCTCGACCAGCTCCCGCGGCACGGCGCGGCTCACCGGGAACGACGACTCGGGCGGGTCGCACAGCGCGTTGATCGTGACCAGCCGGACGTCGTGCTCGGCGGAGAGCACGTCGGCCATGTTCCAGGCCCGGATCGCGGGGCCCGCCATCCGGTCGGAGAGCGCGTCGCCGGTCACCACCAGCACCCGGCGCGGCCGGCCGAACACCTCCTCCAACCCGAACACCTCGACCAGCACGTCGTGCGCGGCCAGGTAGCGGGGCAGGGGGTAGGCGGGCTCCATCGCCTTGCGCATCAGCGGCACCAGGTCGGTGTCGGTGACCCGGCGCGCGGCCTGCTCGGCCTTGCGCGACTCGGCCAGCGACGGCAGCAGCTCCACGAACTGGTCGATCGCCAGGAACCCGGCCAGCGCCTGCCGCGACACCGGCACCGGGGCGCGGTCGTTGGCCGGGTTCTCGGGACGGCGGGTGATCTCCAGCTGGGTGGCGTCCAGCTCGCCGCGCGCGGTGGCCCGGCGTACCACCAGGGCCAGCGCGGCGGGCAGCACCTTGGCCAGCGTCTCGTCGGAGAAGTTCTTGTAGAGCGCGGCGAGGGCGTTGCGCTCCAACAGGTACAGCTCACGGCTGGTGTCCACAGTGGACATGGACGCGTGGTGCTTGTGGTAGGTCAGGGACGTGGGCACGTAGCGGACGCGCCAGCCGCGCAGGTTCATCCGCCAGCCGAGGTCGACGTCCTCGTAGAACATGAAGAACCGCTCGTCGAACCCGCCCAGCTCGCGGAACACGGCGGTCCGCGCCACGAGCGCCGAGCCGGTGCCGAAGAGCACGTCGCGCGGTGTGTCGTGGGTGCCATCGTCGGGTTGGCCCGCGTGCCGCTTGTAGCCCATGCCGAACCACGTGAGGCCGCCGTCCACGAAGTCGATCTCGCGGCCGTCCCAGTCGAGCACCTTGCTCGCCACCGCGCCGACGGTCGGCTCGGCGCGCAGCACCCGCACGGCCTCGCGCAGCCAGCGCGGGTCGGGGCGGGCGTCGTTGTTGAGGAACGCGACCACCGAGCCGCGCGCGGCCCGCACGCCCAGGTTGCAGCCGCCCGCGAAGCCGAGGTTGGCCGGGGCCTCGACGACCTCCGCGTTCGGCGCGGCGGCCCGGATCCGGTCCGCGCTGCCGTCGCCCGAGGCGTTGTCGACCACGATGACCTGGAGTTTCTCCGCCGGGTAGTCGAGGTCGCCGAACAGCGCGCGCAGGCAGGTGACGGTGTCGTCCGCGCCGCGGTAGTTGACGACGACCACCGACACGTCAGGCAGGGTTCCGTGCTCCACGGGCTAACTCTGCCTCATCACGCTCCGCAGCGTTCGGTCAAGGTGTCCTACGCCTCGGCGTCCGGCCCGGTGCCGGGCCCGGCGTCGGGCTCCTGGTCGGGCCCCCGGTCGGGCTTCGACTCGTTGTCCTCGGGCGGGGCCTCGGTGGGCAGGCTGTCGCGGTGCCACTCGACGGTGATCTTGACGTGGGCCTCGGCGGAGGACTTGGCGATGGCCAGCGCGGCGCTGGAGCTGACCTTCAGGCCGATCTCCACGGCCACCTTGTCCGGTCGCGGCGACGGCATGCTGCCGATCTTCGCGGCCACCGACCTGGCCACCTTCTTGGCCCGCTCGATGCCGTGCTCCAGCGTCTCCTCGGCGCGCTCGACCGGGTTCCAGCGGCCCGCGCGCACCGGGCCGTCGTACTCCTCGTCCAGCTCGAACGGCACCAGCTCGCCGTCCTCCGTGCGCACCTCGACGTACTCCGCCACTGCGTTCCCCTTCACCTGGGCTTCTCTCAGCAGACCGGGTCGTCGGACGACCCGGCCGGTGGTTCCCCGTCCTCGGACAGCTCGCTGCGCGTCACCACCGCGCACACCGCGGCGCGCCAGGCGTCCGGGTCGCCGGACTCCAGGCCGCCGTACTCGCCGCCCGCGTTCGCGTAGCCCGGCACGGCGGGCACGTCCAGCCGCACGACGGTCTCGTCGCTGCGGCCCAGCAGCGTCGGCAGGCCCCACAGCACGTCCCGCGTCCACAGCTCCACCTGCACCCCGCCGTCGGCCTGGCCACCGCCGTCGCGGCCGTCCAGCGTCACCTCGACCTCGTCGGTGTCGTCGCGGAACCGCAGCGCCGACACGGTGTAGTCGGCGGGCACGTCGTGCCGGTCCAGCCGTTCTCCCCGGTCCAGGTCCCACACCTCGACGCCGTCGGCCTCCGGCACGGCCAGCAGGTCGTCCGCCGCGGCGAGCGGCACGACGGGGGAGCCGGTCGGGGAGCCGCCGAACCGGAACGCGGAGCCGGGCACCTCCGCGCCGTCCGCGATCGCGTGCCGGCGCACCCACTTGTCACCGCTCACCACGGCGAGCTGGTCGTCGCCGACCGCGACGGCGGTGAGCGGCGTCGCGCCGGACGCGGTGAACGGCTTGCCGACCGGCTCACCGGTCCTGGCCGACCACACGCCCACCTCCTGTCCGCGCACGACCGCCAGCCGGTTCGCGTCCAGGAACCCCAGCCACGCCTCGCCGTCCCCGGGCACCTGGCCGAGCGGTGCGAGGTCGGGCAGGTTCCACAGCGTGATCGCGCCGCCGTCCTCGGGCACGGCCACCGTCGCCGAGTCGAGCGTGACGTCCTCCGCCGGGCGGTCGAGCCGGCCGGTCCGGGTGCGGCTGTCGACGTGCCAGACCTCGACGGCGGACCCGGTCAGCACGACGTGCTCGCCGTCGGGGGTGAGCCGGGCGTCGTGGGCGGTGTCCAGCGCCCGGTCCAGGTCGTCCGGTGGCGGTATCCGCAGCACCAGCGCCGCCTTGTCGACGGCCAGGAGCACCCGGTGCGCCCCCGACGGCTCGACCTCGACGTGCGTGACCTGGGCGTCGTTGGGCACCTGGGCGACGTAGCGCGGTCCGCTCGGGTCGGTCGCGCCGAACTGGAGCATGGACGGGTTGATGTACGGGTTCTCGTAGACCATCGCGAACGCGCGGCCGTCCGGGCTGAACGCGCCGGACGCGCAGTCCTGCTCGCTCGGCCGCACCTCGGCCAGCACCGAGCCGGTGGACGTGCCCTCCATCACCAGCCGGGCGCCGTCGCACCCGGTCCGGGTCGGCTCGGGGCGTTGCGCCAGGTTCTCGGTGTAGCCCGTCGACAGCTCGCGGGAGCCGGAGGTGGACAGCGCGAGCCGTCTCAAGCCGTGGTCCACGACCACCTCGCCGGAGCCGAGCACGCTGACGAGCCCGACCTCGTGCGGGTCGGTGCCGAGCGGACCCGGCGCGGTGCGCGTGGTCGGTTCGCCTCGCAGGTCGAGCACGTGCAGCTCGGTCGAACCCTCGGCGGCGTAGGCGACGTAGCGGCCGGTCGGATCGCCGGACACCAGGTCCGCGTCGGCCTCCACCTCGGTCACCACGTCGCCGGTGCGGGCGTCCAGCACGACCAGCGGCCGTCCGGGGGCGGTGACGACGAGCGCGTCGTCACCGGTCCACGTGAGGGTGGCGCCCGGCGTGCCCGCGACGGTGACCTTGGTGGTGGCGGCGAGGTCCCACAGCTCGACGCGGCCGTCCGGCAGCTGTCGGGCGAGCCGGCTGCCGCGGGCGTTGACCACGGTGGTCGGTTCGAGCAGCAGCACGGCGTGGCGCAGGGACCGGGACAGCGAGCGCAGCGACTGCCTGGTGTGCAGGGTGTCGGACGTGCGGTGGGCCCGGAGGACGTCGAAGACCCGCTGGTCGAAGTCGCTCTCCTGGGCCCTGGTGAGCAGCGCGCCCGCCGCGTTGGCCGCGGAGACGGCGTTCTGCTGGCTGATCAACCGCACCACCGTGTAGGCGACCCCGGACGTCAGGACCAGCACCACGACCGCGGTCAGCGCCAGGGCCGCGACCACGATGGCGTAGCCCCGCGCGCTCGCCGCCACGAACTCGTGCTGCCGCCCGGTCACGTCGTCCCGGCGTTGCGCCGCCATCGCCCAGGCCTGCCGCAAAGCGTTGCCGCGCAACAACAACGCCCGCTCGCGGTGGTCGTGCCAGCGGGTGGCCTGGCGGTCGACCTCGTCCTGCCAGAGCCGGAACTCCCGGTCCTCCTCGACCCAGCCGCGCAGCCGGTCCCAGTGCCGCACCAGGGCCTCGTGCACCAGCTCCACGGCGTCCGGCCCGAGCGTGACCAGGCGGGTGCGGGCCAGCTCCAGGGCGATCGGGCCGAGCTCGTCCGGCGGCACGGCCCGGCGCAGGTAGCCGCCGTCCGGCAGCGGGCTGACCAGCTGGGTGAGCACGCGGCGCACCTCGTCCGGGTCGAACCGCCGCCACACCTGCTCGGCGTACGTGGACACCGCGCCCGCGACGCCGCCGAGGTCCCGGTACGCCCGGTGGGTGAGCACGCCCCGCTCCTGCCGCTCCCACAGCAGGGTCAGGGTGAACTCCAGCAGCGGCAACGGGTTGCGCTCGCCGGCGAGGTCGTCGAGCAGGGCGTCGGCGAGGCCCTGCTGGAGCACGGGCAGGCCGGGTGCGGCGAGCGGGCCCTCGACGACCTCGCGCAGCTCGGCGACGCTCGGCGTGCCCAGGGTGGCCGTGCGGCCGGCCAGCCGTGAGCCGAACCGGGGATCGGCCAGGAGGCGGTCGAGCGGTTCGGTCGTGGTCGTGACGACGACGTCCACGCGCGGGGTGCGGTGGTGCGAGTCCGCGATGCCGAGGAGGGTGTCGAGCAGGTCCGCCGACTCGTCCGGGAACCGGGTCAGCGCCTCGTCGAACTGGTCGACCACGAGCGTGAGGCGGCGCAGGTCCTCGCGCACCAGGAGCCGGTTGACGACGTCCTCCGCGCGGTCCGCGTCGATCTCCTCGACGCCCAGCGCGGCGGCCGCCGCGGCCCACGGCGAACCGGCCGGGCGGATCACGACCGCGTGCGGCAGCTTCGCCGCCAGACCGGCCAGGACCAGGGACGACTTGCCGCAGCCGGACGGTCCGGTGACCACCAGGACGCCGTCGCGGTCCAGCTGCTCGGCCAGCTCGCGCGCGCGGTCGGCGCGGCCGAAGAAGTGCTCGGCGTCCTCGGGCTGGAACGGCTCCAGGCCGCGGAACGGGCTCGGCTGGTTGGCGATCGCGGACAGCTCCGGCCACGCGTCGTGCAGCACCGCGCCCGACAGGGCGTACCCGATGCGGTGCTCGCGGCGGGCCTCCACGTCCACGACCATGCCGACCACCGCGCCCAGGTCGTCGTCGATGACCGGGCTGCCGCTGAAGCCGCGCAGCATCGGCAGGCCGTGCGCGCGGTCGTCCTCGACGTGGATCCGCCCGCCGGCGATCGCGCCGCGCACCACGCCCTGCGACCACACGCCGTCCGGGCGGCGGTCGGGCACGCCGAACGTCCGCACCCGGTGGTCGCGGAGATCGCTCTCGGCGACCACGCGCACGGCCCGCGCGCCCGCCGGGGTGTGGTCGAGGCGGAGGCCGACCAGGTCGACGTCCTCGGGGCGGTGGACCACCTCGGCCCGCGCCCTCACGCCGAGCAGCGGGAAGTCCAGCTCGACCGCCGGGGCGTCACCGACGACGTGCGCGCAGGTCAGGACCAGGTCGGCGGAGACGAGGAAGCCGACCCCGACCGGCTCGTGGTCGCGGAACACCCTGACCAGTGCCCGCTCGACCACCCCGGTGCTCCCTCAACGGCCCGCCCACTCCCGCCACACCACGCGACGGTCCACTCTCGCACGTCGGCCGATCCGCCACCGCTGGATCAGCGTGATCGGCACTCTCGCCAGCACTTCCAGCAGCACGCGCAGGCGAAGCGGCACGTGGAAGTTGGCCGCGTCGGGCCGGTCGCGGCGGGTCGGCAGCAGGGCGGTGATGGCCGCGAACCTGGCCAGTTCGCGCAGGGCCGTGCCCGCGGGCGCGCAGCGCAGGAGCATCAGCAGCCGGTTGCGCTCGTTCCAGCGGTGGAACGGGCGGGAGCCGGGGTCGGTGCTGGCACCGTGCCGGTGGCGGACCCGGGCCGGGCCGACGGACAGCACCCGGTGCCCGGCCAGCCGGAGCCGCCAGGCCGTGTCGGTGTCCTCGTAGTAGCAGAAGAACGCGGCCGGGACGCCGCCCGCGCGCTCCAGCGCGTCCCGCCGCAGCAGCGCCGCGCCGCCGCAGAAGCCGAACACGTCGCGACCGGCCAGGACCAGGTCGACGCCGTGCCCGTCGGCGGTGAGCCGGACGCCGACCGACTGGGTCGAGCCGTCGGCCAGCAGCATGGACGGGGTCGCGGCGGCGGCGTCGGGCGTGGCGTCCAGGGCGTCTTCGAGGGCGGCGAGCCAGCCGTCTTCGGGCTCCGCGTCGTCGTTGAGCCAGGCCACGTACTCGGTGGTGATCCCCGGCAGCGCCGCCGCGATGCCGCCCGCGTAACCGCGGTTCACCGGCAGTCGCAGGGTCTGCGGGCGGCTCGGGTGCGCGGCGACGAGGTCGGCGGTGCCGTCGTCGGAGGCGTTGTCGACCACGAGTGTCCGGTGTGGACGTTGGCGGGCGAGCGCGTCGAGGCACGCCGTGATGTGCTCGCGGCCACGCCACGTCACCACGACCACCGTCGTGCTGGGGATCGGCACGGCGTGAGACGGTACGCGACGTGCCCGACCTCGTTGTGCTGACCGAGCAGTTGCTGGCGCCGGTGCCCGGCGGCACCGGCCGGTACACGCGCGAGCTGGCCGCCGCGCTGGCCGCCACCGCGCCCGCCGGGTGGACCGTGACGGGGGTGGTGAGCAGGCACGCGGACCCCTCGGCCGCCGTGATCCCCGGTGTGCTGGGTCCGCGCGTGCTGCCGTTGCCCCGACGTGCGCTGATCGCGGCGTGGGAGCGGGGGGTGCCGTACTGGCCGGGCGGCGACTCGGTGCACGCGTTCACGCCGTTCGCGCCGCCGCGCGGGCGGGTGGTGGTGACCGTGCACGACACCGTGCCGTGGACGCACCCGTCGACCCTGACGCCGCGCGGGGTGGCGTGGCACCAGCGCGTGATCAGCCGTGCGGTGGCCCGTGCGGGCGCGATCGTGGTGCCGACGTCGGTCGTCGCGCGGGAGTTGGAGCGGTACGCGCCCGGACCGGCGCCCGTCCACGTGGTGGGCAACGGGGTGACGGAGTTCCCGGCGGAGGAGCCGGTGGACGTGCCGCCCCGGTACGTGCTGGCGATCGGCACGATCGAGCCGCGCAAGGGTTTCGACCTGCTGGTGGCCGCGACCGCGGAGCTGGGCGTGCCACTGGTCGTGGTGGGGCCGCAGGGGTGGGGCGGGGTGGACCTGCGCGCACCGCACGTCCACCTGCTGGGACGCTTGACCGACGCGCGGTTGGCGTTCGTGCTGCGGCGGGCGGCGGTGCTGGCCGCGCCGAGCCTGGCCGAGGGGTTCGGGCTGCCGGTGGTGGAGGCGATGGCGGCCGGGGTGCCGGTGGTCCACTCCGACGCGCCCGCGCTGGTCGAGGTGGCGGGCGGCGCCGGGGTGGTCGTGCCACGCGGCGATAATGCGGCGCTCGTCACAGGACTTCGTTCGGTGCTCTCGGATCCGGGTGCGGCCGAACGGCTGATCTCCGCGGGTCGGCGGCGGGCCGAGGCGTTCACCTGGGAAAACGCCGCGCGTGCGGTGTGGGCGATCCACGTCGGCTTGTTTCGTCGTTGAATCGTTTGCACCATTCCCGGTCAACCCGTCGGTCGCCCGCCGTACCCTTCACCGCGTGTCACCCGTCGAACCCAGCGTGCTGATCGACGCCACCGCCGTCCCAGCCGACCGAGGTGGCGTCGGACGGTACGTGGACTCCCTGGTGGCCGCGCTGGACGCGGACGGCGCACGGCTCAGCGTGGTGTGCCAACCCCGCGACGCGGCGCTCTACACGTCCCTGGCGCCCGACTCGCGGGTCATCCCGGCGGCGGACGCGGTGGCGACCCGGACCGCGCGGCTGACGTGGGAGCAGACGACCCTGCCGCGCCTCGCGAACCGGCTCGGCGTGGCGGTCGTGCACTCGCCGCACTACACCGTGCCGCTGGCGAACCGGGCGGCGTCCGTGGTGACGCTGCACGACGCGACCTTCTTCACCGACGCGGTGCTGCACTCGTCGGTCAAGGCCCGCTTCTTCCGGGCCTGGACCAGGGCGTCGCTGCGGCGGGCCGCGCTGTGCGTCGTGCCGTCGCGGGCGACGGCCGACGAGCTGGCCCGGGTGGCGGGCGCCGACCGGCGGTTGCTGCACATCGCGCAGCACGGCGTGGAGAACGAGCGGTTCCACCCGCCGACGCCCGAGCAGGTGGCCTCGGTCCGCCGGATGCTGTCGCTGGGCGACGCGCCCTACGTGGCGTTCCTGGGCGCGTTGGAGCCGCGGAAGAACGTGCCCGCCCTGATCCGCGGTTTCGCGCAGGCGTGCCGCGACCGGCCGAACCCGCCCGCGCTCGTGCTCGCCGGCCAGCCCGGCTGGGACAGCCAGGTCGAACGGGCGCTGGACGCCGTGCCGCACCGGGTCCGCGTGATCCGGGCCGGTTACCTGCCGTTCTCGTCGCTGGCCGGTTTCCTCGGCGGCGCGGAGCTGGTGGCCTACCCGTCGCTGGGCGAGGGGTTCGGGCTGCCCGTGCTGGAGGCGATGGCCTGCGGCGCGGCCGTGCTGACGACCCGCCGGCTGAGCCTGCCCGAGGTGGGCGGCGACGCGGTGGCGTACTGCGGGGTCGGCGCGGGTGACATCGCGGCGGCCCTCGGCGAGCTGCTCGACGACCCGGCCCGGCGCGCCGAGCTGTCGGCGGCGGCGGTCGTGCGGGCGAAGGACTTCTCCTGGTCCACGTCCGCGGCCCGGCACCGGTTGGCCTACGAGCGCGCGGCGCGCTCGCACCGGCAGCGCTGACTCACGCCAGGACCGCTTCGACCAGCCGACGGGCCAGGGCCGGCGGGATCGACGGGTTGCGCGCGGCCGCGGTGACCAGGCCGACGTCGTTGCCGGACAGCAGGCGTCGCAGCTCGGGCTCGGGCAACGCGGGGTTGAGCGCAGCCGTGATCCGGGTGCTGTGGTGGGGGTGGTCGAGCAGGCGCACGAGCACCGGCAGGGGCAGGCGGGGACTGCTCGCGGCAGGTGCCCTGGCGTAGTCGTCGTCGCCCTCGGCGAACGCGGTCAGCGCCTCCGCGGTCAGGTTCGGGTGCTTGATCAGCTGCCACGTGGCGTGCCCGCAGGGGATCAGCTCGTCCACCACGTCGCCGGGAACGTCCGGGTGGTTCTCCGCCAGCAGCAGCCGCACGCTGTGGTCGGGGTCCGCGGCGAGCCGGCGCACCGCGTCGATCGGCAGGTCCGACGACAGCGCCACCGCCCGGCGGAAGAAGACGAACGGCGAGTCCACGTGTTCCAGGCGCACGGCGAGCGGTGCCTGGTCGGGCATCAGTCGGCGGGCGAGGTGGTAGTCCTGCGGTTCGACCGACGCCTCGACCCTCGTGCGCACGTCGGTGGGCAGGTCCGGGTGGAGCATCACCGCGGCCCGGACGTCCTCGTGCGGGTCGTCGGCCAGCCGCGACAACAACGCCGGCGGCAGGTGGGGGTTGCCCACGACCGCTTCCCGGACCCACGGGTCGGGGTCCGCCGCCAGTTCGGCGGCCGACTCCGCGGTGAGCGGCAGTTCCTTGGCGGCGGTCGAGCGCAGGAGTGGGTCGACCGGCACGACGTTCACCAGGTCGGGCGGCACCGTCTCGGGGAGCACGGCTCGCGCGCGGACTTCCGGGTCGACGTCGGTGAGCAGGGCGCGTGCGGTGGCTCCCGGCAGTCGACGCCCGGCGAGCGCGCCGCGGACCCTGGGCGACGGGTCGTCGACCAGGTGGAGCACGGCCTCGATCGGCCCCCAGGAGGCCGTCTCGCGCCGCACCTCGACGTCGGGGTCGCGCACCAGCTCCCGCGCGGCCGGTTCCGGCAGGGACGGGTCGCCCTGCCTGCGGTGCCGGAGGCCGTTCGACGCCAGCGCGCGACGGACGCGCACGTCCTCGTCCTCGGCCAAGCGGGCCCACGCGTGCCGGGCGGCGAGGCTGCCCGCCAGTTCGGCCCTGACCTGGGCGTCCGGGTGGCCGGCCGGCGTCCCCGCCGCGTCAGGCGGCAGGTCCCGGCGTACGGCCGGCGCCATCAGCACCTGCCGGTCGGCGCCGGCCAGCAGCGGTCGGACGACGTCGAAGCCCAGGCCGGTGTTCTCCGCGAGCCCCCTGGCGAGGAACGGACGGGTGACCTCGGTCGGCGTCCACGCCGCTTCGTCGCGCACGCGGCCGACGTCAGAGGAGGGTCGAGTCCGCCGTCACTGGAATTCTCATACCCCTAGGGGGTATAGTTCCCCGCATGAAGGCATCCTGGTCAATGGCGGTATCGGCGACACTGCACTGCCTCACCGGCTGTGCGATCGGCGAAGTGCTCGGCATGGTCATCGGCACGGCGATCGGCCTGCCCAACTGGGGCACCGTCGTGCTGGCCGTGGCGCTGGCGTTCTTCTTCGGCTACGCGCTGACCCTGCGCGGCGTGCTGAAGACCGGTCTGGGCTTCGGCGCGGCGCTGAAGGTGGCGCTGGCCGCGGACACCGTGTCCATCGCGGTGATGGAGGTCGTCGACAACGCGATCATGCTGGTGGTGCCCGGCGCGATGGAGGCCGGCGTGGCCAGCCTGCTGTTCTGGGGCGCGCTGGCGTTCTCGTTGGCGGTGGCGTTCGTGCTGACCGTGCCGGTGAACCGGTGGCTCATCTCGCGCGGCAAGGGGCACGCCGTCGTGCACCACGCGCACCACCACTAGGGTGGCCGGCGTGACGCGTTACGGAGATGAGCTGGCGGTGGTGACCGTCACCTACTCGCCCGGTGAGACCCTGGACACCTTCCTGTCCACGTTGTCCGCGGCGACCACGCGACCGGTGTCGGTGGTGCTGGCGGACAACGGGTCCACCGACGGCGTGCCCGAACGCGCCGCCGCCGAGCACCCGCACGTGAGCTTCGTGCCGACCGGGGGCAACCTCGGCTACGGCGCCGGTGCGAACCGGGGCGTCGCGTCCCTGCCGCCGTCGGTCGGGTGGGTCGTGATCGCCAACCCGGACCTGTCCTGGGGCGTCGGCAGCCTCGACAAGCTGCTGGAAGCCGCCAAGCGGTGGCCCCGCGGCGGCGCGTTCGGCCCGCTGATCCGGGAGCCGTCCGGCGCGGTGTACCCGTCGGCACGCCTGCTGCCGTCGTTGGGGCGTGGGTTGGGGCACGCGTTGTTCGCGGTCGTGTGGCCGGCCAACCCGTGGTCGCGGGAGTACCGGCAGGCGGCGGCGACGCCGGAGGAGCGCACGGCCGGCTGGCTGTCCGGCTCGTGCCTGCTGCTGCGGCGGGAGGCGTTCGACTCGGTCGACGGGTTCGACCCCCGGTACTTCATGTACTTCGAGGACGTGGACCTCGGCGACCGCCTCGGCCGCGCGGGCTGGCTGAACGTGTACGTGCCGGAGGCGGAGGTCGTGCACATCGGCGGCCACTCGACCAAGCGCGCGTCCAAGCGCATGCTCGCCGCCCACCACTCCAGCGCGTACCGCTACCTGGCCGACCGCCACCGCGGCCCGCAGTGGGCGCCGCTGATGCTGGCCGTGCGCGCAGGTCTGTCGTTGCGGCTTCGCCTGATGACCCGCTGATCGCCCCTTGCCACGGGGCGTTCCCGTGGATGATGTCCCGATGCGCCGCTCCTTCTCCTACCGCGACGCGGTGAAGCTGCTCGGCGGCGACACCGGTCTGGTGAAGCTGCTGGACCACGCCTCGGCGGCGGCCGTGCTGGCCACGGGCGGGATCGACCTGCTGGACGCCCGCACGGAGGTCGTGCGGGTCGGCAAGCAGGTGCTGTCGTCCGTGCGCGAGCGGGTGTCGGGCCTGCACCGGGTCGACCGGACGCGGTTGCTGGAAGCCGCCCACGGCATCCTCGTGGTCACCTCGTTCTTCGAGGCCGTGGACGAGTTGAAGCTGCCGTTCGAGATCACGTTGTCGAAGGACGAGCAGCTGGTCCTCGCCGGCGTCGGCCGGCCTCTTTCGCCGCACGCCCGCGTCGTCGAAGGGCTGCTGGACACGACGATCCCCCTGCCGAGCGCGGAACAGCCTCCCGAGGTCGTCGCCAACGAGCTGTCGGCCTTCTACATGGTCACGGTCGGGAGGCTCCTCGACTTCATCGCGGGCTTCGAGGCCTGGGGTGACGTCCCCATGGTCAGGCGCGACGAGTTCGTCGTGGAGGTGCAGGAGGCGCCGAGCCGGGCCGTGGCCCTCTACCGGGCGCACTACCGGCAGCTGGCGGTCGACTGCCCCGAGTTCGCGGTGTGGGCCTCCGGGATCGAGCACGCGGCGACCCGGGCCGAGGTCCGAAACGCCCTGGAGGACATGCGGGGGCTGTTGGCGCAGCTCGCGGGCGCGGTGCCGCCGGACGACCGCCGCACCGGCCTGGCCCGGAGCTGCCGCGCCGAGCTGGACCGGCCGATCGTCGACGGCGAGGTCCCGTCCGGGCTGGTCCTGCCGACGTTGGCCCAGGCGTACGTGTCGCCGCGCTTCAAGGTCGCGGAAGCCGGCACGGCCGACGACGTCAGCGCGGACGCCTGGTGGTCCGACGAGCCGGTCCGCACCGACCTGGACGACTACCTGGTCGGCTACTTCACCTCGTCGCGGGCGACCGCCGCGCCGCTGGTCGTGCTGGGGCAGCCGGGCGCGGGCAAGTCGCTGCTGACCAAGGTGCTCGCCGCGCAGCTGCCGGCCGAGGACTTCCTGCCGATCCGGGTCGTGCTGCGGGACGTGCCGGCCGACGCGACGTTGCAGGACCAGGTCGAGGACGCCATCACGCGGGCCACGGGCGAGCGGCTGACCTGGCCCGACCTGGCCCGCGCGGTGGCGCCCGCCGTTCCGGTGGTGCTCCTGGACGGCTTCGACGAGCTGCTCCAGGCCACCGGCACGAGCAGGTCGGACTACCTGGCGCGGGTCCGCGACTTCCAGCGCCGCGAGTCCGACCAGGGACGAGCGGTGATCGTCGTGGTGACCAGCCGCATCGCGGTCGCCAACCGCGCGCGGTTCGCGGGCTCGACCATGGTGCTGAAGCTGGAGCCGTTCGGCGACGACCAGGTCCGCCGCTGGCTGGGGGTGTGGAACGAGGTCAACCCCGGCGCCGTGCTGTCGCCCGAGGTCGCACTGCGGTTCCCGGACCTCGCCGGCCAGCCGTTGCTGCTGTTCATGCTGGCGCTCTACAACGCCGACGGGAACGCCCTCGACACCGAAGGGGCGGAACTGGCCAAGGCCCGCCTGTACGAGCGGCTGCTGACCAGGTTCGCCCGGCGCGAGGTCGTCAAGAGCCTGCACGGCGCGTTGGACGACCAGGTCGACCAGGCCGTGGAGGAGGAGCTGGTCAGGCTGTCGGTGGTCGCCTTCGCGATGTTCAACCGCGGCGTGCAGTGGGTCGACGAGAACGAGTTGGACGACGACCTGAACGCCCTGCTGCACGTCGGGGCGCGAGGCGTGCGGGACAGGCTCCGGCTCAGCTCGGCCCAGCTGGCGGTCGGCCGGTTCTTCTTCGTCCACGCCGCCCGCGCCGCGCACGACGGCCAGGTCCTGCGGACCTACGAGTTCCTGCACGCGACGTTCGGCGAGTACCTGGTGGCCCGCCTGGTCCACCGGGTGTCACTCGACCTGCTCGCCCGGGAGCGCGCGGCCAAGTCGCGTTACGGGCGTCAGGAACCCGGCACGGGTTGGCTCGAGCCGGTGCTGTCCTTCGCGCCGCTCACCACCCGCGCGCCCGTGGTCTCGTTCTTGCGGGAGCTGTTCGACGGCATCCCCGAAGCCGACCGCGCGGCGCTGCACCGGCTGTTCACCGACCTGGTCGGCACGGCCCAGCACCGGCCACCGGGCGTCGACCACCCCGAGTACGTGCCGCGCGTCCTGCCGATCGCCGGCCGCATCGCGGCGTACACGGCGAACCTCGTCGTGCTCGCCGTGGTCGTCGGCGGGCGGTTGGCGGACTTGGACCGGGACGAGTGGCAGGCGCTGGCGCTGCTGTGGCAGTCACAGCTCGACGGGGAGGAGTGGGCCAGGCTGATCGAGGTGCTGGACGTCGAGCGCCTGCGCGTGGACGGCGAGTCGACCGTCGCGGTGGTCCTGCGGGAGAGCGGGTGGTCCTCACCGGTCGACATGGCGTGGTTGGTCGGTCTCGACCCCGCCACACGTGGCGCCCACCTGCCGCCGTTGCTCGACGAGTTGGAGCGGTGGGAGGACTTCCGCCCAACCTGGTCCGGTGGACATGCGCTGCACAACCTCGAACCTCTCATCGCCTGGATGGAGCGCGCGCTGAACTCGCTGGTGCCGCACCGGGGCGAGTTCCACTCGTTCGCGCGCCTGCTGCTCACCGTGCTGACCTCCGACGACGAAGCCGAGCGGGTCGCCGCCTACACGACCACCTTGTCCTCGCTGCGGGACCGGGAGTTCCGGCTCGAACGGGGCTACTGGACGTTGCTCTTCACCTCCCTGGCCGGGGACGAGGCGGCCACGGTCGAGTTGCTCGACCTGGTGGCCCAGTACGGGTCGAGGGCCGAGGCGGAACCGGCGTCGTTGATCGCCTGCGCGTTGCGCCTGATACGGATGACCGGGGTGGCCCGCCGCGCCGCGGTCGACCTGATCGCGTACGTGTTCTCCGTCTCCGAGGTGCTCGACGACCTGCCACTCGTCGCCGAAGTGCTGATCTGCTTCACGGACCTGGGCCTGGACGTCCGGTTGCTGAACGTGTTCCGCGACGTCCCGGAACTGCTCGGGGAGGCCGACGTCGAGTTGATGGGGCGGTCCGACCGGCAGCTGGCCGTTCGGTTGCAGCGGGCGTTGGAGTCGATCGGTCCGGACGGTCACATGGCGCGGTAGTCGCGGGGGGAGAAGCGGGGACCCCGGCGTGGTTTGGTGACGCCGGAGGCCAGGACGTAGCGGACGGCGCGGTGGCGTTGAGGCGCGTACGGGGCGAGGAGTTCGGCCATGCCGTCGTCGTCCACGGCCTCGCCGACCAGCGCCCAGCCGACGATCCCGGCCAGGTGGTAGTCGCCGAAGCTGACCGCGTCCGGGTCGCCCCAGGCCCGCTGCGCGACCTCGGCCGCCGTCCAGACCCCGATCCCGGGCACCTTCCGGAGCAGGTTGCGGCCTTCCTCGCCGCCCAGTTCGGACGCGCGCTCCAGCCGGTGCGCCACCTGGGCCGCCGCGATCAGGGCACGGCGACGCCCGCCGTCGACCCCCGCCCGGTGCCACTCCCAGTCCGTGATGCCCAAGATCGCCCGCGGCGTCGGCGGCACCTGGAGGCCCGTCGTGCCGGGCGCGGGCGTGCCGAACCGCCGCGCCAGCTCGCGGTAGGAGCGGAACGCCTCGACGCCGGTCACCTTCTGCTCCAGGATCGAGGGCAGCAGCGCGTCCCACACGCGGCCCGTGGTGCCGAGCCGGATGCCCGGACGTCGTCGCCGCGTCTCCGCGACCAACGGGTGGTGGCACTCGAACGCCGAGTCGTCGTCACCGGCTCCCAGCAGCGCGGGCAGGCCGTCCAGCAGCCAGTCCGCGCCCTCGCCCCACGCGTGGGCCTCCACCACGTCGGTGACCCGCACGCGCAGGGTGCCCGGGCCGGTCGGGGTGTTCGCGGCCAGCCACACGCCGTCGGCGCCGGCGCGGAACGTGGGGTCGCCCGCGCCCCGCCGCAACGGCATCAGCAGCGCGCCGACGTCCAGCGGGAACGTCGGCGTCCACGTCCTACTCGGCATCACGGGCCATTACACCTCGGCTACACATCGGCGGAGAACCGCACCCCGCCCTCCGGCAGCACGACACCCGGCCACACGCGGGCGCCGTTGATCAGCTCGCACCGCGCGCCGACGACCGCGTCGTCACCGATCACCGCGTCCGACACGACCGCACCGGCCTGCACCAGCGAGTTCGCCCCCAGGACGCTGCGCTCCACGCGCGCGCCCTCGCCGACCACCGCGCCGTCGAACAGCACCGAGCCGTCCACCACCGCGCCCGCCGCGACCGTGCAGTTCGCGCCGATCGTCGCGCCGCCCGTGACCACCGCGCTCGCGTCGACCACCGCGCCGTCGAGGATGACCGCCTCACCCCGCAGCGACAGCGCGGCGGTGGGCGCGACCCCGCGCACCAGGTCCGCCGAACCCTGCACGAACGCGGCGGGCGTGCCGAGGTCCAGCCAGTACGACGCGTCGACGTACCCCTGCACGCGCGCGCCCGCCGCCAGGAGCCCCGGGAACGTCTCCCGCTCCACCGACACCGGCCGACCCGCGGGGATGCCCTCGATCACCTCGCGCCGGAACACGTAGCAGCCCGCGTTGATCTGGTTCGTCGGCGGGTCCTCCGTCTTCTCCAGGAACGCCGTGACGCGGCCGTCGTCGTCCGTCGGGACGCAGCCGAACCGGCGCGGGTCGTCCACCCGGACCAGGTGCAGCGTGGCGTCGGCCTCGGCCTTGCGGTGCGTGTCGACGACGGCGCGCAGGTCGACGCCCGACAGGATGTCGCCGTTGAACACCACCACGTCGCGTTCGCGCAGCTTGTGCGCGACGTTGCGGATCGCGCCCGCCGTGTCCAGCGGCACGTCCTCGACCACGTACTCCAGCTCCAGGCCGAGCGCCGCGCCGTCGCCGAAGTGCTCCTGGAAGACCTCGGCCTTGTAGGACGTGCCCAGCACGACGTGCGTCATGCCGGCTTCCCGGATCCGCGACAGCAAGTGGGTGAGGAACGGCACCCCGGCGGTCGGCAGCATGGGCTTGGGCGCGGACAGGGTCAGTGGTCGCAGCCGGGTTCCCTTGCCCCCGACCAGAACCACTGCCTCGGCGCCTTGCAGCTCCGACATGCCGTTTTTCCTCCTCCGCTTACTTCCACCTGTAGTTTGCGAATACTCTGGCACGAGCACTCCGGAGGCACGGGCGGTGGTCCGTGTCGACGAGCGTCACCGATCGGCACCGCCGGCGTTACCCCAGCCGGCCCAAGGCACACGCAGGAGAGATCCGGATGGACCCCCGCGCTCGGGCCGACGCGGCGCTGGCCCGTGCTCGTGCACGTGGCCGCCACGTCGTGACGCCGGACAACATGACGTCTCCCATGGACTCGTCGGCGACCCAGCAGATACCGCGAGCCGTGGTCAACGCGGTCGACCCGCGTGGCGACGACCCGGACTCGACCATGGTCCTGGCGGCGCACGTCGCCGCAGGTCAGCCCGCCCCGCCCCCGCCGCCGCCCCCAGCGGCGCCCGAACCCGAACCGGAGCTGCGCGTCGCCCCGGGCCCGGTCCCGACCGTCCAACAGGTCCCGACCGCCCGCCCGTCGCTGTCCCAACGCCTCTCCGGCGGCCAACCCCAACACCCGCCCGGCCTCTCCCAACGCCTCAACGGCGACACCTGACCCCCGCGTGTCGAACCTTCACGCGGGACGTGAGGGTTCGACTCGCGGGGTCAGAGGTGGGGGTGGGCGGCGGTGATCATGGGGTGCAGGTCGTCCACGTCCGGTGGCAGGGCGGTCAGCGGCCACCAGCGCAGGTCCAGCGATTCCGCGCTGCGGGTCGGTTCGGCCCCCTCAGGGGCGCGGACCAGGAAGCGGACGTCGAAGTGACGGGTCGGCTTGCCCAGTGAGCACGTGATCGGGTGCACGTCCAGGTGGATCGGCGCCGGGGAGATGCGCAGGCCCGCGATGCCCGACTCCTCCGTCGCCTCGCGCAGCGCCGCACCGGCCAGCGTCGTGTCCGACGCCTCGCAGTGCCCGCCCAGCTGGAGCCAGCGGCCCACCCGCGGGTGCAGGGTGAGCAACGTCGCGTCCCCGGACGAGGACACCACCAGGGCCGACGCCGTGATGTGCCCCGGCTCGCACGAACGCGCGCACGCGTCCTCCCGAGCCGCCAGGAAACCCAGGTACGCCTGCCGCAGCGACTCCTGCGCCCGGTCGGCGGGACGCCAGGCGCCCAACGTCGCCACCGCGTCCCCGTGCAGGGCGGAGCTCACAGTTCCCGGTACCTCTCACCCGGGTCCGGCAGCCCGCGCGGCGTCAGCTCCGCCTCCGGGTGCCCGACCGCCACCGCGCCCAACGGCTCCCAGTCGGCCGGCAGCTCCAGCACGTCGCGCACGACGTCCGCGCAGAAGATCGTGGACGACACCCAGCACGACCCGAGCCCCTCGGCGGCCAACGCCACCAGCAGCCCCTGCACCGCCGCGCCGCCCGCGATCGTGAACATCGTCCGTTCCGCCGTCGCACGCCGCTCGTCCGGGTACGAGTGAGCCCCCGTCCGCACCAGGAACGGCACGACGATCTCCGGCGCGTTCCGCAGGAAGTCACCCCGCCCGAGCCGCTTCGCGACCTGCTCCTCCGACCACCCGTCGGCGCGGAGGTCCGCACGCCACCGGTCGGCCATCGCGTCCAGCAGCACGTCCCGCCGAGCGGTCAACCGGACGAACCGCACGGGCTGCGTGTGGTGCGGCGCGGGCGCGGTCAACGCCGCCGCCACGGCCCGCCGCACGGCGTCCGCCGGGACCGGGTCCGAGGAGAACGACCGCACCGAACGGCGCAGCAGCACCGCCTCCGCCCGCCCCTGCGCCAGCGCCTCGTCCGTCCCCAGCCAGAACATGTCGTCCGGCACCGGCCGGGTCAGCTCACGCGCGGTCGACCCGTCGTCGGTGAACGGCAACCCGCGCACGACCGCCACCGGCACCGCGCCCAGCTTGCCCTTCACCAGGTCGGCCGCCGCCGCGATCTCGTCGGCCACCGCGACCTCGGTCACCACCAGGGGGTTCCCGTAGCTGTCGACCGAACCCCCGTACCGGTGCAGCACCGCCAGCCCGGACGACCCGATCGCGGCGTCCGTCTGACCGACCCGCCACGCCCGGCCCATCGTGTCGGTCACCACGACCGCCACCGAGACGCCCATCCGCGCCGCCAACGCCCCTCGCAACGCCGCCGCGGACCCGTCCGGGTCGACCGGCAGCAACGCGATCTCGTCGCCGTTCACGTTCGAGGCGTCCACGCCGGAGGCCGCCTGCACGACCCCGAGCTTGTTCTCGGTGATCAACGTCCGCCCGCGCCGCGCCAGCACGCGCACCGACTCGGCCTCGACCCACTCCCGCCGCACGGCGTCGCGCGCCTCGGGGTCGGCCGGCACGGACACCAGTCGACCCTCCACTTTGGACAGCACCTTGGACGTCACGACGACGATGTCGCCGTCCGCCAACCAAGGCGCGGCCGACGCGATGGCGGACGCCAGGTCGTCACCGGGCCGGAACTCCGGCAGCCCGGCCACCGGCAACACCGTGATCGGCGCGGACGCCGCGTGGTCAGCCAACGTCGACACCGGCCAGTTCCAGCGCCGCCCGCGCCATCGCCGCCGTCGCGTCCACATCGGACATCAGCAGCGGCACCGCGCGCACCGCGACACCCGGCACGTCGCAGCGGTCGCCGGTGTGCACGAGCCACCCGTCCAGCACGCCCTTGTCCGTGGTCCGGCGCGACCCGTAGTACCGGCCGACGGCCTCGGCGGAGGTCTCCACGCCGATCGCCGACAGGCACGCGTCGGCCATTCCGCGCAGAGGCTTGCCGCCGATGATCGGCGACAGCCCCACCACACCGGCCTCGGTCTTGCGCAACGCGTCACGCATCCCCGGCACGCCGAGGATCGTGTTCACGCTCACCACCGGGTTGGACGGCGCGATCAGCACCGCGTCGGCGTCGCGGACGGCGTCCAGCACACCGGGGGCGGGCGTCGCCGTCTCCACCCCGACCGACGCGAACGACCGCGCGGGCAGTTGGGCCCGGTGCTTGACCCACCACTCCTGGAAGTGGATCGCCTGCTCGCTCTCCTCCGTGGTCACCACGACGTGGGTCTCGACCCGGTCGTCCGACATCGGCAGCAGCCGCACGCCCGGCTCCCAGCGGTGGCACAACGCCTCCGTCACGGCCGACAGCGGGTAGCCCGCGCGCAGCATCCGGGTGCGCACCAGGTGCGTCGCGATGTCCCGGTCGCCGAGCCCGAACCACGTCGGGTCGGCGCCGTAGGCGGCCAACTCCTCCTTGGCCGACCACGTCTCGTTCGCACGTCCCCAGCCGCGCTCCTTGTCGATCCCGTCACCGAGGGTGTACATGCAGGTGTCCAGGTCGGGACAGATCCGCAACCCGTGCATCCACACGTCGTCACCCGTGTTCACCACGGCGGTGATCTCGTGCTCCGGACCGGCCAGCAGGCTCTTCAGCCCGACCAGGAACCGCGCCCCGCCAACCCCGCCAACCAGTACGACGACCTTCACGAGTCGTCATCCTCCCACCGCTCGTCACCGCCAGAACAGGAAGGTGCCCTGGCCGCGCGCGGCCAGCCACCGGTCGCCGCCGATCATCTCGAACACCGAGTACCCGGCCTCGAAGAACAACCGGCCGATGGTCGGGAACCCGATCAGCACCGCGAAGAGCACGAACGGCGCCCACATCCGCGCCTTCGCGCCGAACTGCCGGGCCGAGTAGGACATGTAAGGCTCGATCGCACCCCAGCCGTCCAGGCCCGGGATCGGCAGGATGTTGAGCACGAACGCGAGGATCTGCACGGCCGCCAGGTACGACAAAGCGGCGGCCAAACCCGCGGGCGGCGTGAAAAGGATCACCGACAGCGACAGCAGCACCCCGAGCACCAGGTTGCTCAGCGGCCCGGCCAACGACACCATCGACTCCACCCGCTTGTCGCGCAACGCGTGGTGGTTGATCCACACCGCGCCGCCGGGCAGCGGGATTCCGCCGAACGCCAGCAGCACCAGCGGCAGCACGATGCTGAAGACCGGGTCGGTGTAGCGGCGGATGTCGAGCGTCAGGTAGCCCTTGGCCCGCACGGCGTAGTCGCCGCCGCGATAGGCCACGATCGCGTGACCGAACTCGTGCAGGCACAGCGAAACCGCCCAGCCGCCGAGCACGAACAGCACCGTGCCCGCGGTCACCGCGGCCGTGGAGTCGTCGAACAGGGTCAGCACGGCGCCTGCCACCGTCACCGCGAGCAGGCTGAGGAACAGTGGACTCGGACGCACCGCTGATCGCTTCACGCTTCCAGTGTGGCCTCTCCGGACCGGTGGCTCACAGCCCGTCCGGTAGGCCATCCGCGCAGCCGTTATCGCTCGGCGCACCGCCCCAATCACCGTCTGTGCTGCTAGTCAAGGCTTTTCGCGCCATCTGCGCGAATATCCCCCGTCCTGTGGACTCCGCTTGACCGCGTGTTGTGACACAGGTGTAATCACATCGGTGTCATTCGTCGTTGTGGGGACGGCGAGTGGTGTCCGCCAACCGGGGAGAGCGGAAGGCGAGGAGGCGGACTATGCAGGAATTCGACGGGGGTCGCATCGTGGACGGGGACGTCCCGGCACCGGAGCCGGTCGTACTCGACCTGTTCGACGCGGCCGATGAGCAGGACTGGCAGGAGCGCGCCCTGTGCGCGCAGACCGACCCCGAGGCGTTCTTCCCGGAGAAGGGCGGCTCGACCAGGGAGGCCAAGCGGATCTGCCTCGGTTGTGAGGTGCGCTCCGAATGCCTGGAGTACGCCTTGCAGCACGACGAGCGCTTCGGCATTTGGGGCGGGCTGTCCGAGCGCGAGCGGAGGAAGCTCAAAAAGCGCGCGGTGTGATCGAAGCGCACGGGTGATCGCTCGCGCGTTCGCTCTGGCTTACCGTGGTCGTCCCACGGCGTAGTCGGAGCAACCTAGGAGCGGCACTTGACGAGCGGGGCCACTCCGCGGCTGCGCACCGCGCCCGTGCTGGCGGTGCTGGTGTGCCACGACGGCGACCGGTGGCTGGGCACGGCGCTGTCGTCGCTGCGCCGCCAGCAGCCGCGTCCGCGGCACGTGATCGCGGTCGACACGGGTTCCGCGGACGGCACCGCGAAGCTGCTGGCCGAAGCCGCCGCCGGTCCCGATCGGGTGATCGACGGCGTGCTCACGCTGCCCCGCGGCACCGGGTTCGGCGCGGCCGTGCAGGCCGCCGTCGAGCACGCCGTGCAGCGGTGGGGCGATCCGGGCGCGTGGCTGTGGTTGCTGCACGACGACTGCGCGCCGGAACCGGACTGCCTGTCCGCGCTGCTGACCGCGGCCGAGGTGTCGCCGTCGGCGGCCGTGCTCGGCCCGCTGAGCCTGGACTGGACCGACCCGCGGCTGGTGGTGGAGGCGGGGCTGTCGACCGACGCGTCCGGCCACCGGCAGACCGGCATGGGCCGGGTCGAGCTGGCCGGCTCGTTCCAGCAGAGCACCGAGGCGTTGGCGGTGCCGTCGGCCGGGTCGCTGATCCGCCGCACGGCGTGGGAGTCGCTCGGCGGCTACGACCGCGCGATGCCGTTGCTGCGCGACGACATCGACTTCGGCTGGCGCGCCAACCTCGCCGGGCACCTCGTGCTGTCCGTCCCGGTGGCGCGGATGCGGCACGCGCGTGCGGCGGGACGTGGCGCGCGGCGGTTGGACGCGGCGGCGGCCCGGCCCGGACCGGCGTCGCGCGGCGTGGACCGGGCGCACGGGCTGCGCACGTTCCTGGTCAACTGCGGCACGGTCTCGTTCGTCCTGGGGCTGCCGCGGATCGCCGTGCTCGCGGTCCTGCGCGCCCTCGGCTTCTTGGTGCTGCGCCGCTTTTCCGACGCGCGCGCGGAGCTGGGCGCGCTGCGGTACCTGCTGAGCGGACGGGCGGGGCTGCTGGCCGGCCGTGCCGAACGGCCGGCGCACGGGGTCGTGCGCGGGCTGTTCACCAGCCGGATCACCCGCTCTCGCAACGCGATCCGCGCCGCGTCGGCCGCGCTGGTCCGGCGGCGCGTCGAGGCGGACCTGGCGCTGGGCCGGTTGCCCGAGGACGACTCGCGGCCGGGCGCGTGGTCGCTCCCGTCCGAAGTGGAGCGTCCGGTGGTCGGCCCGGCGGCGCTGCCGGCCGGCGTGCTGTCGCGGCGGCGTCCCGTGCGGGCGACCGGCGGGTTGCGCCGGCCCGTGGTGACGGTGCCGGTGGAGGCGTCCGCGCCGTCCGGGCGGCGGCCCTCGCCCCGTCCGCGCCCGTCGCCGTCGCCGCGCGGTCAGGGCTCGCCGGGTGTCGTGTTCGTGGAGGTCGACCGGGCGCGGGTGCTGTGGTCGTTGGTGCTCGGACCGCCGTTGTTGCTGGTCCTGGGGCTGGCGGTGTTCGGCGTCCTGGCGAACGCGGCGCGGATCGGGCTCGACCTGAGCGGCGGTCGGCTGCTGCCGGTCGGCGACCTGGAGAGCACCTGGTCGTCGTACGCGGCGGCGTGGCACCCGGTGGCGGGTGGGACCACCGCGCCCGCGCCGGCCGCGCTGGCCGTGCTGGGGACGGTCGGCGTGCTGGTCGGTTCGCCCGCGTCCCTGGTGGCGTTGCTGTTCATCGGTGACGCGCCGCTGGCCGGGCTGCTGGCGTACGTGGCGTCACGGCGGATGCCGGTGCGGCGGCCCGTGCGCGCGCTGGTGGCGGCGGCGTACGCGCTGCTGCCGGCGGCGACGGCGGCGGTGAGCCAGGGGCGGCTGGACGTCGTCGTGGTGCACGTGCTCGCGCCGGTGGTGTTCGCCGGTGTGGCGTCCGTGCTGCGGGGTGGGGCGGGCGCGTCGTGGCTGCCGGTGGCGTCGGGGACGGCGCTGGCGTTGGCGGCGGTGGGCGCGTTCTCGCCGTTCGTGCACGCGCTGGTGGCGTTGGCGGCGCTGGTGGGGTTCGTGGTGGTGCCCGGGCGGCACGGTGACGGTCGGCGGCGGGTGGCGTCGCTGTTCATGGTCGTGCTGCTGCCGATGGCGTTGCTGCTGCCGTGGCCTGCGGTGGTGCTGCAGCACCCGACCGTCGTGCTGCACGGGGTCGGCGCGTTCGTCGAGTCGCCCGCCGTGGGGCTGCTGGACCTGCTGTCGCTGCGGCCGGGCGGTACGGGCGCGTTGCCGTTCGTCGGGTTGGTGGTGGTCGGGTTCGCGCTGGTGGCGGCGGTGCTGCGGCCGTCGCGGTCGATGCTGGCGGGGTTCGCGGTGGTGGTGCTGGGCGGGTTCGCGGTGATCGTGCTGCGGACCGTGCCGGTGGCGCCGCTGCCCGGCGGTGACGCGTCCCACGGGTGGACCGGCGGGCCGTTGGTGCTGGTCGGGTGGGGGTTGCTGTGGGTGGTCCTGTCGGCGTTCCGGCGGGACGTCGGCACGGTGCCGGTGCGGCGGGTCGTGTCGGTGGTCGGGGTGCTGTCGGTGGTGGGGCTGGCGTGCGCGGGGTTCGTCGGGCTGCGGTCGGGCGCGTTGACGGCGGACGGCGCGCGGTTGCCGTCGACGTTGGCGCAGGAGCTGCCGCGGACCGGGCGGTCGGTGCTGGTGCTGGGGACGCCGACGCGGCTGGTGGCCGGGCGGCTGCCCGCGTTCGGCGACGACGACCTCGTGCCCGTGCCGACGGCCGTGGCGCGGCTGGAGCGGTGGTCGCGCGACCTGACCGGCGGGTCGCCGGAGGCGGCGCGGGTGGCGTTGGCGCAGGCGGCGGCCGCGGGCGTGGCGTTCGTGGTCGCGCCGGACCTGGGCACGGCGCAGCGGGTGCGTGACGCGGTCGGCGAGCTGGTGGCCGTGACGCCGGCGATGTCGGACGGGCGGCCGGTGCTGCGGGTGCAGCTGGCGGCGGGCAACGCCGTGCTGCTGTCGCCGGAGCTGGCGCGGCGGGCCCGGACGGGTGGCAACCCGCCGGTGGAGCTGGGCGCGCCCGGCATCGCCCCGGTCGAGGCCGCGCCGCCGGAGGTGGGCGTTCAGGTGTCCGAGGGGCCGGAGGGGCGGCTGCTGGTGCTGGCGGCGGAGGAGGAGCCGGGCTGGCGGGCGTGGGTGGATGGCCGTGAGGTGACGGTCGTGCGGGCGTGGGGCCACCTGGTCGGCGTGACGGTGCCCACCACGGGCTCGGAGGTCCGCGTGGAGGTGTCCTCGACCCTGCGCGAGCTCCTGCTGATGCTCCAGGCCGCCGCCGCGCTCTTCACCGCCCTGACCGCCATCCCCTCCCGCCGCCGCCCCTGAACGCCGACCTCGGGGTACCCGGGCGTTCGACACCCGGGCCCTGAACGCAGGACACTCCCAGGTACCCCGGGTCGAACGTTCGGGAGGCGGTCAGTCGCCGTCGATGACGTCCGGGTCCAGGCCCAGGTAGTTGGCCACCTGCTCGACCAGCACGTCGTGCACCAGGTCGGACAGGTCGGCGCCGTCCTTGGCCCGCGCCTCCAGCGGCCGCCGGTAGAGCACGATCCGGGCCCGGCGGTCGGCCCCGGCCGGCACGAGGCGGGCCAGCGGCACGTTGCCGTCCTCGACCACGTCGCCGTTGTCGTCCGACTGGATGTCCGGCACGTCGTCCACCGCGACGTCCAGCTGCGTGAGCTCCGTCCGCCACCGCGCCTCGATCGGCTCCAACGCCTCCAGCACCAGCGCGTCGAACCGCTCCGCCCGGCTGCGGGCCGCCGGCAACGTGGCCGGGTAGAGGGGACCGCGCAGCCCCCGACCGTGCCGGTCGCGGTTGCGTCGCCGCGGAGTGCCCTGCCGCCGTGAACCCCGAGCCATCACCACGAGGTAGAGGGTAGTTGTCCACCCGTGGACCCCGTACAGCCGGACCTCCGCGACCAGGCAACTTGCCGCGCCGCGGCACCACCGCCAACGCCGCGCCGGAGGTAATCCAACACACGTCGCGCGGGACGCGATATCGTCCCCGCCGTGCGGAGCGTGAGACGGTGCTCGCGAACCGGGTGCGCGAACCCGGCAGTCGCCACGCTCACGTACGCCTATGCGGACTCCACGGCGGTGGTAGGACCCCTGGCGACGTACTCCGAACCGCACTCCTACGACCTCTGCGAAGAACACGCCCTGCGCCTCACCGCGCCGCGCGGCTGGGAGGTCGTCCGGCACCAGGGCGAGTTCCGCGCCCCCGAACCCACCGTGGACGACCTGACCGCGTTGGCCGAGGCCGTCCGGGAAGCGGGCCGGGCCACACCGCAGGTCGAGCTGCCGGAACTGCCCGCCGGCACGATCCGGCGCGGTCACCTGCGCGTTCTGCCCGATCCGAACGAAGACTGAACGAAGACTCATCGACCGGACACGACGCTCACGCGCGCGCCGGTAGGCTTCCCAAGGCAGTGTCAAGAGCCAACTTGGGAGTGTGGCCGTGCGCGATCTGTCCGGCATCGTCAAGGCTTACGACATCCGCGGTGTCGTCGGCGAACAGCTCGACGCCGACGTCGTACGCGACTTCGGCGCGGCGTTCGCCCGCCTGGTCGGTGGCCCGACCGTGGTGATCGGGCACGACATGCGCGACTCCTCGCCCGGCCTGGCCGCGGCGTTCGCCGAGGGTGTCACCGCGCAGGGCGTCGACGTGGTCAACATCGGTCTGGCCAGCACCGACATGCTGTACTTCGCCTCCGGCAAGCTCGACCTGCCCGGCGCCATGTTCACCGCGAGCCACAACCCGGCCAAGTACAACGGCATCAAGCTGTGCCGCGCGGGCGCCGCGCCGGTCGGCCAGGACAGCGGCCTCGGCCAGATCCGCCAGGACGCCGAGCAGGGCGTGCCCGACGCCGAGGGCGTCGCGAAGGGCGCCGTCACCGAGCAGGACATGCTCGCGGACTACGCCGCCTACCTGCGGGAACTGGTCGACCTGAGCGGCAGCCGGCCGTTGAAGGTCGTGGTGGACGCGGGCAACGGCATGGGCGGCCACACGGTGCCGAAGGTGTTCGAGGGCCTGCCGATCGAGATCGTGCCGATGTACTTCGAGCTCGACGGCGACTTCCCCAACCACGAGGCCAACCCGCTGGACCCGAAGAACATCGTGGACCTGCAGAAGCGGGTCCGGGAAGAGGGCGCCGACGCGGGTGTCGCGTTCGACGGTGACGCGGACCGCTGCTTCGTGGTCGACGAGCGCGGCGAGCCGGTGTCGCCGTCCGCCATCACCGCCCTGGTCGCGGTGCGCGAGCTGGCCAAGGACCCGGGCGGCACGATCATCCACAACCTGATCACCTCGCACGGCGTGCCGGAGATCGTCCGCGAGCACGGCGGCGTGCCGGTGCGCACCCGCGTCGGCCACTCGTTCATCAAGGAGGAGATGGCCAAGACCGGCGCCATCTTCGGCGGCGAGCACTCCGCGCACTACTACTTCCGCGACTTCTGGCGTGCCGACACGGGCATGCTGGCCGCGCTGCACGTGCTGGCCGCGCTCGGCGAGCAGGACGGCCCGCTGTCCGCTCTGACCAGCGACTACGCGCGGTACGCCGCGTCCGGCGAGATCAACTCCACGGTGGACGACCAGCAGGGCAGGCTGGCCGCGATCAAGGCCGAGTTCGGCGGTCGAGAGGGTGTCGAGCTCGACGAGCTGGACGGCCTGACGGTGAGCCTGCCGGACGGCTCGTGGTTCAACCTCCGTGCGTCCAACACCGAGCCGCTGCTCCGGCTCAACGTCGAAGCCGCCGACGCGGCCTCCGTCGCGGCGCTGCGCGACGAGGTCCTGGCGATCGTGAGGGGATGAGCGCCGTGGCCGTCCAACTGGACCCGCAGTTGCTGGAGATCCTGGCCTGCCCGTGCCCCGAGCACGCGCCGCTGAAGGCGGGCACCGCGTCCGACCCGCTCGCGGACTACCTGACCTGCACCTCGTGCGGCCGGTCGTTCCCGGTCCGGGACGGCATCCCGGTGCTGCTGCTGGACGAGGCTGTCGAGCCGACGGCCGGGTGAGCTCGGGTGCTTGACGACAGCCTCCTCGACGACCAGTCCCGGCTCACCGACGCCGACCGGGAAGGTCTGCTGCGCGCCGCCGCACGGGCGGGCGCGCAGGTCCGGGCCACCGCCGAGGCGGCCGACGAGCTCGGCGTCGAGCGGACGTTCCAGGAACGCCCGCGGGCGTTGGTGCTGGTCACGCGGCCGGGCGTCGGCCAGGCCATCGCCGGGGTGGTGGCCGCGCTGCTGGGCACGCGCTGCCCCGTGCCGGTCGTGGTCGCCGACGACGTGCCGACGTGGGTCGGTGCGCTGGACGTGGTCCTCGCGCACACCGAGGACCCCGGCGACGTGCGGATGGCCGAGTCGATCGACCGGGCGGCCCGGCGCGGCGCGCGGGTCCTGCTGACCGCCGAGCCGGACGGCCCGGTGGCCGCGTCCGCCGCGCAGCACGCGCTGCTGATCCCGCCGCGGGTGCCGGTGCCGCAGGGCTTCGGCTTCGCCCGGGGTTTCGCCGCGTGGGTGGTGGCGCTGAAGTCGTTGGGGCTGCTCGACGTGGACGTGCAGGCCATCGCGGACGAGCTGGACCGCGAGGCCGAGCGGTGCCACCCGATGCACGAGTCGTTCGTCAACCCGGCCAAGACGCTCGCGCTGCGGGTGGCCGACCGCACACCGCTGCTGTGGGGCCTGGACGACCTGGCCACGGCGGTGGCGGCGCACGGCGCGGGCGTGCTCGCGACCTACGCGGGCGTCGTGAGCGACGTGGCCGGCTATCCTCAGGCCCTGACCCGGTCGGTGCTGCACCGCCGGGCCGTGCGCGGCACGTCCGGCGCGGACCTGTTCGCCGACCCGGACGACGAGCACGACGGCCTGGTCCGCGTGCTGCTGGTGGCCGTGCGCCGGGGAGGGCAGGCCGATTTCGCCCGGCGGGTCGCGATGGAGACCTTGTCCGGAGCCGACGTGCTCGAACCGGCCGAGGAGGTGAGCGGCGGCGAGGCCCTGTGCGCCGCGCTGCTCGCCCTGCGGTTCGAGCTGGCCGCGCTGTACCTGGGTCTGGCGGCGGGAACGCTGGGCGGACCCGGGCTGTACGCGCCGGCCGTGTGAGGGGATGACTGTGGATCTGCTGCACAACGCGGTGCGCGCGTACGCGTGGGGATCACGCACCGCCATCGCCGAGATGCTCGGGAGGGAGGTGCCGACGCCGCACCCCGAGGCCGAGCTGTGGATGGGCGCCCATCCCGGGGACCCGTCACGGGTGGTGGGGCCGGACGGCGAGACGCGGTCGCTGCTCGACCTGCTCGCCGACGACCCGGACGGCCAGCTCGGCACCCGCCACGCCGACCGCTGGGGCAGCAGGCTGCCGTTCCTGCTCAAGGTGCTGGCCGCGGACGAGCCGCTGAGCCTGCAGGCGCACCCGTCGGCCGCGCAGGCGGCGAACGGCTTCGCGGCCGAGGACGCGGCGGGCGTGCCGATGGACTCGCCGATCCGCAACTACAAGGACCCGTCGGCCAAGCCCGAGCTGATCTGCGCGTTGACCGAGTTCCACGCGCTCGCGGGGTTCCGCGAGCCCTCGCGCACGGTCGCGCTGCTGCGGTCGTTGGACGCGCCGGACTTCGCGCCGTACGCCGAGCTGCTGGCCGCCCAGCCGGACGCCGACGGCCTGCGCGCCATGTTCACCACCCTCATCACGCTGCCGCAGACCGCGCTGGACATGCTCCTGCCGCAGGTGCTGGACGCGTGCGTGCTGCACGTGAAGGAGCACGGCGAGTTCGACCTGGAGTGCCGCACGATCCTGGAGCTGGGCGAGGCGTACCCCGGTGACGCGGGCGTGCTGGCCGCGCTGCTGCTCAACCGGCTCGTGCTGCGGCCCGGCGAGGCGATCTACCTGCCCGCCGGCAACCTGCACGCGTACCTGCACGGCACCGGCGTGGAGATCCTGGCGAACTCCGACAACGTGCTGCGCTGCGGTTTGACGCCCAAGCACGTGGACGTGCCCGAGCTGATGCGCGTGCTGGACTTCGGGTGCGGCGACATGCCCGTGCAGACCGGCGCGGAGACGGCGCCGGGGCTGTGGGCGTACCGGACGCCGTGCCCGGAGTTCGAGCTGTCGCGGATCGAGGTCGGGCCGTCGGTCGAGGTCCGGGTGGACCACAGCGGGCCGCAGATCCTGCTCTGCACGCGTGGCCGGGCGCGGTTGACCTGCGGCGACGAGACCGTGGAGCTGTCGCGCGGCCAGTCCGTGTGGCTGCCCGCGCGCGACCCGGCGGTGGTGGTCACGGCGGACGTCGACACCCAGCTTTTCCGGGCGACGCCCGGCGTTGAGTAGGGTCACACCGACAAATCGGACTTGGGCGCAAAGGGAGCAACCGTGTCAGCAGGGGGCGGGACCAAGGCGATCATCGCCGCACTGGTGGCCAATGCGGGGATCGCGGCGGCCAAGTTCGTGGGCTTCCTGATCACCGGGTCGTCATCGATGCTCGCCGAGTCGGTGCACTCGGTGGCCGACACGTCCAACCAGGGCCTGTTGCTGCTCGGGCAGAAGACCGCGCGGCGCAAGGCCACCCCGATCCACCCGTTCGGGTTCGGTCGGGACCGGTACTTCTACTCGTTCATCGTCGCGTTGATGCTGTTCAGCCTCGGCTCGGTGTTCGCCCTGTACGAGGGCATCCACAAGCTGGAGTCGCACGAGGAGCTGAGCAGCCCGATCGTCGCGGTGATCATCCTGGTCGTCGCGATCGGCCTGGAGACCTACAGCTTCCGCACCGCGATCGTGGAGTCCAGGGCGATCAAGGGCGACGCCACGTGGTGGCAGTTCATCCGGCAGTCGAAGGTGCCGGAGCTGCCGGTCGTGCTGCTGGAGGACGCGGGCGCGCTGTTCGGCCTGGTCCTGGCGCTGATGGGCGTCGGTCTGTCGACCTTGACCGGCGACCCGGTGTGGGACGCCATCGGCACGATCTGCATCGGTGTGCTGCTGGGCGTGATCGCGGTCATCCTGATCGTGGAGATGAAGTCGCTGCTGATCGGCGAGGGCGCGGCGCCGGCGGAGCTGGACCTGATCACGGACGAGCTGGCGTCGGGCCAGGTGCAGCGCGTCATCCACATCAAGACCCAGTACATCGGGCCGGACGAGCTGCTGGTGGCGGCGAAGATCGCGCTGAACCCGGGGCTGTCGATCACCGAGGTGGCCCAGGCCATCGACGCCGCGGAGCAGCGCGTCCGGGACAAGGTCCCGGCCGCCCGGCTGATCTACCTGGAGCCCGACCTGGACCGGTCTCTGAGCGCCAAGTCATAACCCAGCGGCGGGCTTCCGCCCGCCGTTCGGGAGCTGTGCGTCGTGATGCGAAGGGCGACGAGCCGCTGTGCGGCTCGTCGCCCTTTCCCGTGCGCCGGGTCGTGAGCGCTCACGGGGGCGGCTCGTCGCCCACGTGCGCGTGGAAGAACGACGCGGAGACGCCACTCGCGGTCAGCCCGGCGAGGACCGCCGCCGCGTGCCGTCGGCCGTCCGCGCCGACATAGAACCTGTCGTTCGGATGAGCCTCGTCCGAGGGGGTCGCGATTGGTGGGCAACGATGATCGGCGCCAGGCGGACGTCAAGCTGCGTGACGCGCTCGTCGCGGAGAACTGCGCGGGCCCGGAGTGGCTGCGGTTCACCAGGGTGCTCAGCGAGTACGGCTTCGCCTCGATGGTGGGGTGGTTGAGGTCCGGGTTGATCTTCACGCTCTGCCGGGAGAAGGGGTACCCGGTCGGCGGGCCGCCGCTGTACTGGGAGCACGAGGACCTGGTCAGCCTCGCCGGTGACACGGTGGTCGACGCGATCGGCGACTTCCGCGACAAGGCCCTGTTGGGCGGCGCGTGGGATCCGACGGGTGGTGCGAGCCTGAAGACCTACTTCGCCACGGGCTGCGTGTACGCGTTCCCCAACGTCTACCGCAAGTGGAGGAGGGACCGCAGCCGGCAGGAGGCGGAGGCCGGCCGATTATCGGGCGTCGAGGTGCCGGCGGACCTGGCGGCGCCCGGCCCCGACCCCGGCGAGGCGGTGGTCACCAAGTTGGAGATCAGGCGCGGTCTCGCCGGCATCCCGAACGAGTACGCCAGGTCGGCGCTGGTCCTGTCGGAGTCCGGGTACACGGTCGGCGAGATAGCGGAACTGCTGAACACGACCCACGGCGTCATCAAAGGGGCTTTGGAGAGACATCGGCGCAACACCGGTCGATCGACTGGGGGCGGGGGTGGCAATGTCTGAGCACGCGGTCGGCCACTCGACGGCGGTGGAGCACCTCGTCGAGGACTCTTCGTTCGGTGCGGACGACGTTCGCGATCTCCGCGATCGGGCCCCGGACGACGTGGTCCAGCGCATCGTGGGCCGCGTCAACCGGTCGATCCCACCGGCGTCGTCGCTGAGGGGCGGGTTCGTCCAGCGCGCGGCGTCCATCGTCGCTGATCGCCCGATCGTGTACTCGGGAATGGCCGACCCGGTCGGCTCGGGTCCGGGGTGGCCCGGTCACAGCCTGCTCGGTCGTCTTCGCGACTCGACCCGTCGGGAGTTCCTCGACCTCGGCACGGTCGTGAGGTACCGGGCCGACCGTGAGGTCATCGAGCAGGACGCGAAGGACACTCACGTCCTGTTGCTGCTCGACGGCGTGGTCAAGGTGCAGGCCACGGACGAGACGGGTGACACGGCGCTGCTCGCGATCAGGGTCGCGGGCGACCTGGTCGGCGAGATGGCGGCGCTGGACCAGAAGCCGCGCTCGGCCAGCGTCGTGACCTGTGGCGACGTGGTCGCGAAGCTGATCACCAGCGGCGAGTTCATGGCGTTCCTGCACCGGCGCAACGACGTGTTCGTGGAGTTGATCGGGATGATCGACGACCGGCTGCGCTGGGCGAACCAGCGCCGGCGGGACTTCCTGTCCCACCCGGCCGCCGAACGGGTGGCGCGGGTGCTGGTCGACTTGGTGCAGACCTACGGGCGCGAAGAGGCGCACGGGTGGACGTTGGGGATCCCGCTGACGAAGGTGGAACTCGCCTCGATCGTCGGGATGAAGCCCAGGACGGCCGAGAAGGCGTTCTCCGACCTGCGCAAAGCGGGGGTGGTGGTGAGCCACCTGAGGCGTGACGTGCTGGTGCCCGACCTGATGGCGTTGCGGGAGTTCGGGCGCATGTGACGACGGCGGAGGGGGGGGGGGGGGGGGGGGGGGGGGGGGGGGGGGGGGGGGGGGGGGGGGGGGGGGGGGGGGGGGGGGGGGGGGGGGGGGGGGGGGGGGGGG
>NZ_JBVJVK010000076.1:0-36795 GCF_055603705.1 Actinosynnema sp. NPDC037264 | reverse complement strand
GCTGGGCAGCCCGCCTCCGGCTGCGCTTCGGGGGCCCGCTGGGCGCTGAGCCGCCCCCCCCCCCCCCCCCCCCCACCGGGCTTGCAGGGTGGTCACCGCGCCCGCGCCGTAGACGAACAGCGAGGCGAACAGCAGCACGGCGTCCCCCAGGACGGCGGCGGTGATCACGCCCGCGCTCCCGATCGCACCGGCCAGGTACCCGGCGGTGAGGCCGGGGCGGCGCCCGCGTGCCTGGGAGAGCCGCCCGACCGCGAACGCCGCCAGCGCCGTGCCGGCGGTGCCCACGGCGCTGGGCAGCCCCGCGAGGCCGGTGGAGCCGAGCACGTCCTGCGCGAGCAGCGCGCCGACCGTCACGCCGGCCGCCAGTCCGGCGCCGCTGAGCACCTGGGCGACGCCCAGGACGATCAGGCTGCGGCGCTGCGCGGCCGTGATGTCCCCGGCCGGCGTCGGCCTCGACCTGGTCAGCCCCGGTCGCCCAGGTCGAGGCGGTCGAGCAGCCCGGCGGCGGTGAACGCCTCCACCAGGTCGTCACGGCCCTCGGTGAAGTGCGCCCAGCTGTCGTAGTGCACGGGCACGACCTGGCGCGCGCCGAGGATCTCGGCGGCCTCGGCGGCCTGGGCGCTGTCGAGGACGATGGCCGCGCCGTCGAAGAGGATCGGGAACCGGGGAGCGCCGGCGAACAGGACGGCGGTGCCCACCGGGCCGAAGCGCTCGGCGACCTGCCGGACCACGTCGAGCGAGGCGTTGTCGCCGCTGACGTAGACCGCGGGCAGGTCGTCGCCGGTCAGCACGAAGCCGACGACCTGGCCGGTGAGCGGTTCGACCTCGGCCCGGGCCAGCGGACCGTGGATCGCGGGCACGCCGGTGACGGTGACCGTGCCGCCGTCGGGGCGGTCGAGGCGGACGGACTCCCAGTCGGCCAGTCCCCTGGCCCGCCCACCCAGCCGCTGCCCGCCACCGGGCGTGGTGAGGGTGAGCGGGACGTCGGCGAGCAGCGCCCGGCCGGCGTGGTCGAGGTTGTCCGGGTGCTCGTCGTGCGAGAGCAGGACCACGTCGACGGCGCCCAGGTCGGCCGGTGCGGCGGCGGACGGCGCCGTCTTGGTCAGCTTGCCGCGCGGCACGGCGTAGTCGCCCGGCGCGTCGAACGTCGGGTCGGTCAGGAAGCGCAGGCCGCCGTACTCGAACAGGGCGGTCGGGCCGCCGAAGACGCGGACGGCGAGCCGTTCGCCGGTGGTGCGGGTCATCGTAACCTCACGGATGATCAAGGGGCTATCCGTGAGGGACGGTAGCCCTTTCTCACGGAAAAGCACAACTCGTACCATGAGAGCCATGACGGACGCCCTGGCCGACGACGCCGCGCCACCGCCCGCCCCCGGCGCGGAGGACTACCTGGCCCTCGACTTCGTCAACAGCGCCGTCGCACTGCCCGGCGGGCAGTTCACCGACCTCCTCGGCACGCCCGAGGGCACGAACCAGTGGCTCTTCGACCGCGGCCTCGCCCCGGCCGACGCCGGGGTGCGGGAGATCTGCGCGTCGCAACTGCGCTCGTTGCGCGAGCAGCTCAGGTCGCTCTTCGCCGCGCGCGTCGCCGGGGTGCCCGCCCTGCCGGCGGCCCTGTCGGCCGTCAACGACGCGTTGAGCAAGGCGCCGACGGCCGCGCTGCTGCAGTGGGACGAGCGGACCGGCCCTTACCGCGCGACACCGTGCCCCACCAACGAGATCCTCGACCGCGCGCTCGCGACCCTGGCCGCCAACGCCGCCGACCTCCTCACCGGCCCCGACGCCGACCGCCTGACCCACTGCGGCTCGACCCCGTGCAACCGCTACCTGCTGCGCCACGGCCGCCGCCACTGGTGCTCGACCCGTTGCGGCGACCGCGCCCGCGCCGCCCGTGCCTACGCCCGGCGCACCCGGCAGGCGAGCTGACTAACCGTCACCGGACCGGCCGCCCACTATCCTCTGTGGACAACTGCGGCTCGCGGTCCCCGGTCGCAAGTGGACGCGAAGGCCATTCACCCGACGTGACGGAGCGTGGCCGAGCGGCGCGCGTCATCCCACGTTGGTGGGATTCGGGCCGGCGACGGGTCTTTCCGCGCCGAAGAGTGGCACCGTGGTCCCCGGGGGGATTGCGATGAGCGCCGAAATGCGCCGGTTCCGGCGGGATCCGTTGGCTTCGATCGAACGCCTGCGCCGCCGTGCCCCGGCACCGGTGTTCCGGCTGCCGTGGGGCGACTGGTGCGTGGGCGACGCGGACCTGGCGCGGACGGTGTTGCACGAGCCCGCGTTCCACGGCGGGATGTCCGCGTTCTTCGGGAACCTGCTGCCCTCCCGGTCGGATCAGGAGGCGGTCGGGCGCGCGGTGCGGGACCTGCTGCGGGCGCGCGTGCCCGACTTCCACGCGGGGCTGGCCGCGGCGGTGGCCGAACTGCCCGCGGTCAGCAGGTGGCCCGCGGCCGGGACGGCGCTGGTGCACCGGTCCGCGGCCGACCTGCTGCTGCACCCGCGCACGCCGTCCGGGCTGCGGCGGTCGGTGGAGCGGGCCGCACTCGGCGGCGCGCTGATCCGCCCACCGCACGTGTGGCAACGGGCGCGGGCGGAGGTGCTGCGCGGCAGGTTGCTGGCCGGCGTGGCCGCGGAGGTGGCGGCGCGTCGGGTGGTCGGGACCGGCGAGCCGCGCGACGTGCTGGACGCCGTGATCGGGACGTGCCCGGACGGGATGGCCGACCAGGCCGTGGCCGAGCTGTTCGTGGTGCTGTTCCGGGCGATCGTGGCGCCGGTCGGCTGCACGGTGGCGTGGTCGGTGCTGCTGGCCTGCCTGCACGCGCCCGGTTCGCGGTGGCCGTGGCCGGTCGACCGGGTCGTGCGCGAGGCGTTGCGGCACCGCCCGATGGCCTGGCTGGTCGTCCGGTCGACGCCGGCCGGGTTCGGCGAGGTCCCCGTGCGGCCCGGCGAGGTGCTGTCGGTCAGCCCCTACCTGGCGCACCACGACGAGCGGCACTGGACCGACCCCGACGTGTTCCGGCCCGACCGGTGGGCGCACCCGGGCGGGCACGGCCCCTACCTGCCGTTCGGCACGGGTCCGTTCACCTGCGCCGGCGCGTCGCCGGCCCAGGTCCTGATCACCGCGACGGTGACCGCGCTGGCCGACGACGCCCACCTGACCGTCACCGGGGGCGACGAGCGGCCGGTCCTGGCCGACGGCCTCGTACCCAGACCTTTCACCCTGCACCGGAGCGCGAGGGACGTGGACGACCACGACCGCCGCGTTGCGACGCGTCTTCACGGACCGGACCGGCCGTAGGTGGATCCGGGAGCAGGGCCCACCGGCCCGAGCGGCCTACCCGGGCCGGCCCGTCAGCGCGGCGTGGGCGGCGTCCACCACAGCCGTGCGCAGGGCGTCGAAGGGCTCGTCGGCGAAGAGCAGGAGGCAGTCGGCCAAGCCGCTCAGCGCCACGGCCGCCCGGGTCGCGTCCGCCAGCGACGGGTTCTCGCCGACCAGGAGGGCCGTCACCCGCGAGCGCAGGTCCAGGATGCGGTCGACCAGGCCCAGGTCGGCGAGCGCGGCCGACTCCCGGACCAGCAGCGCGACCGCCTCGCGGTGCCTGAAGTGGAAGGTGAAATAGCCTTCCAGCAACGGTCGCGGGCCGTCGGGCGGGCGGGCCTCCAGCTCCACCACGAACGCGTCGCCGTCCTCGATCAACGGCTCGACGATGCTGCGCACCAGCGCGTCGCGCGACGGGAAGTGGTAGTAGAGCGCCGGTTGGTGACTCCCAGGCGGTCCGCGATCTCCTGCAGGCTGGTGCCCCGCACGCCCCGCTCGAGGAAGAGCTCGCGTGCCACTGCCTGCGCACGCGCCTTCGTGTCGACCCCCCTGGCCATGCCACCCAGTTTACCGAGCGTTCAGGGCGGCGTTGCGCGCCGAACGCGGTCGCACCGGCCCTCCGTGATCGGGTCGGGCGCCACGCGCCGGTCAGGTGAGCCGGTCGACCACCTCGGCCGGTGAGGGCATGGTGGCGATCTCGATCGCGAGGCGGCGCGCGCCCGCACGGGCGGCGTCGTCCACGAGCAGCGCGCCCGCCGCCGCCGTCACCGCTTCACGGCTGACCTCACCGGGCAACAGGCGCGCGCCGGCGCCCGCGTCGAGGACGGCTCGGGCGTTGCCGAACTGGTCCGCGCCCTGCGGCAGGAGCAGTTGCGGCACGCCCGCGGCGAACGCGCCGAGCATCGTGCCGCTGCCGCCGTGGTGCACGACCAGGTCGACCTCGCGCAGCAGGCGGTGCTGCGGCGTCCACGCCGTCAGCCGCACGTTGTCCGGGGCCGGGCCCAGCGCCGCCACGTCCACCACCGGCCCGGTCGCCACGACGACGTCCACCGGCAGCGCGGCCAGCCCGTCGACCGCCTGCCGCAGCACGTCGGTCGAGGCGTAGGCGGTGCCCAGGGTCAGGTACACGAACGGCCGGGAGCCGCGTTCGGGCACGTCGCCCGGCCGCGACCAGCCGACCGCGCGCAGCGGGACGCGGTCGGTCGCGCGGAACTGCGGCGACTGCACCGAGTCCGGGCAGATGTCGACGCTGCGGGCCAGCGGGAGCGTGACGCCGAGTTCGGCGGCCAGCGCGTCGAACGCCGCCACCATCGCCTCCGACATCGGCCCCGGCGACACCCGGCCGAACGTGTGCGCGATCGCGGGCACGCCCGCCGCCGCGCCGGCCAGCGCCGCGCCCAGCGTGGCCAGGTCGTGGACGAGCAGGTCCGGCCGGTGGGCGCGCAGCAACGGCGTCAGGTCGGCGAACCACCGGCGCGGCAGCACGTCGCCGATGACGTGGCCGATGCCCCGGTCGGTGGGCTCGACCCCGGCGAACGCCTCCGCCATGCCCATCCCGGCGGGCTCGGCGCGCAGCCCGGCTTCGCGCAACGCGGGCAGGAACGGCTCACCGGCGGCGAACACCACGTCGTGCCCGGCATCGCGGGCGGCCAGGGCCAAGGGGATCGAGGGGTAGGTGTGTCCGTGGGCTGCGAGCGCAGCGAACATCAAGCGCACTCTCCAGCCTAGCGCCGGGAATCAGCACGCCGCCGGCACGCGCCACCCGGCCAGGTGACACCCGATAAGCTCCACCGTGGGGGCAGGTCGCCGGACGCAGGGGGAACCGCGGTGCTCAGAGCTGTGATCTTCATCGTCTCCGGCGTGGCCTTGATCGCGTTCGGCGGCTGGCTCGTGGTGGACGACCGGCGCCTGGTCGACACGCAGGCCGAGGTGGTCAGGGTCGCCCAAGCCGACGGCGGCGACTGGAAGTCGACCGTGCGGTTCACCACGGCCGACGGCGAGGAGGTCACCGAGACCCTCCCGCCGTCCGACCGGAAGCCGGCGCCGGGCGACCGGGTGGAGGTCAGCTACCGGCCGAACAACCCGAGCGCCGCCCACTTCCCGGAGGACGGGCAGAACCTGTACCTCTGGCCCGCGGTCGGGCTCGGGCTGATCGTCGTCGGCGTGGGGTCGATTCTCTGGTTGCGGCGCCGTCCTGGCTGACGTCCACGACCGGATGTCTCACCACCGGACGTCGCTCACCACTGGATGTCGCTCACCACTGGATGTCGCTCAACGCCTCCAGCGGTGCGCGCTCGTCCAGGGATTCCGGTACGACCAGGGTGTCCGCCGCCGTCAGCGCCGCCGGGAACGTGAAGCCGCAGCGCTCCTCGACCTCGCCCAGCCGCACCTGGAAGACGCGGAACTCGTCGAGCTCCAGCGATTCCAGCTGGTTCAGGTTCTGGGTCAGCACGAACGCCCGCGCCTTCAGCGTGCCCGCCGAGGTGAACGCGATCACCTTCCAGTACTCGCGCGGCAGCGCCACCCCGCGGAAGACGCGGTCGTCGGACCGGAACACCGGGCCGCCGTAGACGCTCACCCGGAGGTCGTCGACGTCCACGTCGGCCAGCACCGCGTCCTCGAGCCTGCCCCACAGGCCCTGCCGCATGCTCTGGTTGAAGTCGTCCATCTGGGGCGTGATGTTGGTGAAGAAGAACGAGTCGACGTTCGCCTTCTGCGCCACCGCCTTCGGGCCCCACAGCAGGTCGGCGCGCCGGGCCAGGTGGCCGCGGTCGAGCCGGTTGCCCCGGTACAGCTCGTCGCCGACCTGGAACTGCGCCGGCAGCCGCGGGTCGAGCACGAACGGGATGCCGGTGCGGTTGATCGACTTCAGGTCGCCGCCGTCGATGTTCCACGCCACCCAGAAAGCGAACCGCCGCGACTTGCTCTGCGCCAGCGAGAAGTGCGTGTAGTCGACCACCACCGACCCGTTCAGCTCGACCGCGTCGGCCCGCGCCGCCTCGCCGAGCTCCGGCACGCCGGCCGGCGTGCCGAGGAAGTTCTCGTCGAACCCGACCAGCGCGGCGGCCTCGACCTTGCGCGGCGGCGTGAGCGTGATGCCCAGCTTCTCGAACACCGAGCCGGGCAGGCACGCCAGCGCGTGCTCGTCGGGGCTGTCGCCCGCCTCGCCCGCGAAGTGCAGGCCCGCCATGGTCTTGCCGGTCTTGCCGTTGGACGCCTTGAACACCCACGCGGAGCCGGAGTCGCCGCCCATGCTGATCTCGCCGTCGGCGGCGGGCCGCGCCGGGTCCGGCCCGATCTCGAAGCAGCCGATCTGCCGCTGGCCGACGCCGGGGCCGTAGTCGATCTTGACGAGGGTGTCCACGCGGCGGACCACGCCGTGCGTCACGCCGGTCGTCCGACCGCTCTTGACGACCTTGTCGCCCAGTTCGGGCTCGCCGATCCGGTCCACGCGCACGCCGAGGTCGAGGATCTCCGCCTCGAACCGCCGGTCCTCGATGGTGGCGATGGCGCAGTCGCCCGCCGCGCCGAGGTGCGACCGCACGAGCCGGCCGAGCCGGTTGCGGTCGGTGCGGTTGTCGTCGTGCACGCCGGGCTGCACCACGTCCTCGCCCAGCGCGCCGTTCGGGCCGTGCAGGACGTGCCAGTTGCTCAGCGCGTACGGGGTGCCGTCGACCCGGTCGTAGACGACGCAGCCGAACGTGCCCGCGGAGACGCGCACGTGGCCCACGCTCACGCCCGGCGACACCGGGTCGACCCGCGTCTTGCGCACGTCGCTGACCGTCTCCTCCACCACGTGGAAGTCGACCCGGTAGTCGCGTTGCAGCACGTCGGTCGGCACGGGCACGCCGTCGACCTCGATCGTCTCGGGCAGCAGCGCCGTGCCGAGCGCGCGCAACGCCTCGGGCTCGGCCTTCTGCCGGACGGTGAACTGGATGGCGATCTCGTCCGTCGGCTTGCCGTCGGCCACCTTGTAGCCGATGCCGATCGAGGACACGTTCGGGTCACGCAGGTAGTCGGCGCCCTTGGTGCGCACGAACCGCCTCAGCGACGCCGGCAGACCGTTCTTCTTCTTGACCATGAGCGCAGACCCCCTGTGTGTGCGCGCCGGTGGCCTTGCTGTCGACGTCACCTGATCCGGTGTTAGCGCAACTCCGCTGCGTTCACCCATTCAGCCTAATGACTGACCACCGAATGCAGTCTGCACCCCCGAGAAGGCTGAAAGTTGACCATCGGGCGACTGATCGTTGAACTCTGATCGGACCTGTCGCCGCTCCCGTGCACGTGCTGTGGTTCAAGGACGAGCACGTTCCCCGACGAAACCCTGCTTGTTGGAGGAGCCGTGAAGATCAGACACGTGACGGTGGCGGGCGCGCTGCTGGCCGGCCTCGTCACCCCGACCGCGTACGCCGCCCCGGCGCCGCACGCCGCCCCCGTGCTGCCCGCCGACCGCGCACAGGCCGTCGCCGGCAGCTACATCGTGGTGTTGAAGCGGCACGAGGACCTGGCCGCGACGCGATCCACCGCACCGAACGTCACGTTCACCTACCGGACGGCCCTGCCCGGGTTCGCGCTGCGCGCCACCGCCTCGGAGGTCGCACGGCTCGCCGCCGACCCCCGCGTCGCCTACATCGCCCAGGACGCCCGCGTCCGCCTCACCGCGCAGGACCGCACCGCGCGGCCGGCCACCGGGCCCAACCTCACCGCGCAGGACCTCGTGGTCCAGCCCGACCCGCCGTCGTGGGGCCTGGACCGCATCGACCAGCGCTCCCTGCCGCTGGACAGGAAGTACTTCCACCCGAACACCGCGCCCACCGTGCGGGCGTACATCTTCGGCACCGGCATCCGGTACACGCACCAGGAGTTCGACGGCGCGGCCGTGCCCGGGCTCGACACCGTCGGCGGCGTCACCCCGCCCGGCAACGACTGCAACGGCCACGGCACGCACATGGCGGGCACGGTCGGCGGCCGGACCACCGGCGTGGCGAAGGACGTGACGCTGGTGTCCGTGCGGGTGCTGAACTGCCAGGGCTCCGGCACGTACTCGCAGATCATCGCGGGCATCGACTGGGCGACGCAGGACGCGGCGGCGAGCGGCCGGCCGGCGGTCGCGCTGATGACGCTCGGCGGCGGGGCGAACCAGGCGTTCAACGACGCCATCACCCGGTCGATCAACGCGAACGTGCACTACTCGGTGGTGTCCGGCAGCTCCAACGCCAACGCGTGCGGCTACTCGCCCGGCAGCACGCCGTTGGCCACCACCGTCGGCGCGACGGACGCCAACGACGTGAAGGCGAGCTTCTCGAACTTCGGCACGTGCATCGACGTGTGGGCGCCGGGGGTGAACATCACGTCGGCGTGGGGCACCTCGGACACCGCGTACTCGACCATCAGCGGTTCCACGGCGTCCGCGCACGCGGCGGGCGTGGCGGCGCTGTGGCGGCACCGGTTCCCGGGTGACTCGGCGGTGGCGGTGGCCGAGGCGTTGCGGGCCAACGCCACCCCCGGCGTGATCACGAACCCGGGCGTCGGGTCGCCGAACCTGTTGCTGTTCATGGGGATGGTCCCGGTGTAGGCCTGTGCCGGCCTACAGGAGGCCCCGGTCACGGGCGTAGACGGCGGCCTGCGTGCGATCGCGCAGGCCGAGCCGTCCGAGAATGCGGGAGACGTGGTTCTTCACCGTGCCCTCGCTGAGGTGCAGGCGTCCGGCGATCTCGCGGTTCGTGCGTCCGCCGGCGACCAGGCGCAGCACGTCCACCTCGCGTTCGGTGAGCCCGTCGGGCCGTTCGGTCCCCAGCGCGGACGCCAGCCGTGCCGCCGCGGCCGGGTCGAACTGCACCACGCCCGAGTGCGCGAGCCGCACCGCCGCCGCCAGCTCGACGGCGGGCCGGTCCTTGAGCAGGTAGCCGCTCGCACCCGCCTTCAGCGCCCGAACCACGTACGCCTCGTCGTCGAACGTCGTCAGCATGACCACCCGTGCCCGCGCACCACGACGGCGCAGTTCCGCGAGCGCGTCGATGCCGTCCATCACCGGCATCCGCACGTCCATCAGCACCACGTCCGGATCCACCGCGACCACCGACTCGACCGCGGCCTCCCCGTCACCGGCCGTGCCGACCACCGCGATGCCCGGCTGGAGGTCGAGGAGGGCCGCGATGCTCTCGCGGATGAGCCGCTGGTCGTCCACCACGACCACGCGCACGTCACCCCCGCCGCCCTTGTTCTCGTCGCTCACATCATCCCTGTCGCCCACACCATCCGTGTCTCTCACACCATCCCGGCCTTTCACACCGTCCCCCTGGGCACGACCACCGTGAGCCGGGTGCCCGAACCACCGTCCACCTCGACCGACCCACCGACCAACCCGATCCGCTCGCGCACCCCGCGCAGGCCGAAGTCTTCCCGTTCCACCGAGAACCCGGGCCCGTCATCGGCCACCACCAGCCGTACCTGCCGGGGTCCGCAGTGGACGGTCACGGTGACGTCCGAGCCGGCGGCGTGGCGCATCGCGTTGGTGATCCCCTCCTGCGCGGCCCGGTAGAGCGCCAGCAGGGTGCGGGGCGCGTAACGGGACTCGTCACCCGTGCAGGCGACGGACACGCCCAGCCCACCGGCCAGGCGCGTCAGCGACTCAGCCAACCGGAAGGGCTCCCGCATAGCCCGGACGGACGTGCGCACGTCCTCCAACGCCCGCCTCGCCGACTCCCGCGCGTCCTCGATCGCCTGATCCGCCACCGCCGCGTCCCGGTCCCGGAAGGCCGACGCCTTCTCCAGCAACACCGACACCGCGGTCAGGTGGTGCCCAATCCCGTCGTGCACGTCCCGCGCCACCCGATTCCGCTCCGCGGCGGCCGACAACTCGGCCATGGCCAACGCCAGCACCAGCCCGATCCCGAACATCAACAGGTCGGACACGTGCTCGACCGACCGCGTCCACCCCGGCGCGGTGAGCTGGAACGCGACCACCAGGAAAACCGCCGTACCCACCCCAACCCCAACCGCCACCACCCGCCCGAACGCGAAGTACGCGCCGAACGGCAACAACAAGAACAACACCCGCGCCATACCCGACCCGTCGGCGAACGCGATCACCACCACCAACCCCGCCTGCACCACCAGCACAACCGCCGCCCGCCCCCGCGCCCCACCCACCAACCGCCGCAACCCGACCACCGAATACCGCACCCCGCCCGCCGCACGCTGCACCCCGCCCGCCAAGTGCCGCGCCCCAACGGCCGCGCGCCGCGACCCGAGCGCCGCGAACCGCGAACCGACCACGTCGACCAGCACGAGCGCGACGAGCCCGCCGACGAACGGCAGCCACCGCGTCTCCCCGAGCCCAGCGAGCCCCGCATAGCCACCAGCCACCATCACCACGCCGCACAGCAGCGGCGATAACCACGACACAGGACGCACCCCCGCAGGCTACGTCGCACACCTCGGATCGCGCGCCTGCCACCGAAGGCCCGGAGTGCTGGCGGCCGGGACCGATGGCCGGGAGTCGGGAGCCGGTTGCCGGACACCGGGCACCGGGTGCCGGAGCCGGGTGCTCAGGTGCCAGAGCAAGGTTTCCGGGTGCCGGAGCCGGTGCCGGGTCGGGAGCCGGTCGGGCGCCCGGAGCCGGGTCGGCGGGAGAGGCCGGGTGCCAGGACGGCGGACGGCCTGGGCCGGAGGCCGGTGCCGGGCCAGCGGCCAGCGATCGGGGCAGGTGATCGGCGGCCGGGTCGGGGGACGGGGATCGTTGGCCGCTGAGGACGGGGCGAGGGCGGGCGGTGGTCGGGTCAGAGGCCAGGCCGTGGCTGTGTCGGGGGCGGGTCGAGGCTGTGTCGGGGGCGGGTCGAGGCGGTGTCGGGGGGGCGGGGGCGGGACTGCGTCGGGGCCGGGGCGGGGCGGCGGTCGGGCGGCGGTCGGAGTCGGGGCGGCGGTCGGAGGCGGGGTCGGGGGTGGGTGGTGGTCGGAGGCAGGGGCGGTGGTTGAGGGCGGCCTCTTTGTTCAACCGACGTTCGGGGGCATTGGAAACGGCGTTTTGATTGATCCCTTTTTTGCAGATCACCCGATCGTGGAAGTCGGCGACACGTGCCGATCGGCACCCCCGGCACTGGCCGCTCGGCACTCCCGGAGCCCCGACCTGCGCGAATACCGTCCCCACCCATGACGTTCCTGCTGCGATTCGGCGCCCTCTGCGGCACGCTCTCAGGCCTCTTCATCGCCCTACCGGGAGCGGTCGAGGGGTTTGTCGGGGAGACGACCGCCACCAGCCTGGTGCTCGGCGTCTCCCCCGCCCTGGCCGCGCCGCTCCTCACGGCCCTCTACCTCAAACAACCCCGCACCACCCTGGGCACGGCCGGCTACGCGGCGAACATCGTGGGCCTCGGCCTGTTCGGCGCGGCGGCCTACGCGGTGAACATCGTCGTGTTCCACCTCGACCAGCCGACGCTCGCCGCACCCACCACCGCGGTCCTCACCGCCAGCGCCCTGGTCTTCGCCCTCGGCACGATCACCTTCGCGATCAGCATGATCAAGAGCCGCGCCCACCCGCCCGTCCCGGCGTGGACCTACGCCATTGCCGTACCCGTCTTCACCTTCGCCACCCGCCTGCCAGACTCGCTGTTCACCAGCGCCCTGCACGTCGTCGTCGGCGGCGCGCTCGTCTGGCTCGCCCGCTCGGTCTACCCGGCCAACCGCCCGGCCACGACCAGCAGCAGCACGATCACCGCGAGCGCCGCGTAGGGCACGTACACCCGAGGCCGGCCGCGGGTGCCCGCCCACGTCAGCACCGCCGACGCCGCCCACACCAGTGCGGTGCCACCCGCGGCCACGATCATCGGCACCCGCCCGTACGAACACACACCCGACACGGAGTAGTCGCAACTACCCGTCGGGGTGAACGCCATCAACCCGTACACGATGGCGATCGGCGCGAGGACGCACAGCAGCACCATGCCGAGCACGGCGAACCCCTTCATGGACCCGCACGGTAGCAGCACCACCGCGCGGGTCCACAAAGGACCACCGAAGACCACAAAGGACCAAGGGCTACGGAGCCCAAGGCGCGGTCACGGCCCAGCTCACGTCCGCGTCATAAGACGTCGGGTTGTCGTACGCGTGAGCACCGCCGTTCACCGCCACCCACACCTCCTCCGCGTAGTGCCGCACGCTCGCGCCCAACTCGTTCACCGACGCCAACCGCACGCCGCCGACCCCGGGCTGGGCGCAGAACGTCGCGTCCCGCCGGAACAGGTCGCTCCCGTCCGACGCGCCCAACCTCACCCGGAACGACGCGTGCCGCAGGTACTGCCCCGGGAAGTTGCGCGACTCGAACGAGTAGCACGACGGCTCCGACAGACCACGCCGCACGACGAAGGTCGCGTCACCCTTCAGCAACGCCGAACTGCCCGCGTTCACCACGTCGGTGCGCGCCACGCCGTCCTGGTGCCGCAGGTACCGGTCCGTGAAGCCGGCCGTCGTCACCCGGAACGACCGCGCCTGGTCCAGCGGGAGGTCCGCACCGCTGCGCCACAGCGGCACGACCGCCGCCCACGTGGTGTCGGCCGTGAAGCTCGTCGCGCTGTCCCACGGGTTCGTCCCGCCGGACCGCGCCAGGTACACGCCCTCCTGGTAGTGGCGGATGAACTGGCCGGGCAGGTTGCGCGACTCCAGCACCGTGCCGCCCGCCCCGGCCCGCGCGCAGAACGTGGCGTCCCCGGCGAACGCCGCCGACCCGTCGTTGGCGTCCGACCGCACCCGGGACGCGGAGTGCCGCAGGAACCGCCCCGGGAAGTTGCGCGACTCGAACGACAGGCACGCCGCGTCCGACAACCCGGGCCTGGCCCAGAACGTCGCGTCCAGCCGACCGGTGTCGTCGGAGATCACGTCGGTGCGCGCGAGCGCGTCCCGGTGCCGCAGGTGCCGGTCGGTGTAGCCGGACGTGGTCACCCGCAACGAGATCACCTCGCCGCGCCCGACCTCGGTGCCGTTGGCCAGCGCGAGCACCCGCTGGTTGACCTCGCGCACCCGCGCCTCGGTCATCTTCAGCACCTGGCGGTCGTAGGTGTAGAAGCCGTTGACCTCGTTCTCCACGTCGTACGGCTCGGTGTAGACGGATGCCGACAGCCCGCGCGTGTGCACGAAGCGCCCGACCTCCTTGGTGATCTCCACGTACCGCCCGGTCAACGACGCCTCGTCCGGGAACAGCTCGCCGTAGGCGAACCCGGCGCCCGGCTGCCACTCGTGGCCGACGACCCGCCGACCGAGGCCGCCGAACTCGCCGAGCACGGCGACCCGGTTGGCGTCGGGCAGCCGGGTGGCGCCGGACATCTGGTAGGCGTGGTCGTCGATGACGTCGCCGTTGCCCGGGTCGGGGTCGGAGACGCAGCAGTTGGAGCCGGAGTTGTGGTTGATCAGCCGGGTGTTGTCGATCGACCGGACCAGGTTCACGATCCGGCCGGCGTCGTACTCGCCCCAGCCCTCGTTGAACGGCACCCACTGCACGATCGACGTGATGCCCTTGAGCTGGTCGACGATCCGCCGCAGCTCGGACTCGAAGTGGGCGTGCCCGTTGGGCACCTCGTCGACGGCGTCCAGCGACGGCATGTCCTGCCACACCATCAGGCCGAGCCGGTCGGCGTGGTAGAACCAGCGGGCGGGTTCGACCTTGATGTGCTTGCGCACCATGTTGAAGCCGAGCGCCTTCTGCCGCTCCAGGTCGAACCGCAGGGCGGCGTCGGTGGGCGCGGTGTAGATGCCGTCGGGCCAGTAGCCCTGGTCGAGGGTGCCGAGCTGGAACACGAACTTGCCGTTGAGCAGCGGCCGCATCACGCCGCCGACCATCGCCTTGCCCAGCGACCTCATGCCGAAGTACCCGGTGACGACGTCGCTGCCCAAGGTGACCCGCAGGTCGTAGAGGAACGGGTCGTCCGGCGACCAGAGCCTCGCGTTCGGCACGGGCACGCGCAGGTGACCGCCCACGGTGCCGCTCGCCGTGCCGACGACCTGCCCGCCGGAGAGGACCTCGGCGCGCACCGGCTGGCCGGCCGTGCCCTGCACGACCAGGTCGAGCACGCCCGCCGGCACGTCGGGCGTGGTGTCCAGGCGCGTGATGTGGTTGGCCGCGACCGGCTCCAGCCACACCGTCTGCCAGATGCCGGACGCCGCGGTGTAGAAGATGCCGCTGGGGTCGCGCCGCTGCTTGCCGATCGGGTACTGGCTGCCGTCGATCGTGGACCGCACGCCGACGATCACCTCGTTCGAGCCCGCACGCAGCGCGGAGGTGATGTCGAACGAGAACGCGTCGAACCCGCCGGTGTGGGTGCCGACGCTGACGCCGTTGACCCAGACGCGGGTCTCCCAGGTGACCGCGCCGAAGTTCAGCTTCACGCGGCGGCCGTTCCACCCGGTCGGCGTGGTGAACGCGCGGCGGTAGAACATGTGGTCCTCGTGCCGCTTGATGCCCGACAGCGCGGACTCGATCGGGTAGGGCACCAGGACGCCCTCGGCGAGCGTGCGGCCGAACGGCGGCGAGGACAGGTTCGGCGCGCCGGCGAACTCCCACACGCCGTTGAGGTTGAGCCAGTCGGAGCGGACCAGCTGCGGGCGCGGGTACTCGGGCAGCGCGTTGGTCGGCGACACCTGCCCGGTCCACGGGGTGGTGAGCGGCGCCGGTTTGGGCTGCCAGACCGCCGCGGTGGCGGTGCCGGGCAGGCCGACGAGAAAGGTGCTGAGGAGGGTGCTGAGGGCCAGCAGTCCGGTCAGGCCGGACGACAGCTTGCGCATGGGTGGCTCCACGATCGGCAGGGTGCTGGTGACGTGGGTGCTGTGCGGTGAGGTGGTGCAGCGAGCGAGTGGTGCGACTGCAGGCAGGAGTTGGTGACCTGGGTCACTTGCAGTTCTTACCTCGTCGATACAACGTTGTAAAGCGGCCGACCGGCCGGCTACGATCCCGGTCGTTCCCGAGAATCCCTGCTGAAGGCCCGACCCGAGAGCACCGGAGGCACCGCTTGGCCACGCTCAAAGACGTCGCCGCGCTGGCCGGCGTGTCGGTGAAGACGGTGTCGAACGTGGTCAACGGCTACGCGTTCGTGAAACCGGAGAACCGCCGCCGGGTCGAGGAGGCGCTCACCGCCACCGGCTACCGGCCCAACATCGGCGCGCGCAACCTGCGCCGCGGCCGAACGGGTTTCCTCGCCCTGGTGCTCCCGGAACTGGTGGTGCCGTACTTCGCGGAGCTGGCCGGCCTGGTGCTCGGCGCGGCGCAGGAGCAGGAGTGGAACGTCCTGATCGAGCAGACCCTGGGCACCCGCGAGGGTGAACGGGACACGTTGGCCTCGCTCGGTCCGCACATGATCGACGGCGCGATCGTGAGCCCGGAGGCGCTGGAGGCGCGCGACTTCGGCGAGCTGGCGCCCGGCATACCGGTGGTGATGCTCGGCGAGCACTCGGTGGACCTGCCGATCGACCACGTCGGCATCGACAACGTGGAAGCGGCCCGGGTGGCGGTGGCGCACCTGGTGGGCCTGGGCCGCACCCGGATCGCGGCGATCGGCGCGCACCCCCACCGCGGCACGGCGGCGCAACGCCTGGAGGGCTACCGCAAGGCCCTCGGCGACGCCGGGCTGCCGGTGCGCGACGACCTGGTCGCGACCGCGTTGAACTACCACCGGCGCGACGGCGCGGAGGCGATGGCGCGCCTGCTCGCCGCCGACGAGCCGCCGGACGCGGTGTTCTGCTTCAACGACCTGCTCGCGGTGGGCGCGGTGCGCGCCGCGGCCGAACGCGGCGTGCGGGTGCCCGCCGACCTCGCGGTGGTCGGGTTCGACAACACCGAGGAAGGCACGTACAGCCTGCCGACGCTGACCACGGTCGCGCCGGACAAGGCCGCGATCGCGCGGGCGGCGGTCGACCTGCTGCGACGGCGCGTCGACGACCCGGGACGGCCGCCGGAGCACGTGCGGACGCCGTTCTCGTTGGAGGTCCGGGAGAGCACGAGGGGTGGCGCATGACGCGGGACGGGGTCTTCGAGGCACCGGGTCGGATCAACCTGATCGGCGAGCACACCGACTACAACGACGGTTTCGTGCTGCCGATCGCGTTGCCGCACGTCGTGCGGATCACGGCGGCCCGGCGGGACGACGGCGTGCTGCGGGTGTCGTCGCGGCAGGCTTCGGGCGTGACCGAGGTCCGCGTGGTCGACCTCGTGCCGGGCGCGGTGACCGGGTGGGCGGCCTACGTGGCGGGCGTGGTCTGGGCGTTGCGCGAGGAGGGTCACCCGATCGGTGGATTCGGTCTGCTCGTGGACGGCCACGTGCCGTTGGGGGCGGGGTTGTCGTCGTCGGCGGCGTTGGAGAGCGCGACCGCGTTGGCGGTGACCGAGCTGTCCGGGGTGTCGCTGGACCGGCGGTCGTTGGCGCGGATCGCGCAGCGGGCGGAGAACGAGTTCGTCGGCATGCCGTGCGGGATCATGGACCAGTCGGCGTCCCTGCTGGCGCGGGAGCGGCACGCGTTGCTGCTCGACACGCGCTCGATGGAGACCGAGCACATCCCGTTCGACCTCGCGCCGGTCGGGCTCACGCTGCTGGTGGTGGACACGAAGGCGCCGCACCGGCTGGTGGACGGTGAGTACGCGGCGCGGCGGCGGGACTGCCACCGGGCGGCGGAGCTGCTCGGCGTGCCCGCGCTGCGGGACCTGGACGGTGCGGAGCAGGACTTGCCGGAGCGGCTCGCCCGGCGGGTGCGGCACGTGGTGGCGGAGAACGCGCGGGTGGCGCGGGTGGCGGACCTGCTGCGCGCCGACCGGATCCGCGAGATCGGGCCGTTGCTGACGGAGTCGCACGCGTCGTTGCGCGACGACTACGAGGTGACGGTGCCGGAGCTGGACGTCGCGGTGGAGGCGTTGGTGGCGGCGGGCGCGCTGGGGGCGCGGATGACCGGTGGCGGGTTCGGTGGTTGTGTGATCGCGCTGGTGGAGGAGGCGGCGGTGGAGGCGTGCACGACGGCGGTGCTCGAAGCGTTCGCCGGGCGTGGGTTCGCGAAGCCGGAGTGCTGGACGGCGGTGGCGGCGGCGGGTGCGCGTCGGGCGGACCCGGTGCGGGTGGTGTGAGCGGAGCGGACCCGGTGCGGGTGGCGTGAGCGGAGCGGACCCGGTGCGGTGGCGTGAGCGGAGCGGACCCGGTGCGGGTGGCGTGAGCCGAGCGGCGGTGTGAGCCGAGCGGCGGTGTGAGCCGAGCGGCGGTGTGAGCCGAGCGGCGGTGTGAGCGGGTCGGGTTCATGGGAATTCTCGATCGGCTGGGATCGCAGGTATTCGGGAGGTTCTTCGGTAACCAATACAGCTGCTAGTTGGACACCCGTTAACCTGCACTGTCGTGCCATCGGCCCCTTCGCGCTGACCAAAGGACGCTTCGGCCCCTCCACCGGGCGTACACGTCGGGGATGGCCACTGATCACCTTCGCCGTGTACGCAGTACCGGAACGCGTTCTTCCCGGCCCTGCACCGAAGGAGAGCTGTGTCCCCACTGACCCGACGAACGCTCATCGCCGGCGGCATCGCGAGCGCCGGCGTGACGGTCCTCGCCCCCACCACCGCGAACGCCATCTCCTACCCGTTCACGTTGGGCGTCGCCTCCGGTGAGCCCGTCGCGGACGGCTTCGTCATCTGGACGCGCCTCGCGCCCAGCCCGCTCAACGCCGACGGCCTCGGGGGCATGGGCAGCGCCTCGGTCGCGGTGGAGTGGCAGGTCGCGACGGACCAGCGGTTCACCCAGATCGCGCGCAGCGGCACGGCGACCGCGACGCAGTCGTGGGCGCACAGCGTGCACGTCGAGGTGTCCGGCCTGCAGCCCGGCCGCGAGTACTTCTACCGGTTCCGCGCCGCCGGGCACATCTCACCCGTCGGCCGCGGCGTCACCGCGCCCGCGGTCGGCACGAGCCCGTCGCTGACCATGCTGTTCGCCTCCTGCTCGCACTACGAGGAGGGCTACTTCACCGCCTACCGGCGGATGGCCGAGGAGAACCCGGACCTCATCCTGCACCTGGGCGACTACATCTACGAGGGCGCGGCCACGACCACGAAGGTGCGCAAGTTCGCGCCCGGCGTGGAGATCGCGGGCCTGGCGGACTACCGGGTCCGGCACGCGCAGTACAAGACGGACGTCGACCTCCAGGCCGCGCACGCCGCCGCGCCGTGGCTGGTCGTCTGGGACGACCACGAGGTGGAGAACAACTACGCGGACCTGGTGCGCGCCAACACCTCCCCCGCCGGCGACTTCAAGGTGCGCCGGGCGGCGGCGTACAAGGCGTACTACGAGCACATGCCGCTGCGCGCCGCGCAGGCCCCGGTCGCGGAGAACATGCAGCTGTACCGCCGGGTCCGGTGGGGCAGCCTGGCCACGTTCCACATGCTCGACACCCGCCAGTACCGCGACGACCAGGCGTGCGGCGACGGCACGAAGGTGTGCGCGGAGGCCGACGACCCGGCGCGCACGCTGCTCGGCACCACGCAGGAGACGTGGCTGCTCGACGGCATGCGGCAGAAGCTCGGCACCTGGGACTTCCTCGGCCAGCAGGTGTTCTTCGCGCAGAAGCTGGCCTCGGCCGACGGCGCGAAGTCGATGGACTCGTGGGACGGCTACAGCGCCAACCGCGGCCGCCTGCAGCGCGGTTGGGACGCGGCGGGCCTGCGCAACACCGTCGTGCTGACCGGTGACGTGCACCGGTCGTGGGCCGCCAACCTGATGAACAACTACGCCACGCAGGACCGGGTCGTCGGCACCGAGCTGGTGACCACGTCGATCACGTCCAGCGGCGACGGCAACGCCACCGACACGGGCCTGTCCAGCCTCAACCCGCACGTGAAGTTCTACAAGAACCTGCGCGGCTACGTCCGCACCGTCACCACACCGACCCAGCTGAACGTCGACTTCCGCTTCGTGGACCGGGTCACCGTGCGCGACTACCCGGTCCGGACCTTGCAGAGCTACGTCGTCCAGGCAGGCAACCCGGGATTGCAGGCGCCATGAAGAAGCTCAGCCAGCGAAATGTGGCACGGATGATCGGAGCGCCGACGATCGCGGCGCTCATGCTGCTGGGCGCCGGGACGGCGTCCGCGGCGGTCGCGTGGATCCCGGCGAACAGCACCGCCACCGGCGACCAGGACAACGCCGCCGTGGCCGCGGTGCGCAACGGCTGGACCGCCGTGGTGTGGGAGGACGACCGCGACGACGCCACGCCCACCGACCCCGTGCACAGCGACGTGTGGATCCGCCTGTTCAAGGACGGCGTGTCCCGGTACGAGAAGAAGCTGTCCACCAGCGGCACGGGCAACTGGCGGCACGTCCAGCCGGACGTCGCGGTGCACGACAACGGCACCGCGGTCGTCGTATGGGCCGACGACGGCGAGGGCAACGGCTACTACAACATCCAGGTGCGGGTGCTGAACACCAGCGGCACCGTGACCGGGTCGGCGCGCGCCAACGCCAACACCGACGGGCAGCAGCTCAACCCGGCCGTGGCCGCCGATCCCGACGGCACCGGTTTCGCCGTGGCGTGGGAGGACAAGCAGACCTCCACCAACGCGACGGTGCGGGTGGCCGGGTTCGCGTCCGTGACGTCGAAGACCTACGAGGCGCAGGTGCACGCCGCGGGCGGCACGCACCAGCGGCCGGACGTGGCCATGGGCGCGGCGGGCAACGCCATCGTGGTGTGGGACGAGGACGGCGACGGCAACGGCTACTACAACATCGGCCGCAAGATCCTGACCCCGTCGGGCGGGGTGAAGCTCGCCCAGGGCGCCGCCAACGCGAGCGGCGACGGCCAACAACGACGGCCCGTCGTGGCGGCGAACTTCAACGGCGACCACACGGTGGCCTGGGAGACCGACCACACGGGTACGGCGCAGGTGGGCGTGCGCTCGTTCGCCGCGGGCGGTGGGGCTCGGACGGCGGCGGACGCGGTGCTGGCGGGCGTGGACCCGCAGATCGGCATCGACGACCAGTTGAACGTCGTGGTGTCGTCGGTCGAGGCGCAGGACGTGGTGACGCAGGGCCTCAACCCGGATGGGACGGTCGCGGGCCGGCTGCCGCGCCAGGTGACGGTGTCGACGGCGACGGGCAGGCAGGAGGAGCCGGCGGTCGGAGTGGACGCCTGGGGGCAGATCACGGTCGTGTACACCGATGACAACGACGGGAACGGATTTGACCAGGTGTATTTGGGGACTGGGTTGGTGAACAGCACCTGGTGAGGTAGGAGCCGGTGAGGTAGGAGCCGGTGAGGTAGGAGCCGGTGAGGTAGGAGCCGGTGAGGTAGGAACTGGTCCTCGCCGGACGGGCAGATCAGCAGGATGACGGGCCGGTGGGTGGTTCGGCGGCGGGTCCGTTGTGGTGCGGGTTTCGTGTCATCCCACCGACCTCCCTACGGGCTACCACACGCGTCAAGGGGGCGGTTCCAGCCCATCGTTCCTGGTGGGTGGAAGGTGCCCCCTTGACACGCGCGGTAGGGCGGAGCCAGGTCGGCGGGATGACACGAAGCCCTTCCTTTGGGGGATGGGCGTGTAAGTGGACGGTGTGCGGGGGTGGGTGGGGGCGGGGTGGGTGAGGGCGCGGTCGGGTGGGGGTGGGTGAGAGGTGGGGTGGGGTTAGTGGTCGGATTCGTATTGCTTGGCGAGGCGTTTTGGGGCGCGGGACAGCCAGGCTTCGGTGAGGAGTTCGGTCAGTTCGTCGGGGGCGATCTCGGTCAGTCGGACCAGGATGGCGGAGTAGCCGTCGAAGTGCGGGGTGGTGAAGTAGACGGCCGGGTCGTCGGCGAGCAGGGCTTCTTTCGCGCCCAGGTCGGGCACGCTCGCGGCGAGGACCGGGCCGTCCGGTGCGGTGGGGCCGAGGGCGGCCAGGTCGCCCTTGCGCAGCGGGCGGTCCCAGGCGAAGGCCTTGTCCTTTACCCGCCAGGCCGGGCGTTGGTCGTAGGACGGGCGTTCGGTTACCTCGGGCAGCGCCATGGCGATGCGCCGCACGTCATCCCAGGTGGCCATGTGCTCACGATAGACCGCGGGATTGTTGTTGGCCTGGCCAACGAGTTGAGGTAGCGTTGGTGTCACCAACATTGGTTAGACCAACGGAGTGGTGATGATCAAGCCCTTTGTCCTGGACGTGCCGCAGGCGCAGTTGGACGACTTGGCCGATCGGTTGGCGCGGACGCGGTGGCCCGAGGAGCTGCCGGAGGCCGGGTTCGAGTACGGGTTCCCCCTGGCGGAGGTTCGCGCGTTGGCTGATCGCTGGGCGAATGGGTACGACTGGCGGCGGCACGAGGCGGAGTTGAACGCGTTGCCGCAGTTCACGACCGAGGTCGACGGCCAGCGGGTGCACTTCTTGCACGTCCGGTCGGCGAAGGCCGACGCGTTGCCGTTGGTGCTGGTCCACGGCTGGCCGGGGTCGGTGCTGGAGTTCCTGGACGTGATCGAGCCGCTGTCGCGGGACTTCCACCTCGTCATCCCGTCGATCCCCGGCTTCGGGCTGTCCGGGCCGACGACGTCGCGCGGGTGGGACGTCCACCGGGTGGCGCGGGCGTTCGCGGAGGTGATGAGTCGGCTCGGGTACCGGCGGTACGGCACGCACGGTGGTGATTGGGGGTCCGGGATCGCGCGGGCGATGGCGGGCGCCGCGCCCGGGAACGTGGTGGCGGTGCACGTGAACTACCTGCCCACGCCGCCGGTCGAGGGGGTCGAGCTGTCCGGAGAGGACGGTCGGCGGTTGGAGCGGATCAAGGCGATGATGCGCAGTCGACCGGGGTACCAGGTGCTGCACGCGACGCGGCCGCAGACGGTGTCCTACGCGTTGACGGACTCGCCGGTCGGGCAGTTGGCGTGGATCGCGGAGAAGTTCGCCGAGTGGGTGGACCCGGCCTCGAAGATCGACGTGGACCGGGTGCTGACCAACGTGATGCTGTACTGGCTCACCGGGACGGCGGGGTCGTCGGCGCGGTTGGCGAAGGAGACCGGGATCGTGTCGAACGCCTGCCCCGCGCCGTTGGGCGTGGCCGTGTTCGCGCACGACATCGTGCTGTCGGTGCGGCCGTTGGCGGAGCTGAGCTACCAGGTGGAGCACTGGAGCGAGTTCGACCGGGGTGGGCACTTCGCGGCGATGGAGGTGCCCGAGCTGTTGGCCGGGGACATCGGGGAGTTCTTCGCGGGCCGCGCGTAAACCCCCGAACGGGGGACTTGTCCGACCTCACCCCCTAGGTAGAGTTAGACCATGGTCGGTTCACGGCGAGGCCCCAGGATGACGTTGCCCGCACAGCTCGTGCTGGGCGTCCTGATGGAAGATCCCGCGACGGCGCGGTACGGGCTGGAGATCTGCCAGGTCGCGGGCCTGCCGAGCGGCACGGTCCACCCCATCCTGGCCCGCCTGGAGCAGTGCGGGTGGGTCAGCAGCCGGTGGGAGGACGTCGACCCGAGGGAACGCGGGCGTCCCCGGCGTCGGTACTACCGGCTGGACCCGGACAGCATCGCCCAGGTCCAGGCGGCCCTGGCGCGGGCCAGGACCCCGGTCTCCCGGCTCGGCCTGCTGCGACCGCACGCGGCAGGTGGGACGTGACCAGGCGGCGGCGACGGCTCGCGCACATCAGCGCGCTCGCGCGTGAGCTGGAGACCGCGTTGGACGGCAAGCTCGACCGCATCCTCGACCGCAAGCTGGCGCACGACCTGGCGTTGGAGCTGCGCCGGGCGATCGAGCGGGGCCGGGTGTTCGACGACGTGCGGCTGTTCGAGGTCTACGAACGGGTGCGGGCGCTGGAGTCGGCGGTGGAGGTGAACTTCCGGGCCACCGTCAGCTTCGGCCCGCTGTTGGACAGCGCGCGGTCGATCCGGGTCGGGCTGGAGGAGGTCGAGCGGACCCCGGTCGAGTCCGGGTCGGCGGGCAAGGTGGTCGCGGTGGCGATCGCGGTGCTGCCGGCGCACCACCAGGCCCGGTACGGCGAGGAGTTCCGCGCCGAGCTCGCCGACCTGCCGCGCCACCAGAGGGTCCCGCACGCGCTCGGGCTCGTCAGCCGGTCGCTGCTGTTGCGGCGCGCGCTGCTCGACGCGCGGGCGACGAAGTCGGCACGGCCATGAGCATCGCGCCGGACGTGGTGACGTGGGCGCTGCGGCGGCTGCGGCCCGTGCGGCACGCGCCCGGCCCCGAGCACCGGTCCATCCTGGTGGTGGACATCGCGGGCTTCGGGCGGTGGCGCGATCCCGCGCAGATCGAGGCGCGGCACGCGCTCACCCACGCCGTGCGCACCGGGTTCCGCGCCGCCGGGGTCAGGTGGTCCGACCTGGCCGTGCAGGACCGCGGTGACGGGATGATGGTCCTGGTCCCGGCGTTCGTGTCCAAGTTGGACCTCCTCGACCCGGTCATCCCGCGGATGGTGGGTACGCTGCGGCAGCACAACCAGGGCGTCGCGCCGGAGCTGCGCGTCCGGGTCCGGGTCGGCCTGCACGCGGGCGAGGTGCACCGCGACCCGCACGGCTGGGTCGGGACCGAGCTCAACAAGACGTGCCGGTTGGTCGACAGCGTGCCGGTGCGGGAACGGCTGGTGGACCACGCGGTGCTCGTGGTGTCGGAGGTGATCCACCAGGGCGTGGTGCGCCACGGCTACCGCCGCGTCGACCCGGCTTCGTACAGCTCGGTCGAGGTCGCGCTGAAGGAGGTCCGGGAGCGGGCCTGGGTGACGACCCGGCTCTGAGCTAGAGGACGAGGGAGACGCCGGTCGCGGTGACCACCACGGCGACCGCGCCGTCCAGGACCCGCCACGCGGAGGGTCGGGTGAAGGCGCCGGACAGCCAGCGCGCACCGAACCCGAGCGCGCTGAACCACAGCGCGCTGCCCGCGATCGCGCCCGCCGCGAACCACCACCGGTCGCCGCCGAACCCGGTCGAGGCGGTGCCCAGCAGCAGCACGGTGTCCAGGTACACGTGCGGGTTGAGCCAGGTCAGCGCCAGGCAGGTGACGATCACCGCGGCGCCCGCCTTCGCCGCGCCGTCGAGCTCCAACGCCGACGGCCGCAGCACCCGCCGCGCGGCCAGCACGCCGTAGCCGATCAGGAACGCCGCGCCGACCCACCGCACCACGGTCAACGCCGCCGGCCACGAGGTGAGCACCGCGCCGACACCGCCGACGCCGAGCGCGATCAGCAGCGCGTCCGAGCCCGCGCAGATGGCGACGATCGCGGGGACCTGCCGGCGCAGCACGCCTTGGCGCAGCACCAAGGCGTTCTGCGCGCCGATCACGACGATGAGGGACAGGCCGGTGCCGAGCCCGGCGAGCAGCGCGTAGGTCACGACAGCGACGGTAGGAAGCGGAGGTTGATAAGGCCAGCTATCTTTTCTTAAGTATCATCAGCAGTCGTGATGCTCGATCCGGAGTGCGTGCGCACCCTGCTGGCCGTCGTGGACGAGGGCACGTTCGACGCCGCCGCCAAAGCTCTGCACGTCACGCCGTCGGCCGTGAGCCAGCGGATCAAGCTGCTCGAACAGCGCACCGGCCGCGTGCTGGTGGTGCGGTCCAAGCCCGCGCGGCTCACCGACTCCGGGGCCGTGATCGCCCGGTACGGGCGGCAGCAGGCGTTGCTGGACCGCGACGCGCGCGAGGCGCTCGGCCTGGTCGAGGACCCGACGCCGATCCCGGTCGCGGTCAACGCCGACTCGCTCGGCACCTGGTTCCGCCGGGTGGTCAGGGAACTGGCCACCGACGAGGGCTTGGTGCTCGCGGTGCGGCGCGACGACCAGGACCACACCGCCGAACTGCTGCGCCAGGGCCTCGTCGTGGGCGCGGTCACGTCGTCGCCCCAGCCGGTGCAGGGGTGCGTCGTCCGTCCACTCGGGAGCATCCGCTACCACGCCGTGGCCACCAAGCGGTTCACCCGCCGCTGGCTCGCCGACGGGCAGCCGCTGCACGACGCGCCGGTGATCGTGTTCGACGAGAAGGACGACCTGCAGGACCGGTTCTGCCGCGAGCTCTCCGGCCACAACGCCTCCGCGCGCCGCCACCACCTGCCCGACGGGCACGTGTTCGAGGACGCCGTGGTCGCGGGCGCGGGGTGGGCGCTGCTGACCGAGCACCAGATCGCCGCGCACCGCAGGCTCGTGCACCTGGCCCCCGACAAGCCCGTGGACGTGCTGCTGCACTGGCAGCAGTGGAAGCTCGACTCGCCGCCGCTGGCCCGCGTCGCCGACGCCGTGTTCCGCGCCGCGGTGGCAGAGCTGCACTGACGGCCGTCGCTCCCCGAGCAGGCCGGGTGGAACCACCGGTGATGTACGTGTGAGCGGTTCGCCGGCCGTTCACCGGCAGGCCGCCCGACCATCACCACGCAGTGTCCGCACGTCCCTACTGTCTGCGAAGCCCTCACTGCCGTCGTTCCCAGGACGAAGGGTTTCGCATGTCAGGACGCAGAGCTCCCCTGGCGCTGCTCGCCGCCGGCGTCGTCACCGCCGCCACCCTCACCGCCATCGCCTCCTCCGGGCACGTGCCGGCCGCCTCGGCCGCCGCGTCGACGTTCACCCCCACCGCCGACACCCACGTCGACGGCTCCGCCACCGGCACCAACCACGGCACCTCCGGCCAACTCGGCGTGGACGGCTCGCCGGTCAAGCGGGTGTTCCTGAAGTTCACCGTCTCCGGCGTCTCCGGCACGGTCGGCAGCGCCAAGCTGCGCCTGCACACCGACGACGTCTCGGGCGCCACCAGCCCGGCCGGCGGCACGGTCCGCGCCATGACCGACACCACCTGGTCCGAAACCGGCGTGACCTGGAACGACCAGCCCGCCATCGACGGCGCCACCCTCGACTCGCTCGGCTCCGTCGCCCGCAACGCCTGGTACGAGGTCGACGTCACCGCGCACGTGCGGGCCAACGGCACGTTCAGCTTCGGCGTCACCTCCACCAGCACCGACGGCGCCGACTACGACTCGCGCGAGACCGGCGCCACCGCGCCGCAACTCGTGATCACCACCGGCGCCACCACGACCACCACTCCCCCTCCCGGCGGCGACCCCGTGCTGGTCGGCGTGGGCGACATCTCGAACTCCGGATCCGGCGACACCGCCACCGCCGCGCTGCTCGACGCCATCCCCGGCACCGTCTTCACCACCGGCGACAACGTCTACAACAGCGGCACCGCCTCGGAGTTCGCGAACTACTACGAGCCCACCTGGGGCAGGCACAAGGCCCGCACCCGTCCCTCCCCCGGCAACCACGACTACGGCACCAGCGGCGCGACCGGCTACTACGACTACTTCGGCGCGCTGGCCGGACCGTCCGGGCGCGGCTACTACTCCTACGACCTCGGCAACTGGCACGTCGTGTCGCTGAACTCCAACATCGGCATGGCCGCGGGCTCCGCGCAGGAGCAGTGGCTGCGCGCCGACCTGGCCGCGAGCACCAAGCCGTGCACGGCGGCGTACTGGCACCACCCGCTGTTCACCTCCGGCGCCAACCACGCCCCGTCCACGGCGACGCGCCCGCTGTTCCAGGCGCTGTACGACCACAACGCCGACCTGGTGCTGTTCGGCCACAACCACCAGTACGAGCGGTTCGCGCCGCAGAACCCCAGCGGCGGCCTCGACACCGCCCGCGGCATCCGCACGTTCGTCGCGGGCATGGGCGGCGCGAGCCACTACGGCTTCGGCACCATCCGACCCAACAGCGAGGTCCGCAACAGCACCGCGTACGGCGTGCTGAAGCTGACCCTGCGCAGCGGCGGCTTCGACTGGCAGTTCGTGCCCGTGGCGGGCCAGACGTTCACCGACAGCGGCACCACCGCCTGCCACTGACCCCCACCGACCGCCGCGCCCGGTCGTCCCCCGACCGGGCGCGGCACCTGCCGTCCCGGAGGTGCGCCGTGTACCTGTCCACCATCACCCGCCCCAAGACCGCCGGTTGGAAGGGCGTCAGCGCCAACGTCCTCGCGCTCGGCACGGTCAGCCTGGTCACCGACGTCTCGTCCGAGATGGTCACCGCCGTCCTGCCGCTCTACCTGGTCGTCGGGCTCCAGCTCAGCCCCGCCGCCTACGGCCTCGTCGACGGCGTCTACACCGGGGCCACCACCCTGCTCCGGCTCGTCGGCGGCTACCTCGCCGACCGGACCGACCGGCGCAAGGCCGTCGCCGGGTTCGGCTACGCCCTGTCGGCCGTGGCCAAGCTCGGGTTGTTGGCGGTGGGCAGCTCCACCGCCGCGCTCGGCGCGGTGATCACGCTCGAACGGGCGGGCAAGGGACTGCGCACCGCGCCTCGCGACGCGCTGATCACGTTGTCGACGCCCGCGGGCGACCTCGGCCGGGCGTTCGGCGTGCACCGGGCGATGGACGGGGTGGGAGCGTTCGCCGGGCCGCTGGTCGCCCTGGCCGTGCTGGCGCTGGCCGGTGAGTCGTTCGACTCGGTGTTCATGACCAGCTTCTGCGTCGCGGCGCTGGGCGTGGTGATCCTGGTGCTGTTCGTGCGCGACCACCGGTCGGCGGTGCCGTCGCAACCGGTGCGGGTCAAGGCGATCGGCGGGCTGTGGCGTGACGGCGGCGTGCGGCGGGTCGTGCTCGCGGCCTCGCTGCTGGGCCTGGCCACGATCGGCGACGGGTTCGTGTACCTGCTGCTGCAGAAGCGCGAAGGCCTGTCGATCGGGTGGTTCCCGCTGCTCGCGGTCGGCACGAGCCTGGTCTACCTCCTGCTGGCCGCGCCGCTGGGCGCGGTGGCCGACCGGGTCGGCCGGCTGCCGGTGATGGTGGGCGGGTACGTGGCGTTGGGGGCGGTGTACCTGCTGCTGTTCGGGCCGTTCGGCGGGTGGGGGTCGGTCGTGGTGGTGGTCGCGCTGTACGGGGTGTTCTACGCGGCCACGGACGGCGTGCTGATGGCGTTGGCCGGGCCGTTGCTGCCGGAGCGGCTGCGCACGACCGGCATCGCGCTGATCCACAGCGGACAGGCGCTGGCGTACCTGGGCTCGTCCGTGCTGTTCGGCCTGGCCTGGCAGTTCTGGGGCCCGGAGGCCGCCACCCGCCTGGCCGCCGCGGGCGTCGCGCTCACGTTGGCCGCCACCGTCGCGCTCCTGGGACGGCGGTCATGACCACCCGGGCACGGCTGCTGATCACCGCGCTGGTCGCCGTGCTGCTGGCGGGTGTCGCGGTCGGGTACGCCGCGTGGTCCGCCCCCGGGCCCGACGAGGTGGCGTCGACCCCCGTCGACGGGCCGCGGTTGGTGGTGTTGACCAACGGCAGGCTGTCCACCGTGTCGCGGTCCGATCCGGGCGGGCCCCGCGAGGTGACCGAGCAGCGGTGCGACCGCGCCTACAGCGCCGGCGGGACGACCTCGTGCCTGCGGCCGGTCGGCGCGTTCAAGGCGGGTGGGCTGGCGGTGCTGGACGCGGGGTCGAGGGAGGTGCGGACGGTGCCGCTGACCGGGTTCCCCAACCGCACGCGCGTGTCGCCGAGCGGCCGCATGGTGGCGTGGACGTTGTTCGTGGACGGCCACTCGTACGCGGCCAACGGCTTCTCCACGAGCACCGGCATCCTGGACGCGGAGACCGGCGCCCTGGTCACGTCCCTGGAGGAGTTCACCGCCACCGTGGACGGCACGCCCGCCACCGCCGTCGACCGCAACTTCTGGGGCGTCACCTTCGCCGCCGACGACAACCGCTTCTACGCCACCATGGTTACCGGAGGGCACCGCTACCTGATGGCAGGCGACTTCGCCGCCCGCACGCTCCGGTCGATCGCGGACGACGTGGAGTGCCCGTCCCTGTCACCCGACGGGAAGCGCATCGCCTACAAAGCGGCGGTGAACGGCGACCCGCAGCAAGGCTGGCGACTGTCCATTATGGATCTGGAGACGTTGACCGCCACCCCTCTCGCCGAGACCCGCAGCGTGGACGACCAACCGACCTGGATCGACGACCGGACCGTCGCCTACGGGGTTCAACGCGACGACGGGACCAACGACGTGTGGGCGGTGCCGGCGGACGGGTCCGGCGCACCGGCGATCCTGGTCCCGGAGGCCAACTCCCCCGCGCCGATCGGCTGACGAACGCATCGGCGGCGATCAGGGTGGATGACGGCTCGGCCACGCCCACGGCCGAGGCCGTCGTCCCGGGGTCGGTTGCGCCACCATGACTTCATGAGCGAGCAACCCTTACAGGTGAGCCGAGCCGTCCTCGGTTTCCGCCGGGGACCACGCCCTCGGCAAGCGCTGGCGGCGGCGTCCCTGATCGCCGCGGTCGTGAGCCTGGCGCCCCGGTGGTGGGCGCAGGCGGCGGTGGCGGTCGGCCAGTGGCTCGGGCGGCACTGGGCGGTGTGGGTCTTCGTCCTGGTGGCGGCGGCGCTCTCAGCGGGCGGTGGCCGCCGGGCCGCGATGGCCCTGGGCCGCCGGCCGCGGACACCGGCGATGCCGCTGCTCGTGCACGTGACCCTGCTGCTGGCGTCGGCCGCGGCGGTCGCGGTGGGAGTGGGGGTGCTCCTGTGGGGCGTGCTGGGACGACCTACCGGTGTCCAGGAGCGGCTCGACGCGGTGAAGGTCGTGCTGACCGTGGTCGGCGGCGTCGGCGCGGTCGTGGCGTTGACGGTCGCCTACCGGAGGCAGCGCCTCAACGAGGTCGACTCCCACCGCGAGGACGCGAAGGTGCTGCTCGACCGCTACGCCAAAGCGGCCGAGCTGCTCGGCGCGCCCGACGCCTCGGTGCGCATCGCGGGCGTCTACGCGTTCGCGGCACTGGCGAACGACGCGCCGGAAGCGCGCCAGGGCTGCATCGACGTGCTCTGCGCCTACCTGCGCCAGCCCTACGGCACCGCCGAGGAAGCGCAGCGGGACCCCCGTCAGGAGCGCCACGTCCGGCTCACCGTCATCCGGCTCGTCCGCGACAACCTGCACCTCGCCGACGACGACCCGCGCACCTGGCGCGGCCACGACTTCGACTTCACCGGCGCGGTCTTCGACGGCGGCGACTTCTCCGGCGCGACGTTCACCGACGCCGGCCGCGTCACCTTCGCCGACGCCACGATCACCGGCCGCCTGTCGTTCGCCGCGGCCACGTTCGCGGGCGGGGTCGTCTCCTTCGACCGCGCCCGGTTCGCCGGTGGCTCGGTGTCGTTCGACGGCGCGCGGTTCGCCGGTGGTGTCGTCGACCTGTCGGGGATCGACCCCGAGTCGGCGGTCGAGCTGTGGCCCGCGGGCGTTCCGGCGCCTCAGGGCTTGCGGTTGCCGGGCGCGCGGTGATTGGTTTTTGTCTACACTGAAACTATAGAGGCTTTCGCGTTCAGTGATCCCCGGTCAGTGACCCGTGTCCGGTGGACAACACCGGCCCAGCGCCGTTCCCCCGCGCAGCGGGTTCCTGGTCTGGACCTTCGATGGGAGAATCGAGGCCTGACAACGTTGTCAGGCCTCCTACCCCTGCCGGAGGTTCAGATGCGTCTCCGCTCCGCGGCTGTCGCCGCACTCACCCTCGCCGCGCTCGCCGTCCCGGTCCAGACCGGCACGGCGCACGCCGTCACCGATCCCGCGCAGCACGTCAACCCGTTCGTCGGCACCAAGCCCGGCGGCCCCGACTTCGGGCACGGCGGCGGCGCGGGCAACACCTTCCCCGGCGCCGTCGCGCCGTTCGGCATGCTCCAGTGGAGCCCCGACACGGTGACCCACCAGCACGGCGGCTACCACTACGACGACAACCGGATCCGCGGCTTCAGCCTCACCCACCTGTCGGGCCCGGGGTGCAGCGACTTCGGCAACGTGCCGTTCATGCCGTCCCTCGGCACGACGCCCGCGGCCTACTCGACGTTCTCCCACGCCAACGAACAGGCGTCACCGGGCTACTACTCGGTCCGCTTCGACAACGGCATCCGCACCGAGCTGACCTCCGACCAGCGGTCGGGCGTGGCCCGCTTCACCTACCCGGCGGGCCAGCGGGCCTCGCTCAACGTCGACGCCGCCCGCGCGTTCAACGCCGCCGGCGGCTCGGTCACCATCGGGACCGACAGCCTGTCCGGCTACACCGACAGCGGCGGGTTCTGCGGCGCGGGCAACCGGTACCGGCTGCACTTCCACGTCACCTTCGACCAGCCGTTCGCCTCCACCGCCACGATCGCGAACGGCCAGGTGACGCCGGGCGGCCGTGCGGTCGAGGGCAGCAGCCCCGGCCACGTCCCCGCCGCGCCCAAGACCGCCGGGACGCAGCACGTGCCCGCGCCGTCCGCCACCGCGCAGGACGTGCGGCCGTTCGCCGCCTCGGCGTTCGTGTCGTTCAACGCGACGACGGTCACCGCCCGGGTCGGCATCTCGTTCGTGAGCCTGGACAACGCCAAGGCCAACCTCGCGGCCGAGACCGGCACGCGGTCGTTCGACGAGGTCCGGACCGCCGTGCGCGCCGCGTGGAACTCCTGGCTCGGCCGGATCGACGTCACCGGCGGCACGACGACCCAGCTCCGCACGCTCTACACCTCGCTGTACCACTCCCTGTTGCACCCCAACGTGTTCAGCGACGTCAACGGGCAGTACACGGGCTTCGACCGGCAGACGCACACGACCGCGAGGACCCAGTACGCGAACTTCTCCGGCTGGGACGTCTACCGGTCGCAGATCGCGCTGATCGCGTTACTGGGGCCGGCGGAAGCCGCCGACATCGCGCGGTCCGCGGTGAACCAGGCCGCCCAGGGCGGGTACTTCGACCGCTGGACGGTCGCCAACGGCGGCACGGGCGTGATGAACGGCGACCCGATGGCGATCATCGTGTCGACCGCGCACGCGTTCGGCGGCACGGGCTTCGACACCGCGGACGCGTTGCGCCGCATGGTGGCGGGTGTGAACGACATCCGCCAGCGCCCGGGGTGGTTGCAGTTCAACGACTACGGGTACGTGCCGACGGGGTTGGGCGACGTGTGGGGCTCGGCCGCGACCACGTTGGAGTACACCAGCGCGGACTTCGCCATCTCCCAGTTCGCGGCGCGGCTCGGCGACGCGGGCACCGCCGAGAACTTCCTGCGGCGCGCGCAGAACTGGCGCAGCCTGTTCAACTCGGGCAGCAAGTACCTGCAACCGCGCAACACCGACCTGACGTGGCCGGGGTTCAGCCCGACACAGGAGAACGAGTACGTCGAGGGCAACGCCGCCCAGTACACGTGGATGGTGCCGCACAACCACCGCGGGCTGTTCGACGCCATGGGCGGCAACGCGGCCGTCACCGCGCGGCTGGACACCTTCTTCACCGAGCTGAACGCCGGGCCGAAGAAGCCGTACGCGTACCTGGGCAACGAGCCGACGCTCAACACGCCCTGGGCCTACGCCTACGCGGGCGCGCCGCACAAGACCCAGGACGTGGTGCGGCGGGCGTTGACGTCCCTCTTCCCGCCCACACCCGAGGGCATCGTGGGCAACGACGACCTGGGCGAGATGTCGTCGTGGGCGGTGTGGGCGGCGTTGGGCCTGTACCCGCAGGCGCCGGGACGGGCCGAACTGGTGCTGGCGAGCCCGCAGTTCCCGAGCACGACCGTCAAGCGCGGCAACGGCGCCACCATCATCATCACGGCCCCGAACGCCTCGGACACCGTGAAGTACGTGCAGTCGTTGCGCGTCGACGGTGTGGCGTCCACCAAGCCGTGGCTGCCCGCGTCGTTCGTCGCATCGGGCGGCACGCTGGACTTCAGCCTGGGCGCGACGGCCTCGACCTGGGGCAGCGCCGCGGCCGACGCGCCGCCGTCGTTCGACGTCGGTCCGAACCCCGCGCGGTCCGGCGCGGTGGTGGGGTTGGCGGGCAAGTGCGTGGACGCCGAGCCCGCGGGCCCGACCGACGGCGCGCCCGTGCGGCTGTGGGACTGCAACTCCTCGGCCGCGCAGCAGTGGACGCTGGCGTCCGACGGCACGGTGCGGGCGCTCGGGCGGTGCCTGGACGTCAGCGGCAGTGCGCGGACCAACGGCGCCAAGGTGCAGCTGTGGACGTGCAACGGGACGGGCGCGCAGCAGTGGTGGCCGAAGGGGTCGACGCTGGTGAACCCGCCGTCCGGCAAGTGCCTGGACGTGCCGAACAGCAACGCGGTGAACGGCGTCCAGCTGCAGATCCACGAGTGCAACGGCACGGGCGCCCAGCAGTGGCGCCTGCCCTGACGGGGGCCGGGCGGGGAAGCCCGCCCGGCCACCACGATCGACGCCACTCACCCGATAGGGGGCAGGGCAGTTAATTGGCCGGTCGCCACGGCTCTCCCATCACGTGGCGACCGGCCGTTGACACCGCCAAGCGGCTACTTGACGCCACCTGCGGTCAAGCCTGCGATGATCCTCCGCTGGAACAGCAGCACCACCACGACCAGCGGCACGGTCACGATCACGCCGGCGGCCATCTGCGTGCCGAACGGCTGGTCGAAACCGTACGCCCCGGTGAACCGGGAGATCGCGACGGTAGCAGTTTGCATGGTGCTGTCGTTGACCATCGACAAAGCGATGATGAACTCGTTCCACGCCGCGATGAACGTGATGATCGCGGTGGTGAAGATGCCGGGCGCGGCCAGCGGCAGGATCACCTTGCGGAACGCCTGGGCCCGCGTGCAGCCGTCGATCATGGCCGCCTGCTCCAGCTCCTCCGGCATCTGCCGGAAGAACGCGGTCAGGTTCCACACCGCCAGCGGCAGCGCGAACGACAGGCTGGGCACGATCATCGACTGGTAGGTGTTGATCCACCCGATGTCGGTGAACAACGCCAGCAGCGGCACCAGCAGGGAGATGCCGGGGAACATCGAGGTGGCGATGATCAGCGCCGCGACCGCGTTCTTGAACCGGAAGTGCAGCCGGGCCAGCGCGTACGCCGCCGACACGCCGATGATCAGGGTGAGGATCGTGGTGACGCCCGCGACCACCACGCTGTTGAGCAGCGACCGGCCGAACCCGACGGCCGGCGAGAAGACCGCGGTCAGGTTGTCGAGCGAGAACGGCATCGGCAGCGCCGTCAGCTCGAACTGGTCGGACGGGCGGCGGAACGCCGACACCGCCATCCAGTAGAACGGCGCCAGGCAGTAGACCAGGATCAGCCCGAGCCCGCCGAAGGTCAGCACCCGCTTCCACAGCGTGCCGTTGCCGCTGGTCTGGGTCGTGGCGCTCATTTTCGCGACCTTTCCCGAGCGGCGCCGATGACGTCCGCGCCGAGCAACCGCACGAACACCAGGGCCGTGATGGCCACGTAGACGAACAATATCGTCGCGTACGCGGCGGCGGGTCCGAACCGGAGGCTCGACGCCTCGTCGAAGGCCACCATGGACAGCGTCTCCACCGATTCCTTGCGGCTGCCGATGAGCACGAACGGCAGGTCGAACATGCGCAGCGCGTCCAGCACCCGGAACAGCACGGCCACCAGGAGCGCCGGCTTCACCAGCGGGAGCGTGATCTGCCAGAACTGCCGCCACGCCGACGCGCCGTCGACGCGCGCGGCCTCGTAGACGTCGTTCGGGATGATCTGCAGCCCCGCGAGCACGAGCAGGCCGACGAACGGCGCGGTCTTCCACACGTCCGCGAGGATGACCGCGAACTTCGCCTGCCAGCCCTCGGTGGTCCACAGGACCTGCTGCCCGATCAACGCGTTCGCCACGCCGTCGGCCTGGAAGATCCAGCGCCACAACAACGCCGAGACCGCGGTGGGCACGGCCCACGGCACCAGGATGCTGGCCCGCACGATGCCGCGCCAGCGGATCGCGTGGTGCATCACCAGCGCCATGCCGACGCCGAGCAGCACCTCCAGGGCGACCGTGATGACGGTGAACACCGTGGTGTTGCCGAACGCGTTCCAGAACCGGGCGGCGGACTCGCCGACGAAGATCGCGGTGTAGTTGTCGACACCGACGAACCGCGCGCCCTCGACGATGAACCCGCTCTCGTCGAGGTCGGTCCCCTCCCGGAACACCGACTCGCGCAGCGCCGCCACCAGCGGGTACCCGACCACCAGGCCGAGCACGACGAAGGTCGGCGAGAGCAGCGCCGCGGCGAGTCGCCCCGCGCCCGAGGTCGCACCCCGGGCGCGGCGAGCGACCGCCGTCACTCGGTCTCCTGGGTACGGCCGGGGTCTGCGCTCCGGCGGAGAACTCGCCCGCCTGGGCCGCCCCGGTGACGCGAAAACGGTTCAGATGGGCGGCACGCAGGCCGACCAACCGGATCCGCACTCATCGTTACTCCTTCAGTATGCTGATCTACGTGCGAACGGCCTACCGATGCCGCGCCTATCCGACTCCCGAACAGGCCGCGATGCTCAACCGGACGTTCGGCTGTGTGCGCCTCGTGTGGAACAAGGCCTTGGCCGAACGCGACCGCCGCTACCGCGTCGAGGGCAAGCGAACGTCGTACCGGGAGGCTGACGCCCTGCTGACGGCGTGGAAGCAGACCGAAGGTCTGGCGTTCCTGGCCGAGGTGTCGTCGGTGCCGTTGCAACAGACCCTCCGTCACCAGCAGGTGGCGTTCCGCAACTTCTTCGCCGGCCGCACCCGGCACCCGCGTTTCAAGTCCCGCGCCGGCCGCCGGTCCGCTCACTACACGCGCTCGGCGTTCCGCATGCGCGAGGGCGCGCTCACCCTGGCGAAGACGTCCGCGCCGTTGAACTTCACCTGGTCCTTCGACCAAGTGGACGTCACCGCTCTGCACCCCACGATGGTGGTGGTGTCCCGTGACCCGGACGGCCGCTGGTACGTCACCTTCGCCGTCGACACCGACGACGCGAAATCGCTGCCTGCCACCGGGCACGAGGTGGGCGCCGACCTCGGTTTGCGGTACTTCCTGGTGACCAGCGATGGCAACCGGGTCGCCAACCCGCGCCACCTGGATCGCAAAGCCCGGAACCTCGCCCGCTACCAGCGCAGACTCGCCCGCTGTCAACGGGGGTCGAACAACCGGCGCAAGGCCAAGGTCAAGGTCGCCCGTGCCCACCGGAAGGTCCGCAACGCCCGGCTCGACTTCCTGCACCGCACCAGCACGAACCTGGTGCGGTCGGCAGACCTGATCGCGATCGAGGATCTGGCAGTCGGGAACATGGTCCGCAACCGCAGGTTGGCACGCGCCATCGCCGATGCCGGTTGGGGCGAGTTCCGCCGCCGGCTCGAGTACAAGGCCGCCCGCGCCGGGCGCACCCTCGCGGTGATCTGCCGCTGGTACCCGTCGACCAAGCGATGCTCGACCTGCGGGGAAGTGCTCGCCGAACTGGAACTGTCTGTCCGGCACTGGACGTGTCATGTCTGCCGCACCCATCACGATCGGGACCTCAACGCGGCGAAGAACATCCTTGCGGCTGGTCGAGTCGCAGCTCGAGACGACTCGGGCGATGCCTGCGGAGCTGATGTCAGACGGCAAGGGCCCTCCCTTCCGCGATCGGCGACGAAACAGGAAACCCGCACCCGTGGTGGGGGGGGGGGGGGGGCCCCAAAACAAGGGGGGGGGGAGGGAACAGCTTCTGTCACGTTGTTTGTCGCTTCTTCCCGTCCCACTCCTTGTTTTTTTCTCTTGTTCCCCCGGCATAGGGTGG
>NZ_JBVJVK010000075.1:34145-37166 GCF_055603705.1 Actinosynnema sp. NPDC037264 | reverse complement strand
CCCCCCCCCCCCCCCCCCCCCCCCCCCCCCCCCCCCCCCCCCCCCCCCCCCTCCCTCTCCCCCCCCCCCCCCCCCCCCCCCCGCCCCCACCGCGTCGTCGGACGGGGGTCCCGGCTAGCCCACCAGCTTCCGGCTCCGGGCGGGGTGTTCGAGCACGGCGGTGCTGTCGGCGCACTGGTCGATCGCGCCGAGCAGCGGCAGGGCGGCCACCTCCGGGTCGGTGATCGCGGCGCGCAGGGCGGTGGTGAAGCGGTCGGCGCGCAGCACCCGGAACGGGCGGTCGTGGTACGGGCGGGTGGTCGGGTCGACCGGTTCGGCCAGGCCCAGGTCGTTGCACCGCGCGGCGATCCGCTCGTACGCCACGGCCAGGTGGTCCTCCCGCGCACGCCAGTCGGTCGCCGCCACCGCGGCCCGCAGCACCGGCACGAGGTCGGCGTAGCGGGCGAACGCGCTGCCGAGCCACTTGTCGTACGGCGGGTAGCGCCGGTCCAGCAGCAGCCGCAACCGCATCAGGTCACGGGTCAGCCTGGCCGCGACCACGGCCGACCCCAGCTCGTCGCCGACCTCGCCGCACCGCCCGACGAACGCCTCCTCCTCCGCGACGCGCGACCACTGGCACGCCGGCACGTGCCGCCACACGTCGTCCGGGTACCACCGCAACGCCTCCCGTGCCGCCGTCAGCACCCCGAGCCCGTCGTGGAACACCGCGCCGGCCGTCGTCTCCGCCAACCGCTGCGTCGGCGCGCCCAACCAGTCCCGCACGGTCACGCCGCGGCGCGGGTCGAACCCCAACCGCCGGTCGAACCACGTGGCCGCGTCGACGACCTCCACCCGGTGGCGCACCGGCCCGTCCGTCACGGCCATCCGCCCGACGCCGTCGTCGTCCGTGCCGACGAAGTGCGTGGGATACCCGAGGAACACCTTGGGCAGGTGCTCGGCCAGCGCCGTCGAGATGTCGTCGGCCCGGGTGTCGTCCGGGTCGAGGAACAGCTGCAGGCGCGGCCCCCATTCGTGGTCGGCGGACCGTTCGGTGTCGAAGCCGAGCACCTCCGAACCGGAGCCGAGCCGGCCCGCGCTGTGCGGCACCTCGCCGAAGTGCGTCCGGACCAGCGGTTCGACCGCCTCCCGGTAGAACCGCTCGGCCAGCACCAAGCCCGGCATGAACCGTCCGTAGGCCACGAATCCTCCGTTCTGCGGGTGTTGCCAGACACGATCGAGTGAAAGCCTCGCGCGATGACGTCGCGGTGTCACTGAGGGGCGACGTCGAGTGAACCGAGGGAGCGCTACCGCATGCAACTCCGTAACAGAGCGCTGGTTCTCGCGCTGGCCGTGGGCACGGCGGTGTCCGGTCTCGTGGGAACCGGCACCGCCGCCGCACAGGAAGCGCGAGGCGCCACCCCCGTCCAGTGGGCGGCCTGCGCCCAGGACGTCCTGGACGAGATCCCGGCCGCGCAGCGCGACAAGGTCAGCTGCGCGAACCACCCCGTGCCGCTGGACCACCGCAAGCCCGACGGGGCCAAGATCACCATCGCGCTGATGAAGCGCCCGGCCGACGACCAGGCGAACAAGGTCGGCTCGCTGTTCATCAACCCCGGCGGCCCGGGCGGCGCCGGCCTGATCTACTCCGCCTACGGCAGCTCGTTCTTCCAGCCGGAGGTCATGAACCGGTTCGACCTGATCGGGTTCGACCCCCGCGGCGTCGGCCGCAGCTCGCCGTTGCGCTGCTTCAAGACCCTCGAAGAGGCCAACGAGGTCTTCGGCCGCATGTCCGGCATCCCGGTCACCCGCACCGAGATCCGCGACACCACGGACGCGACCGAGGACTACACCGACGCGTGCGCGCGCAACGCCGGCCCGTTGCTGAACCACATGTCCACCGAGGCCGTCGCCCGTGACCTCGACCTGCTGCGGCAGGGCGTGGGCGACCGGCAGCTCACGTTCGTCGGCTTCTCCTACGGCACGCTGCTCGGCGCGACCTACGCCAACATCTTCCCGTCGAAGTCGCGCGCCCTCGTGCTGGACGGCAACGTCGACCCGGCGCTGCGCACCTCCGACGGCGCGGAGTACGACCGCCAGCGCGCGCGGGGCTTCGAGCTCGCGCTGGACGCGTTCCTCAAGCGCTGCGACGCCGAGGGCGACAAGTGCGCCTACAGCGACGGCGACCCGCGGGCCAAGTTCGACGAGGTGCGCGACCACCTGCGCACCCGCTCGATCACGCTGCCCACCAACCAGGTCGTGACCTACGACGGCTACATCGGCCGGGTCGCCGGTGACCTGTACGCGCCGACCCGCTTCAAGGCGCTGGCCGCGTGGTTGCAGAGCATCCACGCCGTGCTGCACCCCGGCGCCGCCACGTTCTCCGCGCAGGAGCAGGCCGACCTGCTGCCGCCGTTGGCGAACAAGCGCGGTCTGGCCGACGTCCGCGCCGGGCTCACGGGTGACACCGAGTACCTGGCCGACGACTCGTACTACGGCGTGAACTGCACGGACAAGCCGTTCCTCCGGGTGCCGCAGCTGTTCCCGGCGGTGGCCGCGAAGTGGGAGCGGGAGTCGCCGACGTTCGGCCGCATGCAGGCCGCGTCCGACCTGCTCACGTGCGCGACCTGGCCGGCGCCCTTCCCGGACCGCTGGTCGGGGCCGTGGAACAAGCGCACGCCGAACCCGATCGTCGTCGTGGGCAACTACTACGACCCGGCCACGCAGTACGAGTTCAGCAAGCGCATGGACCGACAGCTCGGCAACGCGCGCCTGCTCAGCGTGGACGCGTTCGGGCACTGCATCCTCGGCGACAGCGCGGGTGTCGACACCTTGGTGACCGACTACCTGGTGAACCTCAAGGCCCCGGCGGACGGCCAGGTGTTCCAGCCGAACGCCCAGCCGTTCTAGCGGCTCCGGGGGGGGGGGGGGGGGGGGGGGGGGGGGGGGGGAGCGGGGGGGAGAAAAAAAAGAGAGGGGCGAGGAGGGGGGGGGGGAAAGGGAGGGGAAGAAGGGGAAGGGGGGGGGGGGGGAAGACAGAGATGC
>NZ_JBVJVK010000075.1:20921-34135 GCF_055603705.1 Actinosynnema sp. NPDC037264 | reverse complement strand
GACCGAACGCCCGCTTTTTGGGGTGTGTCGGGGGGGGGTGGGGGGGGGGGGCCCCCCCCCCCCCCCCGCCAGGACCACCAGCTCCGTCGGCACGGGCGTGGTGCGCAGCCAGGTCAGGCCCAGGTAGACGACGGCGGTGAGCAGCACGATCGGGCTCCGGCGCCGCCACGACCACACCGCCAGCCCGACCGCGACGACGAACGCCAGGAACAGCTCGTCGTAGTCGACCCACGGACCGACCGCCACGGCGATGGCGACGCCTTCGATCCCGCCGGTCTCGTTCCGCCCGCCGGGCGCGTTCGCGAGCATCGCGGGGAGTTCCGGCGTCAGGAACACCCGGTCCACGACCGGCCACACCGCCAAGCCGATGCCGACCAGCAGCAACGGGTACCACGCGCCGGGACGGCGGGCGTTCAGGTCGTAGGCGGCGACCACCACCGCCGCGACCACCAGCGCGAGCGCGCTGTAGTGCCACAACGAGCCGAGCAGCCCGACGATCGCCACCACGTGCCACGGCCGCACCCGGTCGACCCTGGTGTGCGCGAGCACCGCACCGGCCAGGACCACCAGCTCCGGGTGGGGCGGGAAGTCGAACGCGGGCACGACCGGGATGGGCGAGGTCAGCGGCGCGTAGGAGAACCAGCCGAACTCCTCGACCGGTTCCTGACGGAAGTGCCAGACGGCGGCCAGGTATCCCACCGCCGTGACCGCGACGACGTAGCCGCGCGCACGCCACGCCCAGATCCCCAGCCCGACGGCCACCACCACGCCGAGCAGGAACTGCCACAGGTCGAACGCGGTCACCCCGACGGAGAACCACGACCCGGCCGCCGACGTCAGCGCGAACGCGGTCGACCCGGTCACCAGCAACGGGAACCAGGCGCCGGGCCGCTCGGCGTGCGCCTCGCGCGCCTTCACCAGCAAACCGGCGATCACCAGCGGGAGCGAGACGTCCAGCGGCGGGCCGTCCTCCCAGAGCGGGAGGACGAGCCCGACCAGCACCGGCAACGCCCACAAGGTCTTCCACCACACGGTTCCCGTGTCCACGACGGCCCCCATAAGGGCGCAACCCTAGCGGCCCTCCGAGAGGCCGAACCGGAGGTGCACGCGGCGCAGCCACGCCGGCGCCCACCAGTTGGCGCGTCCGGCCAGCCGCATCAACGCGGGCACCAGCACGGCGCGCACGAGCGTCGCGTCCACGGCGATCGCCACCGCCAGCCCCGCGCCCAGCATCTGCAGGTACATCACGCGGCCCGTGGTGTACGCGGCGAACGACAGGGCCAGGATCGCGGCGGCGGCCGTGATCAACGGCGCGCTGCGCTGGATCCCGGCGGTGACGGCGGCCCGGTCGTCACCGGTGCGGGCGTGCTCTTCGGCGATGCGGGACACCATGAACACCTCGTAGTCCATGGACAGGCCGTACGCGATGCAGAACATCAGGATCGGGATGCTCGGCTCGACCGTGCCGGTGGGCGTGAAGCCGAGCAGGTGCGCCAGGTTGCCCTCCTGGAAGCCCCACACCACCACGCCGAACATCACGGCCAGGCTGAGCAGGTTCAGCGCGGTCGCCTTCACCGGCAGCAGGACGCTGCCCGTCATCAGGAACAGCAGCACGAACGTGATCGCCAGGATCAGGCCCACCACCAGCGGCACCCGGTCGGTGAGGGCGTCGCGGAAGTCGGCCAGCTCGGCCGGGTAGCCGCCGACGAGGTAGTCCGGCTCCAGCGCCCGCACCCGCTGGACCAGCGCCGGCACGTCGCCGGAGAGCGCTTCCTGGGACGGGATCGCCGACCACGTGGTGCCGTAGCCGTTGGTGGTGACGTCCACCTGCACGATGCCGGGCACGTCGCCGAGCCGTGCCGCGTAGTCGTCGTTCCCCTGGACGTCCTTCGCGATCACGCGGATGGCGTCGGTCTGCTCCTGGCCGAAGCCGGCGCGGATCTCCTCCTGCACCACCCGGCTGGACGCGTCCGCCGGCAGGACCCGGTCGTCGGGCAGGCCGACCCGCAGGCCCAGCACCGGCGCGGCGAGCAGGAGCAGCAACGCCAGCGCCGCGCCGCCGACCAGCAGCGGGCGGTTCATCACCGCGTTCGCCGTCCGCGCCCAGAAACCGGTGGCGCGCTCGGTCGCCGGGTGCGGCTTCAGGCACGCCAGGGCCGCGGGCAGGACGACGAGCGCGCCCAGCACGGACAGACCCACCACCAGCACGCCCGCGTAGGCGAAGGAACGCAGGAACGGGAAGGGGAACAGCACGAGCATCGCCAGCGACGCGGCCACCGTGAGGCCGCTGAACAGGACCGTGCGCCCGGCCGTCGCGACCGCCCGTTCGACGGCCGCCGGCACGGTCGCGCCGCCGGCGAGCTCCTCCCGGTAGCGGGCGATGACGAACAGGCAGTAGTCCACGCCCAGGGCCAGGCCCATGACCAGCGTGATGTTCGCGGCGAACGTCGACACCTCGGTGAAGCGCGTGAGGCCGCGCAAGGCGGCGAGCGTGCCGACCATCGCGAACAGCCCGATGCCGAGCGTGGTCAACGCCAGCGACACACGCCGGTACAGCAGCACCAGCAGGAGCAGCACCACCGGCACCACGATCGCCTCGGCGCGCAGGAAGTCCCGCGCGGCCTGGGCGCCGACCTGGCGGAACACCTCGTCCTGCCCGCCGACACCCACCTCGATCACGTCGTCGGCGCGGGTGAACCGCTCGGAGAGGCCGGCGATGGCGGCCCGCGCGTCGGTGGCGCTGCCGGGCACCCAGGCCAGGATCAACGCCCGGCTGCCGTCCTCGGACCGCAGGGCCGGGCTGCGACGGTCCCAGTAGGACTCGACCTGCCGCACGTCCGGCGCGAGCTCGGCGGCCAGCGCGCGGGCCCGGTCGGCGGTGCGCGGGTCGTCCACGTCGCCGCCGCGCGCCGTGACCAGCAGGGTCAGGTTGGGGTTGCCGGTGCCGAACTCCTCGGCCAGCACCTCGGCCGCGCGCAGCGACTCCGTGCCGGGCGCCTCGAAGCGGGACAGCGACAGGGCCGACAACGCGCCGCTGCCCACGACGGCGGCGGCCGCCGCGACCAGCGCGGCGACGACCAGGACCAAGCGTCGCCGGCGCACGGCGAAACGCCCCAGCAGGTGCACGGGGTTCTCCTCGACTAGGTGTCGCATAATGCGAGCGATCGCTCGTGTTGCAAAAGTACGAGTGATTGCTCGTGTTTGTCAACGAGTGAGAAGGTGGTGCCCGTGGAGCCGAAGGTGGTGCGCCGGCAGGCGCGGGGCGAGCGGCGGATGGCCGAACTGCAGGACGCGGCGGCGGCCGTCTTCGCGGAGGTCGGCTACGAGGCCGCGACGACCAACGCCATCGCCGCGCGGGCGGGCGTGTCGCCGGGCACGCTGTACCAGTTCTACGGCAACAAGGAGGCCATCGCGCAGGCGCTGGCCGACCGGTACCTGGAGCAGCTGCGGTCGGCGCACGGCGCGTTGACGCCCGAGCTCGCGCACCTGCCGCTGGACGAGCTGATCGACCGGATGGCGGGGCCGATGGTGGCGGTGAACGTGGCCAACCCCGGCTTCAAGGCCCTGTTCGGCCGGTCGGACATGCCCGAGCAGCTGGCCGCGCCGACCAGGGCCGTGCACGCGGCGGTCTTCGGGCGGATCGACGCGGTGCTGGCCGCGCGGCGCCCGGACCTGCCCGCCGCCGACCGCGCCCGCACCGCGCAGGTGACCATGCGGCTGTTCGGCGGGCTGATCCCGATGATCGTCTCGGCCGAGGAGGGCGAGCGCCCGGCGTTGGTGCAGGAGCTGAAGAAGGTGCTGCGCGGCTACCTCGGGCCGATCGTGGGGTGAGCGGGCGTGAGGGGCGCCCCGGGTGTGGACGCCCCTCACGGTCTCGCGGTAACCGCTACTTCGGCGGCGGCGGGACCAGGCAGCTCACGGGAGCCGACTGGTTGCCCGAGGCGTCCACGCCGTAGACGAGCGCGTCGCCCTTGAGCGTGATGCGCCAGTCGATGTCACCGACGCCGGGCTTCTGGTTGGGCGTCGCGCCAGGGGCCTGCACCAGCTTGATCTTGGTGCCGGTCGGGAACCCGCCGAAGACCGCCGGGCTGGCCGAGTCGGACACGAAGACCTGCGGGTCCGGGTCCACCGCGTCGGTCGCGGAGAGGATGAAGAACCCGTCCTCGTTGTCGGCCGGTGGCTCGTTGCCGCCGCCCGGGTTGTTGGTCGGCTCGCACGTCACGACCGGGGGAGTGGTGTCGACCCAGTCCTTCAGCACGTCGTCGCACACCTGGTGGCCGGCGGCGTGGGTGAAGCAGCCGCGGATCGAGTCCTGGCCGAGGCCCGCGAGGCCCTGCGCGGCCGGGTAGGTGAAGTCGACCGCGCCCGCGGCGGAGGTGCTGCCGTTGCCGGCGCCGCCCGCGTTCGGGCCGCTGAGGATCGAGAAGTCGACCGGGACGTTCGCCACCGGGTCGCCGAAGTCGTCGGTGACGGTCGCGGTCACGGTGTGCGTCTGGCCGGGCGTGCCCAGCTCGTTGACCTCGTGCTCGGGCTCCACGTCGATGGCCGCGGCGCACCCGCGCACGTTCACCGTCGGGTTGCCGAACGTCACGACGTGGCCCTCGGCGTCGGTGTAGGCGACGGTCGGGTTGACCGCCAGCACGCCGCCACCGGTGGCCGGGAGGTGGGTCGCGGTGAACGTCATCGTCACCGTCTCGGTGCCGAGCTCGTCGATGGTCCAGGTGAGCTGGTTGCCGTTCTGGGCGACCGCGCCCTTGGACACCGCCGCGCCGCCGACCGAGAACTGCGGCGACACCGTGTCGACCACGGTCACGCCGGTCGCCGCGGGCACCACGATGGCCGCGCCGATCGCCTCGAAGACCTCCTGCAACTGGGCCGGGGTCGGCGCCTCGTAGTAGTGCGTGGCGTCGGGGTCCGTGGTCCAGTCCTGGATCTCGGCCGAGTCGACGGAGCCGAGGCCGATGCCGAAGATCTCGGTGCCGGCGTTGCGCGCCGCCGCGGCCGCGGGGCTCGCGTCGGGACCCACGGTCGTCTGGCCGTCGGTCATGATGACCATGATCTTCTCGTTCGTGGGCTCCGAGCCGGCCAGCTGCGCCTGCCCGGTGGTGATGGCCGCCGAGTGGTTCGTGCCGCCGGACGCGACCAGGGCGTCGATGGCGGACTTGGCGGCGTTCGCGTCGGACGACAGCGGGGTGTCGACGGAGGCGCCGTCGGCGAAGCTGACCACGCCGATGCGGCTGCCGTTGGCGACCACGCCGTCCAGCGAGCCGTCGGTGGCCTCGTCGATGATGTCCACGAACGACTTCGCGGCGGCCTTCAGGTCGCCGATCGCCCCCTGCATGCTGCCGGACCGGTCGAGGACCAGTTCGATGTCGACCGGGTTGCCCGCGATGCCGGTCTCGGCGTCGAGCGTCACGGTGACCGGGACCGAACCGCCGCAGGCGATGTCCGTCACCCCCAGTGCCTTGGTCCCGGTGACGGTGCCTCCCGCGGCTGCCGCGCCGGTGGTCGTGGCGAGTGGGGCCGCGAGTGCGGCCAACAGGATCGCGGTCACGCCGCAAGCCCGTCTTCGAGTGGTGATGTGCATTCTGATTCGCACCTCCTCGTGCGCGCCGACGAGACGTGAAATCCCCTCTGGAGTCACGTTCGCGCATTCCGGCGAAGCCGGGTAAGTCAGTCCCCGAACAGGTGCGGACCAGCGAAGATCCGACCGAATGACACTGCCGTGCGACTCGGAAGCGTCGGCATGGAGAGGTTAAACGCAAATTTTGCGAAAGAGCAATCGGTTCACCCGATCGGGGTAATAAGAATCATCGGTCGTTTTCGATCTGCGGATCGTTACGGACGAAACTTGAATTGTGACGACAATGCGGCGGCACAGCGTCCCGGAGCGCATGCCCGAGCGGTGGGACACTGATCGGCATGGCGCGGATCGGGTTCGTCCTCGGGGACATCACGGAGCAGCACGTCGACGTCGTGGTGAACGCCGCGAACTCGTCCCTGCTCGGCGGCGGCGGTGTGGACGGCGCGATCCACCGCAAGGGCGGCCCGGAGATCCTCGCCGCGTGCCGCGAGCTGCGGGCGGGCCACTACGGCGGCGGCCTCCGGACCGGCCAGGCGGTGGCCACGACCGCGGGCCGCCTGCCGGCCAAGTGGGTCGTGCACACCGTCGGCCCGGTCTGGTCGGCCGCGGAGGACCGCTCGGCCCTGCTGGCCGACTGCCACCGCAACGCGCTGCGCGTGGCCGCCGACCTCGGCGCCACCTCCATCGCGTTCCCGGCCATCTCCACCGGCGTCTACCGCTGGCCGGTCGCCTCCGCCGCCCGGATCGCCCTGTCCGCCGTCGCCGACGCCCCGGCGGACCTCGCCGTCCGCTTCGTCCTCTTCGACCGCGCCACCTACGACGCCTTCCGCGCCGCGGCCGAAGAGCAAGGGGTCGAACGCGAAGGGGTGTAACGCGAAGGGGCCGCCCACCCGGAGGTGGACGGCCCCGTCACGTGACGCGGACTAGCCGCGCACCATCTTGCGCAGCACGTACTGCATGATGCCGCCGTTGCGGTAGTAGTCGGCCTCACCCGGCGTGTCGATGCGGACCACCGCGTCGAACTCCACCTTCGAGCCGTCCGCCTTCGCCGCCACCACGTGCACCGTGCGCGGCGTGTCGCCGTCGTTCAGCGCGGTGATGCCGGTGAAGTCGAAGGTCTCCGTGCCGTCCAGGCCGAGCGACGCCGCCGTCGAACCCTCGGGGAACTGCAGCGGCAGCACGCCCATGCCGATCAGGTTCGACCGGTGGATGCGCTCGAACGACTCGGCGATCACGGCGCGCACGCCGAGCAGCGAGGTGCCCTTCGCGGCCCAGTCGCGCGACGAGCCCGAGCCGTACTCCTTGCCCGCCAGCACGACCAGCGGGACGCCCGCCGCGGCGTAGGCCTCGGACGCGTCGTAGATCGTGGTCTGCGGCGCGCCCTCCTCCAGGAAGTTGCGGGTGAAGCCGCCCTGCACGTCGTCCAGCAGCAGGTTGCGCAGCCGGATGTTGGCGAACGTGCCCCGGATCATCACCTCGTGGTTGCCGCGCCGGGAACCGTAGGAGTTGAAGTCCTTGCGCTCGACGCCGTGCTCGGTCAGGTACTTGCCCGCGGGCGAGTCCGCCTTGATCGCGCCGGCGGGCGAGATGTGGTCGGTGGTGACCGAGTCGCCGAGCAGCGCCAGCACGCGCGCGCCGCTGATCTCCGTGACCGGCGACGGCTCCATCTCCATGCCCTCGAAGTACGGGGGCTTGCGCACGTACGTCGACTGCGGGTCCCACTCGAACGTCTTGCCGGTCGGCGTGGGCAGCGACTGCCAGCGCTGGTCGCCTGCGAACACGTCGGCGTAGCCCGCGGTGAAGCCCTCCGGCGAGATCGCCGACGCGACGACCTCCGAGATCTCCTGCGGCGACGGCCAGATGTCGGCCAGGTACACGGGCTTGCCGTCCTGGTCCTTGCCGAGCGGCTCGGTGGTGATGTCCTTGTCCATCGAACCGGCCAGCGCGTACGCCACCACCAGCGGCGGGGACGCGAGGTAGTTCATCTTGATGTCCGGGTTGATCCGGCCCTCGAAGTTCCGGTTGCCCGACAGCACCGACACCGCGGCCAGGTCGCCCTGGTTGATGCCCGCCGAGATCTCGTCCTGCAGCGGGCCCGAGTTGCCGATGCACGTGGTGCAGCCGTAGCCGACCAGGTGGAAGCCCAGCTTCTCCAGGTACGGCAGCAGCCCGGCGCGCTCGTAGTAGTCCATGACGACCTTGGAGCCCGGCGCGAGGGTCGTCTTGACCCACGGCTTGCGCTCCAGGCCCTTCTCCACGGCCTTCTTCGCCAGCAGCGCCGCGCCGAGCATCACCGACGGGTTCGACGTGTTGGTGCACGACGTGATCGCGGCGATCGCCACCGCGCCGTGGTCCAGCTCGAACTCCGCGCCGTCCAGCGTGACCTTGACCGGCTTGGACGGCCGGCCCTCCGCGCCCTCGGCGGCGGACTGGAACACGTGCGGCTTGCCGCCCGCGTCACCGTTGCTCAGCGCGGGCGAGTCGCTGGCCGGGAACGACTCCTCGGACGCCTCGTCGACCGGCGAGTTCTCCACGCCGTCGGTGTGCGCGACGTAGGAGCCGAGCGCCTGCCGGAACGCCTCCTTGGCGTCGGTCAGCTCGATGCGGTCCTGCGGGCGCTTCGGGCCCGCGATCGACGGCACGACCGTCGACAGGTCCAGCTCCAGCGTCTCGGAGTACACCGGCTCGGCGGCCGGGTCGTGCCACAGGCCCTGCTCCTTGGCGTAGGCCTCGACCAGCGCCAGCTGCTCGGCGGAACGGCCGGTCAGCTTCAGGTAGTCGATGGTCTCGCCGTCGATCGGGAAGATCGCGCAGGTCGAGCCGAACTCCGGGCTCATGTTGCCGATGGTGGCGCGGTTGGCCAGCGGCACCGCACCGACGCCCGAGCCGTAGAACTCGACGAACTTGCCGACCACGCCCTGCTTGCGCAGCATCTCGGTGATCGTGAGCACCAGGTCGGTCGCGGTCGCGCCGGCGGGCAGCTCGCCGTGCAGCTTGAAGCCGACCACGCGCGGGATCAGCATGGAGACCGGCTGGCCGAGCATGGCCGCCTCGGCCTCGATGCCGCCGACGCCCCAGCCGAGCACGCCGATGCCGTTGACCATGGTGGTGTGGCTGTCGGTGCCGACCAGCGTGTCCGGGTAGGCCTGGCCGCCGCGGACCATCACCACGCGGGCCAGGTGCTCGATGTTGACCTGGTGCACGATGCCGGTGCCTGGCGGGACGACCTTGAACTCGTCGAACGCGGTCTGGCCCCAGCGCAGGAACTGGTAGCGCTCCTTGTTGCGCTGGTACTCCAGGTCCACGTTCAGCTCGAACGCGTCCGGCCGGCCGAAGATGTCGGCGATCACCGAGTGGTCGATGACCAGCTCGGCGGGGGCCAGCGGGTTGACCTTCGTCGGGTCGCCGCCCAGCTGGGTGACGGCCTCGCGCATGGTGGCCAGGTCGACCACGCACGGCACGCCGGTGAAGTCCTGCATCACCACGCGGGCGGGCGTGAACTGGATCTCGGTGTCCGGCTCGGCCGAGGGATCCCAGCTGCCCAGCGCACGCACGTGGTCGGCGGTGATGTTCACGCCGTCCTCGGTCCGCAGGAGGTTCTCCAGCAGGATCTTCAAGCTGTACGGCAGGCGCTCGGCGCCGTCGACCGCGCTCAGCCGGAACACCTCGTACGAGGCGTCGCCGACGGTGAGCGTGCCGCGGGCGCCGAAGCTGTCCTTGCTCGCTGGTGCAGTCACGTGAAACTCCATCTGGTGACGCGCAAAGTCGGTAGGGGAACTACTGCCGAGTCTCCCGCACCCGCGGGTGCGATGCCCTCTCACCCCAAACAGTACGCGTGTCCTGTATTCCGCTTCAACCCGGCCCTACCTTGATCGGGGCATCATCACACCCGTGGTGCGTCTTGATCGAATCGGCAAGCGCTACGGCCGCGGCCCGTGGGTGTTGCGCGACGTCACGCTCGCCGTGCGGCCGGGTGAAGTGGTGGTGCTGCGCGGCGGCAACGGCGCCGGCAAGTCGACGCTGCTGCGCGTCGCGGCGGGCGTGACCGCGCCGACGACCGGCCGGGTGAGCCGCGGCGCGTCGGTCGGGTACGCCCCGGAGCGGTTCCCGACCGGGGTGAAGCTGTCCGCCCGCGACTACCTGCGCCACCTCGCCGCCGTGCGCGGCGTGCCGGTGCGGTGGGAACTGGTGGAGGCGCTGGGGTTCGTCGGCGACCCGGACGCGCCGATGGCCACCCTGTCCAAGGGCAACACGCAGAAGGTCGCGGTCGCGCAGGCGTTGCACGCGACCGACCTGCTGGTGCTCGACGAGCCGTGGTCCGGGCTGGACGCCGCCGCGGGCGCGGTGCTCGGCGAGCTGGTGACCTCGTCGCGGGCCGCCGTCGTGCTGACCGACCACCACGGGCACGACCTGCCGGGCGCCCGCGAGGTGGTGCTCGGCGCGGTACGACCCGGTGGCGTGGTGATCGAGCTCGACCGGGTGGGGGAGGCGTTGGCGCAGATCAGCGCGCTGGAAGGGGTGTTCGCGGCGCACGGGGTCGGCGACGGCGCGCGGGTCGAGGTGCGGGCCGGGTTCAGCGACGGCGTGCTGGCCGAGGCGCTGCGGCTCGGCTGCTCGGTGCGGAGCGTGCGGTCGTGACGGCGCTGGTGCGGTACCTGCTGGTCGACGTGCTGCGCACGCAGCGCTGGCTGCCGCCGTTGCTGCTGCTCGTGGCCGTGCTCGGGATGCTCTACGCCTCCGACGCCGGCCCGCCGCTGCCCGCGTACGCCGGCACGTGCGTGCTGGTCTACCCGGTGTCGGTGTGGCTGACCGTGGTCGTCGCGACCGCGGAGGACCCCGTGCGGCGGACGATGACCGTGGTGACCGCGGGGGGCTGGGCCCGCGCGCAGGCCGCCGTGACCGCGTTGGCCGTGCTCGGGGCGCTGGGCGTGGCCCTGGTCGCCGCGGTGGCCCCGGTCCTGACGCAACCCCGCCCGTACCCGCTCGGCACGGTCGCGCAGGGTTTCGCCGGGTTGGCGGTGTGCGCGCTGGTCGGCGTGGGCGTCGGCGTGCTGTGCAGCCGCCCGGTGATCACGCAGGCCGGCTGGTCGGTCCTCGCCGCGACGGCGCTGGTCGTGCTGGTGTTCCTGTTCGGCCGCACCCCGCCGGTCGGCAACGTGCTGTGGGCGCTGTCGCACGACGACGGCGTCCCGTCCGCGCTGGCGCTCTCGGGCGTGGTCGCGGTGCTGTTCGTGGCCGCCGCGACCTGGCTCGGCTCCGCGGTGGGTCCCCGTCGCGGCTAGCGGTCGTGGCCGGCCGGTCGTCACCACCGCCGGCGGACCGCGGCCTTCGCGCCGGTCACCAGGCTCGCCGGCGGCACGTCGTCGGCCACGACCGCGCCGGCGGCGATCACGGCGTCGCGCCCGATCGTGACGCCGGGCAGGATCGTCGCGCCGGCGCCGATCCACACGTTCTCCGCCACGTCGATGGGCCCGCCGCTGAGCCACCCCCGTCGCTCCTCGGGGTCGACCGGGTGGCCGACGGTGATGAACGTGGCCTTCGGCCCGACCATCACGCGCTCGCCGAGCCGGATGCCGGCGTAGTCCAGGAACGTGCAGTTCTGGTTGATGAACACGCGTCCGGCGAGCTCCAGGCGAAGGCCGTGGTCGGTGTAGAAGGGCGGGTAGATGGTGACCCCGTCCGGCAGCGGCCGGCCGAGGATCGCGGCGAACAGCTCCGCCTTGCCCGCTTCGTCCTCGAACGGCAGCACGTTGAGGCGGGAGGTGAGCTCGGTGGCCCGCAGGACCCGCTCGGACATCGCCCGGAACTCGGCGCTGTGGATGCGCACGAGGCGGTCGTCGCGCATGGCTGGTCGCTTCCTCATCGTGGTGCCGTGCGGGGTGCCGCCAGTGCCCACGACGGGCGCCAGACGGGCCCGGGCGGCGTGGGCAGGCGGTGGAGGTGGTCGATGACCGGCCGGAGTCCCGGGTGGGGATTCGCGGCCGGCAGCAGGAGGGAGAGCGGGTAGGCGATCGTCGGCTCGACGATCGGGATGCGGCGCAGGTCGTAGTGCGTCGGCCAGGTGTACCGGTCGCGCGCGCCGACGAGGGTCGCCACCTCCGCGGAGTCCGCGAGGGTGTCCTGGAGGACCTCGTTGCCGAAGTTCGGGCCCGCCGCGTCGACGCGGAGGTCGAAGTCGGTGGTGAGCTCGTCGTAGAACACCGCCCACTCGCTGCGCGGCGCGATGCCCGGCACCCAGATCCGGTGCTCGCGCAGCCGGGTCGGGGTGAGGCTGCGCGCGGCGGCCAGGGGGTGCCTCGGGCCGACGAGGAGTTCCAGCGGCGAGTCGAACGCGTGGACCATCCGCACTTCGCGCGGCAGCGCGGCCCGCTCGGTGACCGCGCGGAACGAGGCGTCCACCTCGCCCGACTCGACCGCGGCGACCGCCAGGCGCGGGTCGTCGACCCTGAGGGTCACCACGTCGAGGTTGGTGCCGGGACGCGAGCGCCAGTAGTCGTGCAGGACGACCGCCTGCGCGCTGCGCAGCCCGAGGACGTCGACCCGGAGTGCCCGGGAACCGGGCCGGACCGCCGTGACCGCGCGGTCGACGCCGGCGACGACGGTCCGGGCGTGGGGGAGGAACGCCTGCCCGTCGAGCGTCAACTCGACCCCGCGGGCGGTGCGGGTGAACAGGCTGACCCCGAGCTCGCGCTCCAACGAGGCAACCCGCTTGGAGACCGCCTGCTGCGTGACCCCCAGCTCCGCGGCGGCGTGCCCCAACTGCCCGAGCTCGGCCGCCCGCACGAACGACCGCAGCGCTTCCGTGTCCATGGCTCGAGCCTATGGGCGTACAACCGACCGTTGTGGGTGGTCGGGAGCGGGTTGTGTCGTCGCAGCTCGGCGCGGTCGGCCTGGTTCACCTGCTCGACGCCCGGTTGTCCGTGCCGGACAAAAAAGCAGGGGCCCCCTTGGCGGGGACCCCTGCGGAGCGTTCCGGTGCGGTGCGACTTACTTGATCGCCTTGATCAGCTCGTCGATGTCCTTCGGCTCCAGGCCGCGCATCAGCGTCAGGAACAGCTCGCTGTACGTGCGGAACGGGCTGACGTACCACTTGCCGTCGACCTCGGTGGCGACCACGCCGACGCCGTCCTTCAGCACCTGCGCGCCGATCCGGGCGATCACGTCGATCGCGGCCGACGGGATGTTCCGCCCGCCCTGCTGCTCGACCAGCTGCGTGATCTCGTCCGCGCACAGCCGCTGCGTCTGGCCCTGGACGGTGGCGCTGTAGCAGTCACCGTCCCGGCTGACCTCGACGGTCTCGCCCTCGGCCTCGACCACCAGCTTGCGGATCGTGAGCAGCTTGCCGCCGGAGACGTCCTTCGAGTCCGTCTCCAGCTCGATCAGCTTCGCGCCCGAGGCGGAGGTCTTGCCCATCTGGTCCAGGATGACCGGGCCGACGTCCTGCAGCACGCCCATCTCGTCCGGCGGCAGCAGCGCGATCACGCCCTTGACGTCGCCGTCGAGCGCCTTCTCGACCATCTGCTTCGCGGCGTCGTTCGCCGAGCCCGGGGGGGGGGGGGGGGGGGGGTGGGGGGGGGGGGTGGGGGGGGCCCGCCTTTCCCCGCGAGGCGTGCGGGGGGGGGGGGAAGAG
>NZ_JBVJVK010000075.1:0-20911 GCF_055603705.1 Actinosynnema sp. NPDC037264 | reverse complement strand
GGGGACCGGGGTGCTCCTTTTTTGTGCCCCCTCCCCCCTCATCCCCCCCCCCACCATAACGACCCGACCCCCCCCCCCCCCCCCCCCCTCCCCCCCCCCCCTCCCCCCCCCCCCCCCCCCCCCCCCCGATGCCCTGGGCGGGCCACTTCAGGTCCTCCTGCTCCAGCGCGGCGTTCGCGATGGTGTAGAAGAGGCTCGGGTACCACTCGTCGCCGACCTTGATGGTGGCGATGCCGATCGGCTTGCCGTCGCGGTCGGCCTTCTCCTTGGCGAAGTCGATCGTGTCGGTCTCGGTGCCGGCCTTGTCCAGCTGCGCGCCGAGCGCGTCGACCAGCTTGTCGGTCAACGGGATCTGCTTGACGTCCGAGGTGATCGTGATCTTGCCCTCGACCACCTTGTTGATCGTCAGGCGGTCGTTGACCTTCTCCGCGGCGGCGTCGTCGAACTTGATGCCCTCGCTCTTGATCTGGACGCCGCTGAGCTTGTTCGGGTCCGCGTCCTTCTTCAGGATCTCCAGCCGCTTGGCCTCGCTGATCGTGGCCTCGGTGTAGTCCTTGCTCAGCTTCGCCTCGGCGGGCGCCAGGCCGTTCATGATGCCCAGGACGTCACCGCTGCCCAGCGCGCTGAGCAGGTTGTTCGCCGCGGTGGACGGGCTCTCGGAGCCGGCGGCCACGTCGTCGGAGCTGCGCAGCGCCCACACCGTGGCGACGGTGCCGGCGGCCAGCGCGAGGACGGCCACGACGGCGGTGACGACCAGGCCGGTGCGCTTCTTCTTCGGCGGCTCGCCACCCGAGAAGCCGGACGGCCCCTGGCCGTAGGGCTGGCCGAACTCCTGTTGGTAACCCGGCTGCTGGAAGCCCTGCGGGCCCGTCAGCGGGAAGCCCTGCTGGGGGAAGCCCTGCTGCGGCTGGGGCCCGGTCTGCGGGTAGCCGCCCTGCTGCGGGTAACCACCCTGCTGGGGGTAGCCGCCCTGCTGCGGCCCCTGCTGGTAGCCCCCCTGCTGCGGCTGGCCGTACGGGTTGTTCTGCGGTGGCCATTCGCCTCCGCCGCCACCTGGGTACGTCACGGTGCTCCTCCTGGAGTGCTGATCGCTGTGCGGGATTTCGCGGTGAGCACGGTGATCGCCCCGGCGATCCCCAGCACAGCACCACCGAGGGTGGCCACCGGTCCGGTCAGGCTGATCCCGACCAGTGCCGCCTCGTTGCCCCCTTGGACGGCGGCAAGTGCCGCCACCGTTCCCGCAATCGTGCCAAACACTAGTGCGAGCCATGCCGCGATCCGGTGAAAACGCACCGCCCAAAGCACCACGCAGCACACCGCCAACGGGGTGAGTGCCACCCACACGCCGCGCACGATCTCGCCCGGCACACCGTTCAACCCGGCGAAACCACGCAGAGCGAGCACCTCGTAACTGGTCCGCGTGACCGTGCCGGAGCGCAGCCAGGGCAGGAAGAAGCCCGTCACGGCCGTGACCAAACCGATAACTCCGAGCACCGCGCCCGTCCAGCGTCTGATCGTCGGCTCCCCCGACACTCGTCTCATGGTCGGCTCCCCCGACGTGTTCCGCGCACGACCACATGCTCGCAGGCGTGTGGGACGGTGGTGACATGAGTGCACGGGACGTGATGGCCTTCGCGCGGCGCATCACCGCGCTCACCGGCGCGGGCGTGTCGCTGGAGTCGGGGGTCGTGCGGTTCCGGTTCGACGCGTCGGCGTTCCTGACGTCGGCGCGCGTGCGGCGGGAGGCGTGGGAATCCTGGCTGGACGATCCGATGTGGACGGCCGAGCCGAACGCCGCGCACCGCGCGCTGGCCGGGTTGCAGCGGGCCGGGCGGGTGCGGTCGCTGCTGACGCAGAACGTCGACGGCCTGCACCAGCGGGCAGGGTCCGCGGTGATCGAGCTGCACGGCTCGATGGCACGTGTGGTGTGCGTCTCATGCGGGGCGGTCAGCGCGATGGGCGTCGCGCTGGCGCGGGTTCGCGGCGGCGAGGTCCCGCCGGGCTGCACCGCGTGCGGCGGGGTCCTGCGGCCGGCGGCGGTCGCGTTCGGCGAGCCCGTGCCCGACGACGTGCTGCGCGCGGCGCGGATGGCCGTGCTGGACTGCGACGTGATGCTGGTGGCCGGGACGTCGCTCGTGGTCGAGCCGGCCGCGGGGTTGGTGCCGCTGGCGGCGAAGGCGGGCGCGTCGGTGGTGATCTGCGCGCTGGACCCGACGCCGTACGACGCGCTGGCGGCGGCGGTGGTGCGCGAGCCGGCCGCGTCGGCGCTGCCGGAACTGGCCGCCGTGCCCGTGGTGGCGACCGGCCCGATCCGCACGTGGGGCGACCCCAGCACCTGGTGAAGCACCCGATCGTGGCGGTCAACCACCCGTACGTGAGCGCAGTGCGGTGCAAGGGTGACCGCATGGGGAGTCAACAGTCACCGATCAACCTCCGTGACGCGGTGGTGGTGCCAGGGCTGGTCGACGAGGTGGACGTGCGCTGGCGGGCCGACCAGTTCAGCGCCCGGGAAGAGGGCCACGGTTGGCGGTTCCGGCCGAGGGGCGAGCACCTGGTGTGCTTGGGCGGGCAGGAGTTCCGGCTCGACAACCTCCACTTCCACCGGCCGAGCGAGCACTGGGTGCGCGGCCGGGCGCGCGGCGCGGAGATGCACGCCGTGCACCTGAGGGCGGACGAGGCGCTGCGGGCGTGCGTGGTGGCGGTGTTCGTCGACCTCGGCGAGCCGGGCCCGTCGGAGGGGAAGCCGCCCAGCGGCATCGACCTGCCGGCGCTCTTCCCGGGCGGCGGCTTCCACCGCTACGAGGGCTCGCTGACCACGGGCGAGTTCGACGAGATCGTCAGCTGGGTCGTGATGGACCGGCCGGTCCAGGTGGAGGACCCGGCCCTGCGCGCCTTCGTCCGCACGCACGCCGACCACCCCCGCCCGGTGCAGCCGGTGAACCGGAGGTTCGTGCTGACGACCGGGTGACGTGGAGGTAGCCGGGGCGGTGGCGGGTAAATAAGGTCACCTCGTATGCGCGTACCCCTGACTGTCGCCGATTTCCTCCACCGGGCGGAGCAGGTCTTCGCCGACACCACGGCCTCCGTCGACGAGCCCGTCCAGCCCGCCGCACCCGTGCCGAGGTCGACCTACGGCGAGTTCGCCACCCGCGTCCGCGCCTGGCAGGCCGGGTTCGACGCGCTCGGCCTCGGCGAGGGCGAGCGGGTCGCCGTGGTCAGCCACAACTCGGCCCGGCTGCTCGAACTGCTGCACGCGGTGCCCGCCACCGGCCGCATCGCGGTGCCGGTGAACTTCCGGCTGCGGCCCGACGAGGTGTCCTACATCGTCGAGCACAGCGGCGCGTCCGTGCTGCTCGTCGACCCCGAACTGGAGCTGGACGGCGTCACCGCGCGGCACCGCTTCGTGCTCGGCGAGCAGACCGAGACCGAGCTGATGCGCTTCGACACCGAGCCGCGACCCTGGCGCGAGCCGGACGAGGACGCCACCGCCACGATCAACTACACCTCCGGCACGACCGCCCGGCCCAAGGGCGTCCAGATGACCCACCGCAACATCTGGATCAACGCCGTCACGTTCGCCATGCACGCCCGCGTCTGGGAGCGGGACGTGTACATGCACGTCCTCCCGATGTTCCACTGCAACGGCTGGGGCATGCCCTACGGCCTGGCCGGGCTCGGCGTGCCGCAGGTCGTGCTGCGCAAGGTCGACGGCACGGAGATCCTCAACCGGGTCCGCGACCACGGCGTCACCCTGATGTGCGGGGCGCCCGCCGTGTGGAACGCCGTGCTGGACGCCGCGCAGGACTGGGACGGCGAGGTCCCCGGCCGCGACCGGGTCCGCGTCATCTGCGCCGGCGCGCCGCCGCCCAGCCGCACCATCGCCCGCGTCGGCGAGGAGCTCGGCTGGGAGTTCCTGCAGCTCTACGGCCTGACCGAGACGTCACCGCTGCTGACCTTCAACCGCACCCGACCGGCCGACGACGAGCTGCCGCCGGCGGAACGGGCGCGCAAGCTGTCCCGGGCCGGCGCGCCGGGGCTCGGCGTGCGGCTGAAGGTGTCCGACACCGGCGAGGTGCTGGCCCGCGGGAACGTCGTCATGGCGGGCTACTGGGAGAACCCCGAGGCCAGCGCCCAGGCGTTGGAGGACGGCTGGTTCCACACCGGCGACGGCGGCGAGCTGGACGACGAGGGCCACCTGACGATCTCCGACCGCAAGAAGGACGTGATCATCACCGGCGGCGAGAACGTGTCGTCCATCGAGGTGGAGGACGCCCTGTTCGCCCACCCGGCGGTGGCCGAGGCGGCGGTCATCGGGGTGCCGCACGACAAGTGGGGCGAGACGATCAAGGCGCTGGTCGTGCGGGCCGAGGGCGCCGAGGTGACGGAGGCGGAGCTGATCGCGCACTGCAAGGCCCGGCTCGCCGGCTACAAGGCGCCGACGTCGGTCGAGTTCCGCGACGCCATCCCGCGCACCGCCACCGGCAAGGTGCAGAAGTTCAAGCTGCGCGAGCCGTACTGGGCCGACCTCGACCGCAAGGTCAACTGACCGTGATCGAGTCACCCTGCTGAGGGTGGTTCCCCGCGTCTGCTGTGACCCGTGTGGCTGAAGTTCACGCCGGGTCGATTGGAAGCAGTGAGGCACGAGTGGCAGAGTCGGCCTGCATGGCGCCGTTCGGCGTAATGCCGATCGGCCGAGTGCGCGGGGAGGCGGCAGTCGTGACTCGATGGGCGATCCCGATCGCGATCGCGTTGACCACCGCGCTGGGGCTGGGCGGCACGGCGCACGGCGCGCCGGCGCCGCCCCCCAACCCCAGCGACGCCGAGATCAGCGCCGGCCGGCAGCAGGCCGACGCCAAGGCGGCCCACGTCGGTGAGCTGACCGGTCGGCTCACCGACGCCGAGGCCCGCCTGCGCGACCTCACCGACGAGGTCGCGTTCAAGTTGGAACTGGCCAACAAGGCGCGGGTCGACCTGGACACCGCCCAGGGCGAGGCGGACCGGGCGCGCCGCGACGCCGACGCGGCGCGGGTCGAGGCCGACGCCGCCGCCCGGGCCGTCGAGGACGCCCGCGTGCGGCTGGACGAGTTCGCCGCCGCCAGCTTCGAGCAGGGCAGCCTGGTCGGCTCCGTCTCGGCCTACTTCGGCGCGACCAGCCCGCAGGACCTGCTGTCGCGCGCGCAACTGCTCCAGGCCGTGAGCGAGTCGAGCCTCGACGCGCTGGACGACGTCGAGCGCACCCGCGCCGAGCAGGCGAACAAGGACTCCGCCGCGCGTGCCGCGCTCGACCTGGCGGACCGGAAGCAGGCCGCCGCGGACCAGGCCAAGCGGGACGCCGACGCGGCGCAGGCCACCGCCGTGCAGGCGCAGCAGGGCCAGGCCGCCGCCGCGCGGAGCATCCAGGACGACAAGGCCCGCGTGGAGGGCGAGCTGGACCAGGCGCTGGCCGCGGTCGAAGGGCTGGAGGACCAGCGCGACCGGTACGACCGGTGGTTGGTGGACAAGCGCCGCGAGGACGAGGAAGCCGCACGCCTGGCCGCCCTCGCCGCGTCCGCGCCCCAGGCGCCACGCCCGCCGACGGTGGCGGCGCCGAGCGGCCACGGTGTGGAGACCGTCGTCGCCCGCGCGCTGCAGCAGCTCGGCGTGCGGTACTCGTGGGGCGGCGGCAACTACGACGGCCCGACCGTCGGCATCCGGGACGGCGGCGTCGGCGACGCGCACGGCGACTACTACACCGTCGGCTTCGACTGCTCCGGGCTGATGATGTACGCGTTCGCGGGCGTCGGCGTCTACCTGCCGCACTACAGCGGTTACCAGTACAACGCCGGCCGCAAGGTGCCGCTCGCCCAGGCGCGGCGCGGCGACATGCTGTTCTGGGGACCGGGCGGCGGCACCCACGTCGCGCTCTACCTCGGCGACGGCATGATGGTCGAGGCGCCGTACTCCGGCTCGCACGTCCGCGTCGCCCCGGTCCGGTACGGCGGGATCATGCCGTACGCCACGCGCCTGCTGTAGCCGTCACCGGCGGTTCCCGGTCGACGCCGGTCGGCCGGGAACCCCGGTCAACGCGGGTCGCCGACGGGTTCCAGTCGCAGCGCGCGGACCTCCTCGCGCAGCGCCCTGACCTCCGCCAGCAGCACGTCGTCGGACGCGCCCGGTCGCGGTGAGGCCTCGGACTCCATCGCGCTGCACACGACCGCGATGAACAGGTTCAGCATGGTGAAGGTGCCGACCAGCAGGTAGACCACGAAGAAGATCCAGGCCAGCGGCTGGGTGACCATCAGGTCGCGCATCACGTCCGACCAGCCGTCGCCGGTGGTGAGCTGGAACAGCGTCAGGACGGTCGCGCCGAGGTCGCCGAACCGGGGATCGCCGCCGGCGCGGAACAGGTTGACGGCGACCACGCTGCCGACGTACAGCAGCAGCACCAGCAGCCCGGTCAGCGACAGCAGGCCGGGGACGGACCTCACCAGCGCGGTCACCACGCGGCGCATGCTCGGCACCATCGCGACCAGGCGCAACGCGCGCAGGATGCGCAGGGCCCGGATCACCGACAGCGGACCGGCCGCGGGCAGCAGGGCGACACCGACGACCACGAAGTCGAAGACGTTCCACGGGTCGCGGAAGAACCGGGGGCCGTGCGCGTACAGCCGCGCGGCCAGTTCCAGGACGAAGATCGCCAGGGCGGTGCGGTCCAGCACGGCGAACACGTCGCCGTAGGCGGCGACCAGCGCCGTCGACGTCTCGCAGCCGAGGGTGACCGCGTTGACCACGATCACCGCGATGACCGTCCGCTGGAAGCGTCTGCCGTCCACGACATCGCGGACGCGGTCGCGCAGAGCCATGCCGAACTCCTCCTGCACGCGTGGGGGATGTTGCTCGATCGAGCACCGCCCCATCGGCGAGTCGGCCGTACGGCTTGAGGGAATTCACCTGGTCGAGCGGAAGAAATCCGATTTGGCGCGGGTGTAGTCGTCGTAGTCGTCGTCTCCGGCGTGCGCTTGCGCCGCACGGAGTTTCGCAACCTCGTACGCTTTTCGCACGGCCGGGTCGGCGCGCAGCCGGTCGCGGAAGTCGATCGTCCGCCGGTGCCACGGGTTGCCTAGCTGCCGCACGTGCAGGATCGCGGTCTCCGCCGGGTCGGGTCGGACGTAGAGCCGTTTCCGGTACAGCTCCGCCGGCACTTCCGGGTCGGTGTGCCAGTCGTGGGTCACGCCGGGGGAGTCGGGGCGGGTGCCTCGGGCCGCGCGGAAGCCCACCGCGGCCATCGCGCGGTCGAGCCCGTCGGGGTCGGGCAACGCGGTCACGCCGAGCTGGAGGTCGACGAACCGCTTGGCGCGCAAGCCCGGCACGGCGGTCGAGCCGATGTGCTCGTAGCTCCACGACGGCTCGGCGAGGTGCGCGCGCAGCCGGTCGAGCAGGCGGCGCGCGGTGACGGGCAGCAGCGGGTCGTGCTCCTCCAGCACGGGCGGTGTGCGCGGCGGCGGGTCGATGCCGGCGAACCGCCGCGCGAACGGCGCGATCCGCTCGGACCACACCGCGTCCACCCCGTCGGGACCGTCCACCACGACGTCCGCCCGCGCATCACGGACCGCGCTCACCACCAGCGCGGCGGGCGCGAACGAGTCGGCCACGGTCACCAGCCCGGTCACGTCCAGCGCGCGCAACCGGTCCGCGACGGCCGGCGCGGACACCACTGCGACGAGCAGTCGTCGATCGTCCATGCGCCCATGATGGCGCGGACCCCGGTGAGCCGGGGCCCGCGCTCCGCGTCAGCGGTCCATCAAGGCGAACACGCCCCAGCCCAGGTACTCGCGCTGGTAGCGCGCGTACCGGGCCGGCCCGGTGGCGAGCTCGGCGCGCATCACGGGCGCCAGCTCGTCGTCCGGGTTCTCGTCCAGCCAGCGGCGGGTGTTGAGCCACTGCGCGGCGACGTAGCGGTCCCAGCTGTCCTGGTCGGCCAGCACCATCTCGACCACGTCGCAGCCCAACGCGCCGAACTGCGCCAGCAGTTCGGGCAGCGGGAGGAAGTCGTCCCGGCTGCTCGCGTGGCTGCCTTCCACGGCGGCCTGGTCGGGCGGGTCGAGCCGCCAGAACGGGTGCCCGATCAGCAGCAGGCCGCCGGGGCGCAGGCTGCGCCGCAACAGCTCCACCGTGCCGGGCACGCCGTCGCCGATCCACGTCGCGCCGACGCACGCGGCGATGTCCACCGGCTCGTCCGCGACGTGGCCCGACGCGTCGCCGTGCACGAACTCCAGCCGGTCGGCCACGCCCAGCTCGACCGCCCGGGCTTTCGCCGAGGCCAGGAACGTCGGGCTGAGGTCGACGCCCGTGCCGGTCAGCCCGTGGTCACGGGCCCAGGTGCACAGCATCTCGCCCGAACCGCAGGCGAGGTCGAGCACCCGCGACCCCGGTTCCGGGCGCAGCGCCCGGCCGAGGACGGCCAACTTGGCGTCGTCCAGGGGGTTGTGGATGCGGTGGGTGCTTTCACGGATGGTGAAACCACGGGGTATGTCCACTTCCGGTCTTCCTCACGTCCAGGGGAAAGGTCGGCGTGATCGGCCGCTGGGCGGCCGTGATCCGGACGGGCATGCAATGCACCTCTTCGCACACGTGAGGATGGACGGCGGTGAGGCTAGGCATGATCGCGAGCGGCTGTCCACGGGATTACCGGATCCGTCTCAGTTGGCCTGTCCACTGTGGACTACGGGTGGATATGATCCCCTATTCGGGGTGATCCGGGAATGGGGACCCCCGATATGCGGAGAAATGCTCCTGATCACCCGAATGCGCGGCCCGGATTCGGTAGCGTCAGTGGTCTAGGGAGGAAGTCAAGTCCAGGGGGGACCATGACGGCCGGCCGCTTGATTCTCGACGACGGCGAATTGACCTATCACAGACGTGGCGAAGGACCGCCGGTCGTGCTGCTGCACGCCGGCGGGCTCGGGTGCGCCACGTGGGACCGCCAGTTCGACCTGCTGGCGCGGGACCACACCGTGGTCCGGTACGACGCGAGGGGCCACGGCGAGTCGTCGCCGGTGACCGGCCCCTACTCGCACCACGAGGACCTGAAGGACCTGCTGGACGTGCTGGGCCTCGACCGGCCCACGTTGGTCGGCCTGTCGCTGGGCGCCCGGACCGCGATCGACTTCGCGGTCACCCACCCCGACCGGGTGGCCGACCTGGTGCTGGTCGGGCCGGGCATGAGCGGGATGAAGTTCGAGGACCCGTTCGTCCTCGACCAGCTCGCGCGGATCCGGGCGGCCACGACGGTCGACGAGGTCGCGGAGTGCCTGCTGCGGATGTGGGTCGACGGTCCGCACCGGTCGCCGGACGAGGTCGACCCGGAGGTGCGGGAGCTGTGCCGCGCCCTGACCGTCCGAGCCGTGTCGAGCGGCGTGTTCACGACCGCGCCGGACGAGGTGCACGCCGTGGACCGGCTGGACGAGCTCACCGCGCGGACGCTCGTCGTCGTCGGCGACCTCGACTCGTCGGACATCCGGTCGGTGGCCGATCTCGTGCTCGCCTCCGCGCCGCGCGCGGAGGAGGTCGTCGTCGAGGGCGCCGCCCACCTGGTGAACCTCGACCGGCCGGCCGAGTTCGACCGCGCCCTGCTGCGGTTCCTCAGCGCGTCGCGATGAACGGCGGCTTCCACCAGGCGGTGCTCGACCGGGCCGACGCCGCGGTGCTGGTGGTGGACCCGGGCGACCTGGGCGTCCGGTGGGCGTCCCCGGCCGCCCGGCGGCTGTTCGGCGCCGCGTCCGGCCTGCTGCCCGACCTGGTGGCCGACGGCGACGCGGCGGCGGTCGGCACGTTCCTCCAGGCGGCGGGCCGCGCGGGCGCGTCGCGGCTGACGTGCGCGGTGCCGGTGGAGGGGTCCGTGCACCGCCGGGTCGACCTGATCGCCCGCGACCTGAGCGAGGACCCGGACGTGCGCGGCCTGGTGGTCGTCGCGCTCGACGTCACGGGCTGGGCGGAGACGGCCGACGAGCTGGGCAGCAGGCTCAACACCGACGCGCTGACGGGCCTGGTGAACCGCACCGGGTTCCTGCCGCGGCTGGAGCAGGCCGTGCGCGGCGCGCCGGGGCCGGTGCTGGTGTTCCTCGACCTCGACCAGTTCAAGGACGTCAACGACCGCCACGGGCACGCGGCCGGCGACCACGTGCTGCGGCTGGTCGCGTCCCGGCTGGCCGCGGTGGTGGCCGGTCGCGGCACGGCGGCCAGGCTCGGCGGCGACGAGTTCGTCGTGCTGCTCGACGAGCTGGACGAGCAGCAGGCGATCGCCGCGGCGCAGGAGATCCTGGCCGTCATCGCCACGCCGGTGACGTTGGACGAGGGCGTGATCCGGGTGTCGGTGTCGGCGGGCATCACGTTCGTGCGGCCGGGTCACGGCGCGGAGGACCTGCTGCACCAGGCGGACCTGGCGATGTACCGGGCGAAGACGACCGGCCCGGTCGGCGTCGCCGTCTACGACCAGGACCTGGAGGACTGGGCGCTGGCGCGCAAGCACCAGGTCGACCGGCTCGCCGAACGGCTGGAGGAGCTGCACGCGGAGAACCGGGCGCTGGCCGAGGCGGCGACCATCGACCAGCGCACGGGCCTGCCGAACCCGGCGACGTTCGACGTGGACCACGCCCGCCGCAACCGCGCCGGCGAGCCGTACAGCCTGCTGCTGGTCGACATCGACCGCTTCCACAGCTACAACACGCTCTACCGCTACCTGGCCGGGCACGAGACGCTGCGCAAGGTCGCCGAGGCGATCGACCGGACCACCCGCGCGGGTGATCGCGCGTACCGGTACGGGGGCGAGGAGTTCACCGTGCTGCTGCCGGGCACGCGGCTGGAGGGCGCGCTGGCGTCCGGCGAGCGGATCAGGCAGGCGGTGCAGCGGCTGGGGCTGGAGCACCGGGGCAACACCGGCGGCGTGGTGACGGTGTCGATCGGCGCGGTGGAGGTCGTGCCGGGCGCGTCCGTGACCGACGCGGTGGAGGAGGCCAGCGTGGCCGTGCTGCAGGCCAAGGACGCGGGCCGCAACCGGGTGGTGGGCCGTCGTGCCGGTGGCTGAGGCCCGCTCGACCACCGGCTCACCCGCGCGGCGCTGTACGTGGGCCGTTCAGCCCAGCTCGTGACTACGCTGAGTAGAGAAATGGGCTACTTGGATTGCGAATGAATGAATTCACCTGGGCCGTTCTGGTGAACGTGATCACGGTGAGTTAGTAATGGGCGTGGACCACGACTCGATGCAGCACTTCTCCGACGGCCTCTCCACCCTCGTCCTCGCCTACGTCGTCTCCGTGATCGGCTCGCTCATCGGCCTCGCCTGCATGGCGCGCGCCCAAGCGGAGCCGGGCCGTGCCGCCAAGGCGCGCTGGACCGTGTTCGGGGCGTTCGCCATCGGGGGTGTCGCCATCTGGCTCATGCACTTCATCGCCATGCTCGGCTTCGACGTGCCCGGCGCCGCGATCAAGTACTCGGTGCCGCTGACCGCGTTGTCCGCCGTGGTGGCGATCGGGGTGGTCGGCGCCGGGCTGTCGCTGGTCACGCTGGTCCGGTTCACCCGGATGCGGCTGCTCGTCGCGGGCGCCCTGGCCGGGCTCGGCGTGGCGGGCATGCACTACCTGGGCATGTCCGCCATCCGGTTCCGCGGCGAGATCTCCTACGACCGGCCGCTGGTCGCGCTGTCGTTCCTGATCGCGGTGGTGGCGGCGACCGCCGCGTTCTGGTTCACCCTGGTCGTGCGGACGGCGTCGGCGCGCGTCGCGGCCGGGCTGACCATGGGCGTGGCGGTCACCGGCATGCACTACACCGGCATGGCCGCGGTGAACGTCGACGTCGACCCCGGGATGGCCGCCCCACAGGGCACGTCCGCGTTCGACCTGGTGTTCCCCGTGTTCGTGACGAGCGCCCTCGTGGTGGCGGCGCTGCTGTGGATGCTCTTCACCTCCGACGAGGACGCGCTGGGCGAGCCCGTCTAGCGGCTACCGTTGGCCCGTGGCGTCCTGGACGGCGGTGGTTCTCGCGGGTGGTCGGGGCAGCAGGCTGGGCGGCGTGGACAAGGCGTCGGTCGTGGTCGACGGGCGCACGTTGCTCGCCCACGTGCTGGACGCGGTCGCGCTCGCCCGGCGGAGGGTCGTCGTCGGCCCGCGCAAGGACGACGTGCCCGGCGTGACGTGGGCGCGGGAGGACCCGCCCGGTGGCGGACCGGTGGCGGGGCTGGCCGCCGGGCTCGCGCACGTCGCCACGGACCTGGTGGTGGTGCTCGCGGTGGACCAGCCGGGCATCACCCGGTCCACTGTGGACCGGCTGCTCGCGGCCGTCGGCGACACCGGTGCGGTCCTCGTGGACGAGGAGGGGCGGTCGCAGTGGCTAGCCGGGGCGTGGCGCACCGGGTCGTTGCGCCGAGCCGTGCCCGCCGACCCGCGCGACGTCTCGATGCGCTCGGTCCTCGGGCCGCTGGACCCGGTGCCCGTTGCCGCCGAGCCGGGTGAGGCGCGCGACGTCGACACCCCTGGTGATCTCGAACCCTGACGGGTGACCAAGATCGGGTGAAATGGGCGTGAGCTGCATCGCTGCCCGTTTCCCGGGCCGGACCCCTTCACAAGAGCCACACCGTCGGCAGGGGAGACTGGGGCACAGTCGTACAACCCTGTCGAGGAGGACCTTTGTCCGAGCCCGCCGCCGAGGCGTCCCACACGCCGGCTCGTGACGCCCAGTTGCTCGAACGCACCGTGTTCGAGGTCAAGCGGGTGATCGTCGGTCAGGACCGGCTGGTCGAGCGGATGCTCGTCGGCCTGCTGGCCAAGGGCCACCTGCTGCTGGAAGGCGTGCCCGGCGTGGCCAAGACGCTGGCCGTCGAGACGTTCGCGAACGTCGTCGGCGGCTCGTTCTCCCGCGTCCAGTTCACCCCCGACCTGGTGCCCGCCGACATCCTCGGCACCCGCATCTACCGCCAGGGCAGCGAGAGCTTCGACGTCGAGCTCGGCCCCGTGGTCGCCAACTTCGTCCTCGCCGACGAGATCAACCGCGCGCCCGCCAAGGTGCAGTCGGCGATGCTCGAGGTGATGGCCGAGCGGCACGTGTCCATCGGCGGCAAGACGTTCCCGATGCCCACCCCGTTCCTGGTCCTGGCCACCCAGAACCCGATCGAGAACGAGGGCGTCTACCCCCTGCCCGAGGCGCAGCGCGACCGGTTCCTGTTCAAGATCCAGGTCGAGTACCCGACGGCCGAGGAGGAGCGGGAGATCGTCTACCGGATGGGCGTCGAGCCGCCGGTGCCCAGCCAGGTGCTCGGCCCGGACGAGCTGGTCCGCCTGCAGGGCGTGGCCTCCCGGGTCTTCGTGCACCACGCGCTGGTCGACTACGTGGTGCGGCTGGTCATCGCGACCCGCGCGCCCAAGGAGCACCAGCTCACCGACGTGGCCGGGTGGGTCGCCTACGGCGCCTCGCCGCGCGCCAGCCTCGGCATCATCGCCGCCGCCCGCGCCCTGGCGCTGGTGCGCGGGCGCGACTACGTGCTGCCGCAGGACGTCGTGGACGTGGTGCCGGACGTGCTGCGGCACCGCCTGGTGCTGTCCTACGACGCGCTGGCCGACGGCGTCCCGCTGGACCACATCATCACCCGCGTGCTCCAGACCGTGCCGCTGCCGCAGGTCTCCGCACGTCCGCAGACGCCGCAGCCCGCGGGCAGGCCGTGACCGAGCCGAACCCGCAGGGCGCCGACCGGCCCGGCTGGGCGCCGCCGGTGCTGCACGGCGGTCGGATGGAAGCGGCGCTGCGCACGCTCGAACTGGAGGTCCGCCGCCGGCTCGACGGGCTGCTCCAGGGCAACCACCTCGGCCTCGTGCCGGGACCGGGCTCCGAGCCCGGCGAGGCGCGGCCCTACCAGCCCGGTGACGACGTGCGGCGGATGGACTGGGCGGTCACCGCCCGCACCACCGTGCCGCACATCCGCGAGACCGTCGCCGACCGCGAGCTGGAGACGTGGCTCGCGGTCGACCTGTCGCCGAGCCTCGACTTCGGCACGGCGGCGTGCGAGAAGCGCGACCTGGTGGTCGCCGCGACGGCCGCGGTGGCGCACCTGACCCGTGGCGGCGGCAACCGGATCGGCGCCCTGGTCGCCACCGGCGAGAACCTCGTCCGGGTGCCCGCGCGCGGCGGGCTGGCGCACTCGCGCGGCCTGATCCGCAAGGTCGCCGAGACGCCCCGCGCGCCCGAGGGCACCCGCGGCTCGCTGGCCGACGTGGTGGAGCAGCTGCGCCGCCCGCCGCGGCGGCGCGGCCTGGTCGTGGTGATCTCGGACTTCCTCGGCGGCACGGAGTGGCAGCGCCCGCTGCGCGCGTTGTCCGCCCGGCACGACCTGGTGGCCATCGAGGTGATCGACCCCCGTGACATCGACCTGCCCGAGGTGGGCCGGGTCGTGCTGGCCGACCCGGAGTCGGGCAGGCAGCGCGAGGTCGTCGCGTCGCCGCTGCTGCGCCGGGAGTTCGCCGCGGCGGCGGCCGAGCACCGCGCCGAGGTGGCCGCGGGCCTGCGTCGCGCCGGAGCGGGTCACCTGGTGCTGCGCACCGACTCGGACTGGATCGCCGACACCGTGCGGTTCGTCGTCGCGCGCAAGCGCCGCTGGTCGGGAGGGGTGGCCTGATGAGCCTGTCGGGTTTCACCGCGCCGTGGTGGTTCGTGCTGCTGGTGGGCGTGGTGGCGCTCGCCGCGTTCTACGTGGTGCTGCAACGCGTGCTGCGCAAGCGGATGCTGCGGTTCGCCAACCTGTCGATGCTGGAGAAGGTCGCCCCCAAGCGCCAGGGCTGGTACAAGCACGTGCCGGTGGCGTTGCTGATGGTCGCGTTCATCGCGCTGACCGTGGCGCTGGCCGGGCCCACCGCCGAGCAGAAGGTGCCGCGCAACCGCGCGACCGTGATGCTGGTGATCGACACGTCGCTGTCGATGAAGGCCACCGACGTGCAGCCGTCCCGGTTGGAGGCCGCGCAGGTGGCCGCCAAGTCGTTCGCCGACGGGCTCACGCCGGGCATCAACCTGGGGCTGATCTCGTTCGCCGGTTCGGCCACCGTGCTGGTCGCGCCGACCACCGACCGCGCGGCGGTCACGCAGAGCATCGACGGGCTGAAGCTGGCCCAGTCGACCGCGACCGGTGACGCGATCGTGGCGGCGCTGGCGGCGATCGACTCGTTCGGCAAGGTCGTCGGCGGCGCGGACGGGCCACCGCCCGCCCGGGTCGTGCTGATGACGGACGGCAAGGAGACGGTCGGCACGCGTGACGCGTTCGACGCGGCCGAGGACGCGAAGACGGCGGGCGTCCCGATCTCCACGATCTCGTTCGGCACCGAGGAGGGCGTGGTCGAGATCGAGGGCCGGCGGCAGGAGGTGCCGGTGGACGACGACTCGATGAAGGAGATCGCGAAGCTGTCCGGCGGCGAGTTCTTCAAGGCCGCGAGCGCCGAGGAGCTGCGCCGGGTGTACGACACGCTGGGCGAGCAGATCGGTTACGAGAAGAAGCAGGCCGACGCGTCGCGGCCGTGGGTGGCGCTGGGCACCGTGCTGGGGATGATCGCCGTGGCGGGTGCGCTGCTCTTCGGGCAACGTCTGCCGTGAGCGGGCAGTATGTCGCCCGTGGTGGTGGCGGAGAACTGGCGGGAGATGGTCGACTGGTCCGTGGCGCTGCTGCGCCGCGGCACCGGCGAGGGCGTGCCGGAGTGGAACCGGCGGGTCTTGTCGTCCGGTCTCGACAACGAGTGTGACCTGCGGGTTTGGCTGCGCGAGCAGGGCGTGACGGGGTATCCGCAGATGCTGCTGGTGATGGAGCGGTTCGGCTACCCGGAGCTGTTGAGCGCGTCGTCGGACGAGCTGGTGGACGCCCAGTACGCCGACCGGCCCGAGCTGCGGCCGATCCTCGACCGGCTGCTGGCCGAGGCGGCGTTGCTGGGTCCGATGCGGGTGCAGGCGCGCAAGACGTACGTGGCGCTGGTGTCGCCGCGCCGGACGTTCGCGATCGTGCAGGCGACCACCCGGACGCGGGTCGACCTCGGCCTGCGCCTCGCGGGCCACGAGCCGACCGGCCGCCTGGAGCCCGCGGGCCCGGTCGGCAACGACACCATCACCCTGCGGCTCGGCATCTGCAGCGCCGACGACATCGACGACGACACCCTGACCCACCTGCGCCACGCCTACACCGCCAACTCCTGACCCAGCGCGGGTCCCACGTTCGCGCGCGGGCGCGGTCAGCCGTGGAGGCTGCGGTAGGTGGTGGCGGCGCCGGGGTGCAGGGGGAGGCCGGCGGTGCCGATCAGGCTGCGGACGTCCAGGAACTGGGTGCCCAGCGTCTGGCGCGGCACCAGGGCGGCGGCGCGGGAGACCAGGGTGCGGGTGACGGCGGCGGCCACGTCGTCCGGCAACGACGCCCGGCACACCAGCAGGTTCGCCACCCCGATCGTCGGCACCTCGCGGGTCGCGCCGTACACGCCGACCGGCACCGGCACCTGCTCGTACACCGAACCGTGCGCCGCGCGCAGCTCGGGCACCAGCTCGGCCAACGGCAGCAGGCGGATGCCGGGCAGGCCGTCCAACGTCGGCGTCGGCACGCCGCCCGACCACAGCAGCGCGTCGATCCGCCGGTCCGCCAACGCCTGCGCCGCGTCACCCAGCCTGTGGTGCTCCACCCGCACGGAGTCGCGCAGGCCGAGCGCGACGAGCATCCGCTCACCGGACAGCGACGCGCCGGAGCCCTCCGCGCCCAGGGAGATCGTCCGCCCGGCCAGGTCGGCGGGCGCCCGCGCGGGATCGTCCACGCGCACGACCAGCTGCAGGTAGTTCTCGTAGACCCGGCCCAACGCGCGCAGCTCCAGCCCCGGGTCGGCCACGAGCGCGGAGTCGGCCAGGGCCAGCGCGACCTGCGCCTCGCCCGACGCCAGCAGCACGAGGTTCGCCAGGCTGCCCTCGGTCTCCAACGCCCGGCCCCGCAGGTCCGGCAACTGCTCCGCGAGCAGCGTCGCGAAGTCGAAGTACATCCCGCCGCGCTCACCGGCGGCGATGGCCAGCTCACCCGACGGCGCCCCGCCCGTGCACCCGGCGGCCAGCAGCCCGAGCAGGAACACCCGCCGGTTCACAGCGCCGGCTCCAACGGGAGCGCGACCCGGGCGGTGAACCCGTCCGCCGACGACAGCCGCAGCACGCCCTGCCGCGCCTTGACCAGCTGGTCCGCGATCGCCAGGCCGAGCCCCGTGCCCGGCCGCCCGGACCGCCCGCGCCAGAACCTCGAGGTGGCCAACGCCAGCTCCTCCTCGCTCAACCCGGGTCCGTCGTCGTGCACCTCGACCCAGCCGACGCCCGCCGCGCGGTCCGCGCCGAGCGACACCCGCACCGCGCCGCCGTACTTGACCGCGTTGTCCAGCAGCACGTCCAGCACCTGCGCCAGGTCCGACTCCGGGCACCGCACCAGCACCGGCAACGCGGGCGTCCGCGGCAGCGGCACCTGCCAGAACCCGGCCCGGTCCACGGCCACCGCGCCCACGTCGGCCAGCTCCGGCTCACGCCCGCCGGCCGCGACCTCGGTCGCCGCGCTCTCCGCCGACGCCAACGCCAGCAGGCCGTCCAGCAGCGACTCCAGCCGTTCGATCTCGGCCACGCCCGCCGTGTACGCGCGCACGCCCTCCGGCTTGACCTGGCCGCTCAACGTGTCCATGCGCAGCCGCAACGCCGCCATCGGGTTGCGCAACTGGTGCGAGGCGTCCGCGATCAGCCGTCGCTGCTGGTCGGCGGCCTCGGTCACGGCGTCGGACATCCGGTTGAACGACTCCGACAGCTCCCGCACCTCCGGCGGTCCGCTGCTGCTCGCCACGTGCGCCCGCCGCTCGCCCGCGGCCACCGCCCGGACGCCGGTCGCCAGCTCGGCCAGCGGCTTGAGCAGCCACCGCGTGACGGCCAGCACCAGCAGGACCGAGACGACGGCCGCTGCCAGCGCCCCACCGAGGACCAGCAGCCACCGCGTGGTCACGTCCGCCGCCGCGCGGTCCACCGACGCCCGCAGCACCACCGCCCCGGCCACCCTGGTGCCCGTGCCGACGGGCCGGGCGAACACCACGTGCCCCGACGACCAGGGCTTCAGCGTCGGCACGGACGACGCGGGCTGGTTGCGCAGCGCGGCGTCCAGCACCCGGGCCAACGCGGGGTCGTCCGACGTCAGGCCGGCCTGGGCGACCGGCTGCCTGCGTGCGTCGACGACCACCACCGGATCGCCGTACAGCTCGACGTACGCGGCGACCTCGTCCTCCAACGCGGCCTTGTCGCGGGTGGTCTCCGCCTGCTGGGCGAGCGCGGCGAACCGGTCCAGGTCACCGGTGCGCGTCAGCACGAACCGCTGCGTGCGCTCGGCGGCCGTGGACGACAGCAGCGGCACGGCGAACGCGGCCACCGCGGCGGCGGAGAACAACAGCAGCACCAGCAGCAGTCGGCGGCGCATTCACGTCCCCGTCTGCTCTTCGGCCCCGCCGACGGCCAGCCGGTAGCCGAAGCCGCGGATGGTGGTCAGCAGGCCGGGACGACCCAGCTTGGCCCGCAGCCCGGCCAGGTGCACGTCCAACGCCCGCGACACGGCCAGGTACGCGTCACCCCACACCTCGTCCATGAGCTGCTGGCGGCTGACCGCCGTGCCCGCGCGGCTGGCCAACGCGGCCAGCACGTCGAACTCCTTGGTGGTCAACGACACCTCCGCGTCGCCCACGACCACCCGCCTGCCCTCCAGGTCGATCTCCACGTCACCGACCCGCACCGTGCGGTCCTTCGGCCCGGTGAGCGCCGCGCTGCGCCGCGCGACCGCGTCCATCCGGGCCAGCAGCTCACCGAGGCGGACCGGTTTCACCAGGTAGTCGTCAGCGCCGAGCCGGAGACCGCGCACTATCGACCGCTCGTCGCCCCGCGCGGTGAGCACCAGCACGGGCACCGGCGACACCTTGCGGATCTTGCGCAGCACCTCCAGCCCGTCGGTGTCGGGCAGCCCGAGGTCGAGCAGCAGCAGGTCGAAGTCGCGGTGGACCAGGAGCGCGTCCGCGCCGCGCGCCACCCGGCTCGGCCGGTGGTCGTTGGCCTCCAGCGCCTCCACCAAGGCGTCCGCGACCCCGTCGTCGTCCTCGACGAGCAGCACGCGCACCCGTCCACCCCCTTTGGTTGGGGCGATTATGGCCGTTGAGGTGTAAACAAGTGGCTGTGAGCATTGACGAGCACGTGCCCGCGGTCCTGCTGGACGAGGCCAGCGAGGCGTTGGAAGAGCTTGCGGGCGTGCTGGCCGACGGCCAGACCCTGCAGGAAGCCCTCCAGCAGCTGGCCGAATCCGCCTCGCGGGTCATCCCGGACGCGGAGAACGCCAGCGTGACGGTGATCGACGCCGACGGCGCGTCCACGCTGGCGGCGACCGACGACAAGGTCCTCGCCATCGACGCCGACCAGTACGCGGCCGGTGACGGACCGTGCCTGGAGGCGTCCAGGACCCAGCGGCCGGTGCGGGCCACCGTGGCGGACGGCCGGGCCAAGTGGCCCGAGTTCGCCGTCGCCGCCGAGGGCGCGGGCGTGCGGGCCTACCTGTCCGCGCCGATCATGGTCGAGAACGACGTGCTCGGCTCGCTGAACCTCTACAGCTCCGAGGAGCGGGCGTTCGACCCGTTCGACGAGGCGTTGTTGCGGTTGTTCGTCACCGCCGCGTCCACCACGATCACCGGGTTCCGCCGCTACGAGCGGTCCCGCCGGCTGGTCGAGCACCTCCAGCGCGCGCTGGAGTCGCGTGCCGAGATCGACCAGGCCAAGGGCGTGCTGATGGCCGCGCACGGGGTGGACGCCGAGGAGGCGTTCGGCCGGCTGGTGGCCGAGTCGCAGCAGCACAACACCAAGCTGCGCGAGGTCGCCCGCAACCTGCTCGCGTCGGTGCGAAGACGGCCGTGATTGTCACCTCCCTGACAAAAGTCGAATTTCGAATTCTGCTTTCCGCAACAGCCGTGAATTGATCGGTTCGAGTGCTTCCGAGTGCGGTTAGAGTGGTCGGGAAAGTCGATTTCCCCATTCTGGTCCGAGGAGGAGCATGCGCAAGAACCGTGTCGCCGCGGCGGGATTCGCCGCCTTGGTCTCCGCCGCGCTCACCGCGTGCGCCGACGACCCGTCGTCGACGATGAGGACGTTCGACACGCCGCAGGCGCTGGCCGAGGCGAACCGGGTGGCCGCCGAGGGCAGGGGTTCGGTCACCGTCGACCTGGACCTCGCGACCAACGGCAAGGGCAGTTGCGGGTTGCGCACCGACGACTTCGCCGCGTCGTGCCGGATCTCCATCGCGGACGCCGAGGAGGTCGCGTACGTGATGGTGCCGGACGGCATCTTCGTGCGGATCCCGCAGGGCCAGGCGCCGCGGCCGGACAAGCCGTGGCTCAAGATCGACCCGGACGACCCGACCAACGCGCTGGCCCGCGCGATGGCGGACGTCGCCGTGCACATCCGCGACACCGCCGACATCCGCAAGGCGCTGCCCGAGGGAGCGCGGATCGTGGAGACGGCCGAGGAGTCGGTGTCCGGCAGGCAGACCGTCCGCTACACCGCGCACGTGACGGTGGACGGGCGGGCGTCGGTGCTGAAGCTGTGGGTGGACGACCAGGACCTGCCGGTGAAGACGGAGGTGCGCACGCCGGTCGAGGGCGGTGAGCCGGTGCAGGTGGTCGCGCACTACCGCGACTGGGGCAAGCCGATCGACATCACCCCGCCCGCGCCGGACCAGCTCGGCGAGTTGCCCGCGCTGCCCGGCTGACCCCGGGCGACCGGCCCCCTCCGGCGGTGGCGGATTCCAGGGGTCGTCGCAACACAACTGATCAACTGGCTTAGGTCAGGAGCTTAGCCAAACGCTCGGCTGGGGTGTCCCAGCCGAGCGTTT
>NZ_JBVJVK010000074.1:0-38073 GCF_055603705.1 Actinosynnema sp. NPDC037264 | reverse complement strand
TGGGATGACACGAAACCCGACCAACAACGGACCCGCCGCCGAACCACCCACCGGCCCGTCATCCTGCTGATCTGCCCGTCCGGCGAGGACTCTTTCGCTTTCAACGCCCTTGATCTTCACCAACGGCCTGCACAACGCACCCCACAGCGCCCCTCACAACCAACCCCTCACAACCAGCCCCCCACAACCCGCCCCCTCACAGGTCGGCGAACTCCTCCCGCCGCACCTTCGCGCACTCCGTCGTCAACCCCGCGTCCACGGCCTGGCTGATCTCCGCCAACGACCGCAACTGCTCCGGCGTCAACACGTCGAACAGGTGCTCCCGCACCGCCGTCACGTGCCCCGCCGCCGCCTGCTCCAACACCCCGAACCCGACGTCCGTGAGCACCGCGATCGAGCCACGCCGATCCGAGGGGCAGGCCTGCCGCTCGACCCAGCCCTCCTTCTCCAGCCGGGCCACCGCGTGGGAGAGCCTGGACCGTGACGAGTGGCACACCGCCGCCAACTCGCTCATCCGCAGCGAGCGCTCCGGGGCCTCGGACAGCGCCACGAGGATCTCGTAGTACGCCATCGGCATCCCGGAATCGCGCTGCAACTGCCGGTCCAGGTGTTCGGTGAACTTGGTCACGGCGGTCATGAAGGCACGCCACACCTGCTGCTCTTCGGCGCTCAGCCACCGCACGTCGCTCATGCCTCCATCATACGGCCGTTGTTGAACCTTCAACCAGGATGCGCTATGTTCTGTTGAGAGTTCAACCAGACCAACCCAGAAGGACCATCCATGACCTCGCAGACTGTGCAGATCCCCGGCTACCTCGCGGGCACGTGGGCGATCGACCCGGTGCACTCGGACATCTCGTTCGTGGTTCGCCACCTGGGCGTGTCCAAGGTCCGCGGCCACTTCGGCACCTTCGAGGGCACGATCGTGACGGCCGAGAACCCGCTGGAGTCCACGGTCACCGCGAAGATCGACGCCGCCTCGGTCAACACGCGCAACGACCAGCGCGACGCCCACGTCAAGGGCGAGGACTTCCTGGACGTCGAGAAGTTCCCGGAGCTGACCTTCACCTCCTCGGGCGTGCGCGCCGACGGCGAGGGCTTCCTCGTCGACGGCGAGCTGTCCCTGCACGGCGTGACCAAGCCCGTGACCCTGGAGCTGGAGATCAACGGCTTCGGCGACGGCTTCGAGGGCGCGAAGGTCGTCGGCTTCTCCGCCTCCACCGAGATCAACCGCCGCGAGTTCGGCGTGACCGGTGGCCCGGCGGGCGCGGTCGTCGGCGACAAGATCACCATCCTGCTGGAGATCGAGGCCGTCAAGCAGGCCTGACCTGACGAGCTCGCCCAACGAGCTCGCCCACGAGCTTGACCGACAGGCCTGACCCAACAGACCTGCCCCAGCCTCACCGAAAGGCCCGCCGACACCGGCGGGCCTTTCGCGCTGCTCGACCGACCCTCCCCCACCTCCCCTTCCCCTCCCCCTACCCTGCGTCAGGGCAAGTCGCTGGACCGGGCGAACCCGAGCGTCATTCCATTTCACCGAGCATTTCGGTAGTTTCTGCCGTGCCGCCGCAACCTGCCTGAACCGCGAACCGTCTCCACCCGTAGTAGGTCGTGAAACCAGAGTTTTGCTTCGGTCGGCACTGAAGCTGTAGAACTCGATGCGGACACAGTCCGCTCACGGTCGTAGACCACGTGGGTGACATCGGACGCACTCATGGCACCATCTGGCGCAGCACGCGCCGGACGCAGGCGAGGAGGATCGGTGTGAACGCCCAGACCGAACAGGTCGACGACCTTCGACTCGTCGCGCTGCCCACCGCGGTGAACGTGGCGGACATGTTCGTCCGCTTCTCGCTGGGCGAGTGGCGCCTGCGCGCGATGCAGGACGAGGCCGCGCAGACGGTCCGCCGACTGGTCGGCGCCGCGGTCGACGTGGCCGACCGGCGTGCGCCCGGCTTCCTCCTCGTGCGCCTGCGGCTGACCGGCACCTACCTGGTGGTCGAGGTCGAGAGCAACCGCGTCGCGCTGCCGCCCGAGCTGGCCGGCACCCGCGCCGGCCTGGTCGACCTCACCGCGGGCGGCCACCTGGCGTGGTGCGAACTGGCCCTCCCGTCGGGCATGAACGCCTCGGCCGTGCCGCTGCCCCGCCGCGAACCCCGCCGTTCCCCGGCCGCCGAGCAGCTGGGCGACGAGCCGAACGTGGACCCCGAGGTCATCCAGCGCATCCTCTACGGCCTGGGCGGCGGCGCGCACCGCCCCGACTGACCCACGCCACCTCACACCCGACGCGCAGCACCCCCACCCCGCCCGATCAGGCGACACCACCGGTCGGAGCACTGCCGTCACGTCCGAATGGCGGTAAGCCATGAGATACGCCCTGTCCGGGGCGCACCTCATGGAAGGGACCGCTGATGCTTCTCCGACGTGCCGCCAGAACGATCGTCGCGTGGACCGCCGCCGTCTGCGCGGTGGTGGCCTTGACCACAGCGCCCTCGGCCACCGCCTCGACCACGGCCGCACCACGCGCGATGGTCCCGGACGGGGTGTACGGCATCACCTTCGGCGGTGACGAGGACGCCCACCTCACCCCCCTGTCGAGCCAGCAGGGCGCGCCGACCGTCCTCCTGCCGCCGATCGGCCTGCCCGGCTACCAGGAGTGGGAGCTGGTCAGGGACAGCCGGACCACCCAGCTCATCAGGAACCTCGGCACCGGCCTCTACCTGACGCCCGGCGAGGGACAACCGGCCGACCACCGGGCCGTCGTCGCCGGCCCTTATCCGTACTCGTGGGTCGTGCGCACCGGTTCGGCGCCCAACCGCGTGACCATCGCGACCTGGAACGGTGGGTTCGCCCTCGACCTGTCACCGAAGATGATCTACCCACCCCGCGTCGACGTCCAGACGCGCCGCGGCGACCTGAGCCAGGAGTGGGTGCTGGCCCTGCACGAGTGACACCCGGGCACTTGTAACACCCGGGCACGAGCGACATCCAAGCACGAGCGACACCCGGGGCCGGTGTCCACCCGGGACACCGGCCCCGGTCACCTCACCGCCGCGCGAGCGCCACCAGCGCGACCGCGAGCACACCCATCCCGCACCACGACACGAGCGGCAGGCGTTCGTCCAGCACGACCACGCCCAGCACCGCCGCCACCGCCGGCTCGGCGAGCGTCAACGTGGTCGCCGCCGCCGCGCCCGTGTGCCGAAGCCCACGGGCGAACAGCAGGTACGCGGCGAACGTGGTGAACACCGCCAGGTGCGCGGTCACCGCCAGCCCCGACGGGCTCGCCACCCAGCCGACGCCGATCACCACCAGCACCGGCAACGTCAGGGCCGACGCGCCACCGAACACCACGCCCACCACGGCCCGGGACGGGTGCCCTAGCCCGATCAGGTGCGCGCAGATCACCGAGTACGCGGCGTACGACAAGCCCGCGACCAGCGCCAACGCCACTCCGACCAGGTCGACGCGGGTGTCGCCGCCGCCCAGCACGAGCACCGCGCACCCGACCACCGCGGCCGACGTGAGCAGCGGCCTCGACCGCAGCCCCAGCACGATCGGCGCGGTGGCCAGCGCCACGGTGGTGCCCACCGCCACGCCCGTGCGCGCGACGGCCGGGTAGAACGCCAGCGCGTAGCCGGCCACGGTCAGCGCGCCGAGCAGCAGCAACCTCCAGTCGGCGGTCCGCAGCACGGCACGCGTGCCGCGAGCAGCCAGGAACAGCAAGCAGCCACCCACCACCAGACCCGCCGCGCCCACGGCCGCGGCCGGTGCGGAGGCGGGCGCCATCGAGCTTGCGGTGCCGGTGGTGCCCCACAGGACGCACGCGGCCAGGATCGGCAGGGGTCCGCGGGTGGAACGAGCACGTGTTTCCACGGCAGAGGTCGACACGAGGTCTCCGTTCGCGAGACGAGAGGGAAGAGGACGCGAACGGGCGCACCGCGTGACCGGATCGAGGCGTGCGTGATCGGGTCAGGCAGGCGTGAAGGCGTGCGTCAGCGAGTGCGCCCGGTCAGGCGCACGGCGGCGGAAGGACCACGTGCCAGTGGGTGTTCACGCCCGGCATCCTAGACGACCGGCCGGCCGGTATCGTGGGGATCATGGACATCGGCGTCGCGGATGACCTGCTGCGGCGGTCCCTCGTGGTCTACAAGTTCGCGGTCGACGAACTCATGACGAAACTGCGGATCCTCAGCGAGGAGTTCGACCTCGTCCACCGGCACGACCCGATCGAGCACGTCACGCACCGCGTGAAGCGGCCCGACGCGATCCTCGACAAGCTCCGGCGCAAGGGGCTGCCCGCGGACCTGGCGCTGGCCGCCGAGCACCTGGACGACGTGGCGGGCGTGCGGGTGGTGTGCCCGTTCGTGTCCGATGTGTACCGCGTGCGGGACATGCTGGCCCGGCAGAGCGACGTGGAGATCCTGCGGACCAAGGACTACATCGCCGAGCCGAAGCCGAACGGGTACCGCAGCCTGCACCTGATCGTGCGCATCCCGGTGTTCCTGTCCGACCGGGTGGAGCACGTGAAGGTCGAGGTGCAGCTGCGGACCATCGCGATGGACTTCTGGGCCACTTTGGAGCACAAGCTCTACTACAAGTACGACGACCAGGTGCCCGCGGGTTTCGTCGAGGAGCTGACCGCCACCGCCGCCATCGCCGCGGAGCTGGACGCCCGGATGCAGGTCCTGCACCACGAGGTCCAGCGCGACTGACGCGCCCTCCCGCACAGGACCCCCAGGACCCCCAGGACCGAACCGGCCTCGAACCGGCCCCGTCCCGACCCCTTACCCGGTCCGCCAATCATCAACCGTGCCGAACGTCACCTTCGCACGCCCACCTTCGCACGCCCACCTTCGCACGCCCACCTTCGCACGCTTCCGCCGACGTGCCCGCCGCGCTACGCCCGAGTAACGTCAAACGACGCCAGACAAAGAAGGTTACGGCTGTCTCATAACCTCGACGAAAATCCATCTGAACGGAGCACGAAGACATTTCGTACAGGCTCCTGATGGACAGGCTACCGACCCGCTCAACCCGTTGACACCCGACTGCGAATAACCCTCGCGTACTGCACGTCTTTACGAGACCACACGGTCCAAACCAGCCGTTCGAGTGAATCCCTGAAGTGTCTCTTCTGACGCGGGGTCACCCTCCCCTCAAAATGGGGAGAGACCTTTCCGCAAATGCTCCGTTCGGCGGTCGCGACGATCTCCCGGCGACAGCCAACGTTGGGCCCGCGGCCCGGTTACTCATTGACACTGTGGCTCATTCTCAGAGGATCACGCATGGACACCGACCGGATCTCCACCCGATTAGCGACGCTGACCCGCGAGCACCTGGTGCCCGGGGCGCAGCTCGCCGTGCACCACGAGGGACGCACGTGGACGCACGAGGTGGGCCTGGCCGCCGACGCGGCCGTGCCCATCGGCTCGATCACCAAGACGTTCACCGCGACCGTCGCCATGGCCCTCGTCTCGGACGGGGACCTCGACCTGGACGCGCCGCTGTCCGACCACCTGCCCGGGGTGGCGGCCGGCGAACTCACGCTGCGCCACCTGCTCAGCCACACCGGCGGCCTGCCGTCGGATCCGGAGGACGTGCGCACGACCTCGCTGCGCCACCACGTCCGGCAGGCGCTGCGCGAGCTGCACCCCCTGCACGAGCCCGGCGCGGGCTTCTCCTACTCCAACATCGGGTACTCCCTGATCGGCCACCTGATCGAGGTGGCGACCGGGATGTCCTGGTCGGAGGCGGTGGAGGCGGTCCTGCTGCGCCCGCTCGGGGTGCGCGCCAGGTTCATCACCAGCCCGGACGCCGACGTCGTCAGCGGCCACGCCGTCAACACCGCCACGGGCCGCGTGGTGCCGGTGGCGCAGTCGCTGACGCCGGTCGACGCGCCCGCCGGCGCCCTGGCCGTGAGCGCCGCGGAGCTGGTGACGTTCGGCCGGATGCTCGGCGGCGGCGCGCCGCACCTGATGAGCCCGGACGACCTCGCCCTCATGCGCGAGCCCGTGCGGCACGCGGAGCCGTTCGGCATGGCCGACGGCTGGGGCCTCGGCCTGGCGCTGTTCCAGCGCGACGGCGTCCGCTGGGTCGGCCACGACGGCACCGCCGACGGCACGTCGTGCCACCTGCGGATCAACCCGGCCGACGGCACCGCGGTCGCCCTGACGACCAACGGCAGCAGCGGCTGGGGCCTGTGGCGCGAGCTCGTGCCGGAATTGGCCGACGCGGGCCTGCCGGTGGCGGATTACGACGGAATGAGCGGGCTGGACCGCCCCATCGCCCCTCCGCCGGACTGCACCGGGCGCTTCCGCAACGGCGATGTCGAATACGCCGTGCGCGCCGTGGACCGGGAGCGGCTGGCGCTCACGGTGGACGGCGAGCCGTTCGCCGACCTGTCGTTGTTCGACGGCCTCGTCTTCGCGATGCGCGATTCCGACACCGGCGACACCAACCAGACCGGGCGTTTCCTGCGCGACCCGGGTGACGGCGGTATCCGGTGGATCCAGATCGGCGGGCGACTCGCCCGCAGGCAGGTCGCGAAAACGGGCTGAATTTCACGTTTGAACTCCAGCGGTATTGGGTAAGCCGCGCCCCCGAGCCAGAAAGGCACCTCTCGCGATGACGCACGCCCGCACACTGCCGGAATTGATCGCCGCGCAGGCGCTGCGCAGTCCCGACGCACCCGCGGTCATATCGGCCGAAGGTGTGGTCGGCTACCGGGAACTCGACGAACGCGCGAACCGACTCGCACACCTGCTCCTCGCCAAGGGGGCGCGGCGGGAGCAGGTGGTGGCGGTGGCGATGCCGCGCTCGGTGGACAACGTCGTGGCGCGGCTCGCGGTGCTGAAGACCGGCGCCGCGTACCTGCCGATCGACCCGGACTACCCGGCCGACCGGATCGCGTTCATGGTCTCCGACGCCGAGCCGCTGCTGGTGCTCTCCGACCAGCCGTACCTCGCCGATCACCCCGGCACCGCACCGGATGCCGCACCCGCCACCGCGCCCGACGTCGTGATCCGGCCGGAGGACCCGGCGTACGTGATCTACACGTCCGGGTCGACCGGCCGCCCGAAGGGCGTCGTGGTGCCGCACCGGGGTCTGCCCGCGTTCTCCGCCGCCGAGGTGGCCCACTTCGACGTGCGACCGGGCGACCGGGTCCTCCAGTTCTCCTCGCCCAGCTTCGACGCCTCGGTGCTGGAGCTGTGCATGGCCCTGCCCGCCGGCGCGGCGCTCGTGGTGCCGCCGCCCGGACCGCTGCTCGGCGACCAGCTCGCGGAGGTGATCGCCGGGTTCGGCGTCACGCACGCGCTGATCCCGCCGGTGGCGCTGGCCACCGTGCCCGACGTCGAGCTGCCCTCCTTCCGCACCCTGATCGTCGGCGGTGACGCCTGCCCGCCCGACCTGGTGGCGAAGTGGGCCCCCGGCCGCCGCATGATCAACGCCTACGGGCCGACCGAGTCCACAGTGGTCACGTCGTGGAGCGAGCCGCTCGAGCCGGGCGGCACGCCGCCCATCGGCCGCCCGATCCCCGGCACCGAGGTCCGCGTGCTGGACGACGACCTGCGCCCCGCCGCGGAGGGCGAGCTGTACGTGACCGGCGTCGGCCTGGCCCGGGGCTACCTCCGCCGGCCGGGGCTGACCGCGCAGCGGTTCCTGCCCGACCCGTTCGGCGAGCCCGGCGCCCGCATGTACCGCACCGGCGACGTGGTCCGCACCCGCGCCGACGGCCAGTTGGAGTTCGTCGGCCGGGCCGACCACCAGGTGAAGATCCGGGGCTTCCGGGTCGAGCCGGGCGAGATCGAGGCGCTGCTGCGGCAGCGGCCCGGCGTGGAGCACGCCGTCGTCGTCGCGCGCGGCGAGCCGAAGCGGTTGGTGGCGTACGTGATCGGCGAGACGGCGGGTCTGCGGGAACACCTCGTCGACAGACTGCCGGACTACCTCGTGCCCTCGGCGTTCGTCGCGCTGGAAGCGTTCCCGCTGACGCCGAACGGAAAGCTGGACCGGGACGCGCTGCCCGAGCCGGTCGTCGGCGACGTCCCGGAGGACCACGTCGAGCCGCGCACCGCGGCCGAGCGGCGGGTCGCCGCGGTGTGGTCCGACGTGCTCGGCGTGCCCCAGGTCGGCGCGCACGACGACTTCTTCGCCCTCGGCGGCGACTCGATCCTGGCCGTGCGGGCGCTGTCGCGGCTCGGCGGGCTGCCGGTGCGGGCGATGTTCGACCACCGCACGGTCGCCGCGCTCGCCGAGGCCCTGCCCGACCAGGACGGCGCGCCGATCCCCCGCGTGCCCCGGGTCAAGCCGCTGCCCCTGTCCTCGGCGCAGCGCCGCCTGTTCTCGCTGGACGGCACGGCGGAGCAGAACACCGCGGTCGGCATCCGGCTCACGGGTCCGCTGGACGTGCGACGCCTGGCCGAGGCGCTGGACGCGCTGGCTCGCCGGCACGACGCGCTGCGCACGACGTTCGACGTGGTGGGCGACGAGCCGGTGCAGATCGTCTCGGAGCACGGCACGATCCCGCTGCGCGTGCTGCCCGCACCGGACGCGACCGACCCGGGCGCGACCGACCCGGGCGCGACCGACCCGGGCGCGACCGACCCGGGCGCGACCGACCCGGGCGCGACCGACCCGGGCGCGACCGAACCGAGACAGCACCAGCCGACCGGAGCCGCACCGGGCGCGACCACCCCGCGCCCGACCGAACCCAACCCGACCGAACCCGACCCGACCGAGCTCGGCCTGGACGAGCCGTTCGACCTGCGGCGCGGCCCGCTCACCCGCGCCGTGCTCAGCCCTCTCGGCCCGGACGAGCACCTCCTCACCCTCGTCCAGCACCACATCATCACCGACGGCTGGTCGGTGCAGGTGCTGCTGGCGGAGCTGGCCGAGCTCTACGCCGGCGGGCGCCCGGCCGATCCCCCCGTGCAGTACCCCGACTTCACCGCGTGGGACCGGTCGAGGCCCGAGGGCGACCCGGCCTACTGGCGCGACCGCCTCGCCGGCATCGAGGCGCTGGACCTGCCCACCGACCGACCCCGGCCGCCGCTGCGCACCACGTCCGGCGCGGTGCTGCGGCGGCCGTTGCCCGCCGACCTGGTCCGCCGGCTGGCGGTCGTGGGCCGGGCGCACGACGCCACCTTGTTCATGACGCTCACGGCCGCCGTGCAGGTGCTGCTGTCCGCACGCAGCCGGCAGCGGGACGTCGCGGTCGGCACGGTCAGCTCCGGCCGCGACCGCGCCGACCTGGAACGCGCGGTCGGGTTCTTCGTCCGCACGCTCGTGCTGCGCTCCTGGGTCGACCCGGACCTGCCGTTCACCGCGTTCCTGGACCAGGTGCGGGACACGGCGCTGGAGGCCTTCGCGCACGACGACGTGCCGTTCGACCGGGTGGTGGAGGAGGTGCGGCCCGACCCGGACCCCAGCCGCACGCCCCTCGTGCAGGCCGTCGTCGCCCTGCACCAGCCGCTGCTGCCCGGCGCCGCGTTCGGCGACCTGACCGCCGCCGAGCACGACCTCCCGCGCCCGGTGGCCCGGTTCGACCTGGTGGTGGAGTTCTGGCCGCGCGGCGAGGACCTCGCGCTGACCGTCGAGTACAACACCGACCTGTTCGACGCCGCCACGATCGAGTCGCTGAGCGACGACCTGGAAGCGTTGCTGCGCCTGGTGGTGGACGACCCGGACCGCCCGCTGCGCGACCTGACCGCACTGGACTTCGCGCCGGACGAGGCCGTCCGGATCCGGGGCTTCCGGGTCGACCTCGGCGAGGTCGAGCAGGCGATCCGGCGGCACCACGAGGTGGCCGACGCGGCCGTGGTCGTGGCCGACAAGCGACTCGTCGCCTACGTGACGCCGCCGGTGAACCCCTCGGCGCTGCGGGGGTTCCTCGGCCAGGTGCTGCCCGCGCACGCCGTGCCCGCCACGGTCGTCGGCCTCGACCACCTCGACCGGGACTCGTTGCCCGCGCCGCCGGACGACCGCGCCGAAGTCCGTTACGTCGCACCGCGCACGCCCGTCGAGGCCGTGCTGGCGGACGTGTTCGCCGAGGTGCTCGGCGCGGCCCGGGTCGGCGTGCGGGACAACTTCTTCGCCCTGGGCGGCGACTCGATCCTGGGCATCCAGGTGGTCACCCGCGCCCGCCGCGCCGGGCTGGTGCTGACCTCGCGGGACATCTTCGCGCACCAGACGATCGCCGCGATCGCGCCGCACGTCACCCGGGACCTGCCGCCCACCGCCGACCAGGGCGCGGTGACCGGCGAGGCACCGCTCACCCCGATCCAGCGCTGGTTCCTCGACGGCCACGCCGTGCGACCGGAGCACTTCGACCAGTCCGTCGTCGTCGACCTGGACGGCGACCTCGACGTGCCCGCGCTGCGCACCGCCCTCACCGCGCTGGTCGCGCACCACGACGCGCTGCGCACCCGGTTCGAGGGCGACCGCCAGGTGGTCGGGCCCGTCACGGGCGCCGACCCGTTGGCGCTGGAGCACTTCGACCTCACCCGCGGGCCGCTGCTGCGGGCCGAGGTCCTCGACGGCGTGTCGGTCCGGCTGACCGCGCACCACCTCGTCGTCGACGGCGTGTCGTGGCGGGTGCTGGTCGAGGACCTGACCACCGCCTACCGCCAGGCCCGCGCCGGCGAGGCCGTCCGCGTCGGGCGCAAGACGACGTCGTTCCGCGACTGGGCGATCCGGCTCGCCGACCACGCGCGGCACGGCTTCGACGCCGAGCTCGCCCACTGGGCGGCGGTGGCCGCCACGCCGACCGACATCCCGGTGGACCGGACCGGCCCGAACACGGTGGGCTCGCAGCGCGAGGTCACCGTGCGGCTCACCGAGCCGGAGACCGACGCGCTGCTGCGCGACGTGCCCGGCGTCTACCGCACGCAGGTCAACGACGTGCTGCTGACCGCGCTCGGCCGGGTGCTGGCCGACTGGACCGGCCGGTCGCGCGTGCTGGTCGACCTGGAGGGCCACGGCCGCGAGGAGCTGTTCGCCGACGTCGACCTGTCCCGCACGGTCGGCTGGTTCACCACCGTCTTCCCCGTCGCGCTCGACCTGCCCGACGGCGAGCGGACGCCCGGCTACTGGGGCGCCGCGCTCAAGTCGGTGAAGGAGCAGCTGCGGGCCGTGCCCGGACGCGGCCTCGGCTACGGCGCGCTGCGCCACCTGGCCCGCACCGCGCCCGCCTGCGACCCCCGGGTCTCGTTCAACTACCTGGGCCGGTTCGACGCCGACCAGCGCGACCTGGAGCTGTCCGCCGACCCGCGCGCGCCGCGCCCCCACCTGCTCGACGTGGTCGGCCAGGTGCGCGGCGACCGGCTGGAGTTCACCTTCCACTACAGCGAGCACGCCCACGACCGGGACACCGTCGCCCACCTCGCGGACGGGTTCGCCGCCGCGCTGCGCGGCATCGTGGCGCACTGCGCCGAGCCCGGCGCGGGTGGCCGCACGCCGTCGGACTTCCCGCTGGCGCGCCTGACCCAGGCCGAGGTGGACCTGATCACCGGCGAGGACGCCTACCCGCTCACCCCGATGCAGGCGGGCATGGTGTTCCACGGCCTCGGCGACAAGGGCGTCTACTTCCAGCAGACCACGTTCGTCGTGGACGGCGTGACCGACCCGGCCGCGTTCGCCGCCGCCTGGCAGCGGGTGGTCGACCGGACGCCCGTGCTGCGCAGCAGCGTGCTGTGGGAGGGCGTGCGGCAGCCGTTGCAGGTGGTGCACGAGCACGTCCGGGTGCCGGTCACGGTCCTGGACTGGAGCAGGCTGGACGAGGACGCCCGTGCCCAGCGGCTGCGCGACCTGCTGGACGAGGACCGGGCCGAGGGCATCGACCTGACCACGCCGCCGTTGATGCGGGTCGCGATCGCCCGCCTGTCCCCGACCAGCGTCCAGGTGCTGTGGACGTTCCACCACGTGCTGCTCGACGGCTGGAGCGTCTTCCACGTGCTGTCCGACGTGCTGGGCGAGCCGGCCGAGCGGCGGCCGTTCCGCGACTACGTGGCCTGGACCGCCGCGCAGGACGAGGACGCCGCGCGGGAGCACTGGCGGCGGGTGCTGGCCGGGTTCGACTCGCCCACACCGCTGCCCGCCGACCGCCCGGCCGAGCACGGCACGTCGTCGCAACGGCTCCGGGTCGAGCTGAGCGACGGCGAGTCCGCGTCGCTGTACGAGTTCGCCCGCCGGCACCGCGTCACGCCGAGCGCGATCGTGCAGGGCGCGTGGGCGCTGCTGCTGGCCCGCTCCTCCGGCCGGCGTGACGTGTGCTTCGGCGCGACCGTGTCCGGCCGGCCCGCGGAACTGCCCGGCGTGGACGAGATCACCGGCATCTTCATCAACACCCTGCCGGTGCGGGTCCGGGTCGACGGCGGGACGCCCGTGGCCGACTGGTTGCGCGCGTTGCAGGACGCCCAGGTCGAGGCGCGGCGGTTCGAGCACGTGCCGCTGGCCGACATCCAGGCGTGGAGCGAGGTCGAGCGCGGCACGAGCCTGTTCGACAGCGCGGTCGTGTTCGAGAACTACCCGGTGGACCTGGCCGAGGGCATGGGTTTGCGTGACCTGGCCGCGGTCGAGACCACGAGCTTCCCGCTCAGCGCCACCGTCTACCCGGCCGACCGGCTCGGCGTGCTGCTGGGCTACGAGCCCGCGATGTTCGACCGCGCCACCGTGCGCCGGCTCGGCGACCGGCTGCGCAGGCTGCTGGTCGGCCTGGTCGCGGACCCGGACCGGCCGATCGCCGACGTGCCGTGGCTGGCCGAGGACGAAATCCGCCAGGTGGTCGTGGACTGGAACGGCACGGCGGTCGGCGAGCCGATCACCACCACGATCCCCGAGCTGTTCGCCGCCCAGGCCGCCCGCACCCCGGACGCCGTCGCGGTGACGTGCGAGGGCCGGCGCCTCACGTACCGCGAGCTGGACGAGCGCGCGAACCGGTTGGCGCACCACCTCGTCGCGGCCGGCGCCGGCCCGGAAACGCTGGTGGCGCTGCGCTTCCCGCGCTCGCTCGACCTCGTGGTCGCGGTGCTCGGCGTGCTGAAGTCCGGCGCGGCCTACCTGCCGATGGACGCCTCGTCACCGGCCGAGCGCGTCTCGCACATCCTCGAAGACGCCCGGCCAGTGCACACGTTGGACCGGCTGCCGGACCTCTCCGGGCTGCCGACCGACGCGCCCGACGTCGCGCTGCGACCCGACAACGCCGCGTACGTGATCTACACGTCCGGCTCGACCGGCCGCCCCAAGGGCGTCGTGATCCCCCACTCGAACGTGGTCCGGCTGTTCTCCCAGACCGACCACTGGTTCGGCTTCGGACCCGACGACGTCTGGACCCTCTTCCACAGCTACGCCTTCGACTTCTCCGTCTGGGAACTGTGGGGGCCGCTCCTGCACGGAGGCCGACTCGTGGTCGTCCCCTACGAGGTCACCCGATCCCCCCGCGACTTCGCCCGACTGATCGACGACGAGGGCGTGACCGTGCTCAACCAGACGCCGTCGGCGTTCTACGAACTGCTGGAGCACGCGCCCGACCTCGACGTCCGGTACGTGATCTTCGGCGGTGAAGCCCTCGACGTGCGCAAGCTCTCCCGTTGGCGCGGCTCGGGCGCGTTGGTCAACATGTACGGGATCACCGAGACCACCGTGCACGTCACCTGGACGCACGCGGACGGCTCGATCGGCGTGCCCATCCCCGACCTGCGCGTCTACGTGCTCGACGACGACCTCAACCCGGTGCCGCCGCACGTGCCGGGTGAGATGTACGTGGCCGGACCCGGCCTCGCCCGCGGCTACCTCGACCGGCCCGGCCTGACCGCGTCCCGGTTCGTCGCGGATCCGTTCGGCGCACCCGGTTCCCGCATGTACCGCAGCGGGGACCTGGCCCGATGGGAGGACGGCGCGCTGCACTACCTGGGCCGTGCGGACCAGCAGGTGAAGATCCGCGGGTTCCGGATCGAACTCGGCGAGGTGGAATCGGCGATCGCCGCGCATCCTGCCGTCGCCCAGGTCGTTGTAGTGGCGAACGAACAACGCTTGGTGGCGTACTTCGTGCCGGACAAGCCGACTACGGCGTCGGAGCTGCGCGACCACACGGCCGAGGTCCTGCCCGACCACATGGTGCCCGCCGCGTTCGTCGCACTGGAAAGCCTGCCGTTGACGGTGAACGGCAAGCTCGACCGCGTCGCGCTCCCCGCGCCCGAGCGCGACGCGGTCACGTCCTCCGCCTACGTGGCACCCCGCACCGAGACCGAGGACGCGATCGCCGCCATCTGGGCGGACGTGCTCGGCGTCGGCCGCGTCGGGGTCGAGGACAGCTTCTTCACCCTGGGCGGCGACTCGATCCGCAGCCTGCACATCACGTCCCGGACCAAGGCGGCGTTCGGCGTCGACCTGTCCCCACGCGACGTCCTCACCGCGCGCACCGTGTCCGCCCTGGCCGACCTGGTCGAGGAACTGGTGCTCGCGGACCTCGAAGCCCTCGCTGCCGACACGGAGGCGTGACCCGTCATGACCACGTCCAAGAACGACCGCATCTCCGCCTTGCCGGAGCACCTCCGCGAGAAGCTCCGCGCGCGGCTCGCCGGCCGGGCCGCGCCCGTGGTCGACGTGATCCCGCCCGCGCCCCGGGACCGGCCGCTGCCGCTGTCGGCGGGCCAGCAGCGCCTGTGGTTCCTGGACCGGTTCCAGCCCGGCGGCACCGAGTACACCAGCGCGATCGCGCTGCGGCTCACGGGCTCGCTGGACCTGCCGCGGCTCACCGACGCGGTGCGCGGGCTGGTGCGCCGGCACGAGTCGCTGCGCACGACGTTCGACCAGGTCGACGGCCGCCCGGTGCAGGTCGTGCACGACGACCTCGAGCTCGACCTGGTCGCCGTGGCCGACCTGCGCGAGGTGCTGGACGAGCCGTTCGACCTGCGGCACGGCCCGCTGTTCCGGGCCGCCCTGCTGACCGAGTCGGCCGACGCGCACGTGCTGCTGCTGGCCTCGCACCACATCGTCGTCGACGGCTGGTCGCTCGGCGTGCTGGCCGACGAGCTCGGCGCGCTCTACCGGGGCGAAGCCCTGCCCGAGCCGCGCTTGCAGTACGCCGACTACGCCGTCTGGCAGCGCGAACGGCCGGTGGACACCGGGTTCTGGGTCGACCGGCTGGCCGGTGTCGTACCGCTGGACCTGCCGACCGACCGGCCGCGACCGGCGGAGCGCACGTCGGCGGGCGCGACGCACGGGTTCACCGTGCCCGCGAGGCTGGCGGGCGACCTGGCCGAGCTGGCCCGGGTCAACGAGACCACCCTGTTCACCACGCTGATGGCCGCCGGCCAGCTGCTGCTGGCCCGCTACACCGGTCAGGACGACATCGCGGTCGGCACGGTCACCAGCGGGCGCGACCGGCCGGAGCTGGCCGGGCTGGTCGGCTTCCTGGTCGGCACCGTGGTGCTGCGGTCCACTGTGGACACCTCGCGGTCGTTCGCGGAGTTCCTGGCCGAGGCGAACCGGACGGCGCTGGACGCGTTCGCGCACGACGACGTGCCGTTCGACCGGGTGGTGGAGGCGGTGGGCGCGTCACGCGACCCCAGCCGCACGCCGCTGTTCGACGTGATGGTGGTGCTGCAGAACGTGGGCCGCGGCCTGCCGGACCTACCAGGCCTGCGCGTCGAGGAGCACCCGCTCGGCCGGGCGTGGTCGAACTTCGACCTGACCTTCGAGTTCACCGAGACGCCGGAGGGGCTGCACGGCGCGGTCGAGTACAGCACCGACCTGTTCGACGCCGGGACGGTCGACCGGATGGCCCGGCACCTGCTCGCCCTGCTGGGTGCGATCACCGCCGACCCGTACCGGCCGATGGCCGAGCTGTCGATGCTGCTCGGTGACGAGCCGGACGGCCGCGGGCCGGCGCGGGCGGTGCCGGACACCACGTTCCCGGCGCTGTTCGAGGCACAAGCCCGCCGCACGCCGGAGGCCACCGCGCTGGTGTGCGACGGGGAGTCGCTCACGTTCGCCGAGCTGGACGCCCGCGCCAACCGGCTCGCGCGCCACCTGCTCGCCGACGGCGTCGAGCCCGAGCAGATCGTCGCGCTGGCGCTGCCGCGCGGGCTGGACTGGGTGGTCGCGCTCCTGGGCATCCTCAAGGCGGGCGCGGTGTACCTGCCGGTCGACCCCGGCCTGCCCGAGGCGCGGTACGCGCACCTGCTGGAGGAATCCGGCGCGGTGCGGGTGATCGACGCGCCGGTCGACACCTCCGGCCTGCCGGACACCCCGCCGGACGTGCCGCTGCGGCCCGACAACGCCGCGTACGTCATCTACACCTCGGGCTCGACCGGCCTGCCCAAGGGCGTCGTGGTCGAGCACCGGCACCTGGTGAACCTGCTGCACGACCACCGCGAGACGTTCGCCGGCGACCGGATGCGCGTGGCGCTCAGCGCGGTGTTCTCGTTCGACACGTCGTGGGAGGGCGTGCTGCTCATGGCCGACGGCCACGAGCTGCACGTGCTCACCGACGACGTGCGGCTGGACGCCCACGCGTTGATCGGGTACGCCCGCGAGCACCGGATCGACCTGCTGGACCTGCCGCCGTCCTACGTCCGGCAACTCCTGGCCGACGGCCTGCTGAGCGCCGAGGACGGGCCCAAGGTGCTGGTGCTCGGCGGCGAGGCGCTGGGTTCGGCGCTGTGGCGCGACCTGGTGGCCACCGGGCTGCGGGCGCACAACTTCTACGGCCCCACCGAGACCACGGTGGACGCCGTGTCGTGCCGCGTCACGGGCGACCGGCCGGTCATCGGCACGCCGCTGGGCAACGTGACCGCGCACGTGCTGGACGACGACCTGCGGCCCGTGCCGGTGGGCGTGCCGGGCGAGTTGTTCATCGCGGGCGGCCAGGTGGCCCGCGGCTACCTGGACCGGCCGGGGTTGACCGCGCAGCGGTTCCTGGCCGACCCGTTCGGCGGGCCAGGCGGGCGCATGTACCGCACCGGTGACCGGGTGCGGTGGGTTCCCGTCGGCGGAGCCGACGACCAGGCGCGGGGGCACGTCCTGGAGTTCCTGGGCCGGACCGACGACCAGGTCAAGATCCGCGGGTTCCGGGTCGAGCCGGGCGAGGTGGAGGCCGCCATCTCCACCCACCCGGACGTCACCGAGGCCGTCGTCGTCGCCCGCGAGGACGACGGGCACACCCGGCTCGTCGCCTACGTGGTGACCACCGCGCCGGTCGACCTGCGCGCGCACCTGCGGAAGTCGTTGCCGGACTACCAGGTGCCGTCGGCGTTCGTCGAGCTCGACCGGCTGCCGCTGACGCCCAACGGCAAGCTGGACAAGGCCGCGCTGCCCGCGCCGCAGTCGGTCGCCGCCGGCGAGTTCGTCGCGCCGCGCACCCCGGCGGAGGCCGAGCTGGCCCGGATCTGGGCCGAGGTGCTCGGCGCGGAGCGGATCGGCGTCGAGGACAACTTCTTCGCGGTGGGCGGCGACTCGATCCTGTCCATCCAGCTGGTGTCCCGCGCGCGGCAGGCCGGGCTGCACCTGACCTCGCGCGACGTGTTCCGGCACCAGACCGTGGCCGAGTTGGCGCTGGTCGTGTCGCAGGCCGTGCAGACCGCGCCGGAACCGGTGTTCACCGGGCCCGCGCCGCTCACCCCGATCCAGCGGTGGTTCTTCGCCGAGTACGGGCCGCTGGCGCACTTCACCATGTCGCTGCTGGTCGAGCTGGAGCCTGCGGTGGACGCGGAGGCGTTGCGCGCCGCCGTGCGGACCGTCGTCGGGCACCACGACGCGCTGCGGCTGCGGTTCCGCGAGGTCGACGGGCGGTGGGCGCAGGAGGTCGCGGACACCGAGGCCGACGTGTTCCGGGTCGAGGTCGACGCGGACGTGGAGGCCGCGGCACGGGAGGCGCAACGCGGCCTCGACCTGGTCGCGGGACCGTTGCTGCGGGCGGTGTTCTTCCCCGGCGCACGGCCGAAGCTGCTGCTGACCGTGCACCACCTGGCGATGGACGGCGTGTCGTGGCGGATCCTGCTCGCCGACCTGGAGCAGGCCTACCGGGGCGTGCCGCTGGAACCCGTCGGCACGTCGTTCACGCAGTGGGCGCACCGGCTGGCCGAGCACGTGGCGTCCGGCGCGTTGGACGACGCCCAGGAGCACTGGGACTCGCTGCCCGAGCCCGAGGCGCTGCCGGTCGACCGCGACGGCGCGAACACGGCCGGGTCGACCCGCGTGGTGTCGGTGCGGCTGGACCGGGCGACCACGGACGCGGTGCTGACCGCCGTGCCGCCGGTGTACCGGACGCAGGTCAACGACGTGCTGCTCAGCGCGCTCGGCCGGACGTTGGCCGAGTGGACCGGGCGGGACGAGGTGAGCGTCGCGCTGGAGGGCCACGGCCGCGAGGAGCTGCTGCCGGGCGTGGACCTCAACCGCACGATCGGCTGGTTCACCACGCAGTTCCCGGTGGTGCTGGAGCCCGGCGACGACTGGGGCCGCACGCTCAAGTCGGTCAAGGAGTCGCTGCGCGCGGCGCCGCACCGGGGGCTGAGCTTCGAGGCGTTGGGCGGCGGGAAGCTGCCGCAGGTCTCGTTCAACTACCACGGCCGGTTCGACGTGGCCGACGGCGGTTTCTACCGGGCCCGGCGCGACGCGGTCGGCGAGGACCTGGCGGCCGACCGACCGCGCACCCACCTGATCGAGGTGACCGGCCTGGTCGAGCGCGGCGAGCTGGAGCTGAGCTGGCAGTACTCCGAGCACGTGCACGACGAGGAGACCGTGCGGCGGCTGGCCGAGCGGACCCTGGAGGCGCTGCGGGAGATCGTGGCGCACTGCGCGCGGCCCGGCGCCGGCGGTCGCACGCCGTCGGACTTCCCGCTGGCCCGGCTCACGCAGGAGCAGGTCGACGCGCTGGCCGGGCCGGACGTGGAGGACATCCTGCCGCTCACGCCGTTGCAGGCGGGCATGGTGTTCCACAGCCTGGTCGAGCCCGGCGCGTACGTCGACCGGATGCGGCTGGTGCTCGACGGCGTGCGCGACCCCGACGCGCTGCGCCAGGCGTGGCAGCGGGTCGTGGACCGCACGCCCGTGCTGCGGTCGAGCGTGGTGTGGGACGGGGTGGCCGAGCCGGTGCAGGTCGTCCACCGGCACGTGGAGCTGCCGGGCGGGCCGGTGGACGCGCCGTTCGACCTGGGCGTCGCGCCGTTGCTGCGGGTCGAGGTCACGCCGTCGGGCGACGACCGGGTCGAGCTGGTCTGGTCGTCGCACCACGTGATCCTGGACGGCTGGAGCACCGGTCAGGTGTTCGGCGAGGTGCTGGAGCAGTACCGGGCGATCGTCACCGGCACGCCCGCCCGGCTGCCCGCGCGGCGGCCGTTCCGGGACTACCTGCGCTGGCTGGCCGAGCAGGACCGCGGCGCGGCCGAGGCGCACTGGCGGTCCGTGCTGTCCGACGTGGACGGACCGACGCCGCTGCCGTTCGACCGCGCGCCCACGCGGGCGCACCGCTCGGAGGCGTCCGCGGCGGTGCGGTTCTCGCTGGACCTGGGCGACGCCGTGCAGCGGGCGGGACTGACCGTGAACACGGTGGTGCAGGGCGCGTGGGCGCTGCTGCTGGCCCGTGCCTCCGGTGAGGCGGACGTGGTGTTCGGCAGCACGGTGTCCGGCCGCCCGGCCGAGCTGGCCGGCGTCGAGTCCATGGTCGGCATGCTGATCAACACCGTGCCGACCAGGGCGGTCGTGGACGGCGCGGCCGAGGTGGGCGCGTGGCTGCGCGAGCTGCAGGCGGCGCAGAGCGAGTCGCGGCGGTTCGAGCACACGTCGTTGGCCGAGATCCAGCAGTGGGCCGGAACGAGGCTGTTCGACTCCGTGGTGGTGTTCGAGAACTACCCGTTCGAACGGGACGGCGACGGGCCGCGCGTGGTCGAGATCGACGCGGTCGACAACACCACGGTGCCGTTGACGGTGAGCGCGTCCCTGACCGACCGGCTCACCCTGGACCTGGCCTACGACCCCGAGCTGTTCGACGCCGCCACCGCCGAACGGCTGGCCGGGTGGCTGCGCGAGCTGGTCCGGGCGATCGCGGCCGACCCGACCACCAGGATCGCCGACCTGCCCTGGCTGACCGACGCCGAACGGCGCCAGGTGCTGGTGGAGTGGAACCGGACCGCGCTGGACACGCCCTCGGCGCTGTACCCGGAGGTGTTCGCCGAGCAGGCCCGCCGGACGCCGGACGCGACGGCGCTGGTCTTCCAGGACCGCACGGGCTCGCGCACGGCGTTCACGTTCGCCGAGCTGGACGCCCGGGTGAACCGGCTGGCGCACCACCTGCTCGCGCGCGGCGCGGGGCCGGAGCGCACGGTCGCGGTCGTGCTACCGCGCTCGGCCGACCTGGTGGTGGCCGTGCTCGCCGTGCTCAAGGCGGGCGCGGTGTACCTGCCGGTCGACCCGCGGCTGCCCGCCGAGCGGATCGACTTCCTGCTGCGCGACGCGGACCCCGCGTTGGTGCTGGAGGCCGTGCCCGACCTGGCCGGGCTGCCGGACGCACCGCCGGCCGTGGCGTTGCGCCCCGAGCAGGCCGCCTACCTGATCTACACGTCCGGGTCGACGGGCACGCCCAAGGGCGTCGTGGTCGAGCACCGGCAACTGGCGAACCTGTACTACGCCAACGAAGCGGCCCTGATGGGCGAGCCGACCCGGTTCGCGGTCACCGCGACGTTCTCGTTCGACACGTCGTGGGAGGGCCTGCTGTTCCTCGCGGCGGGCAACGAGCTGCACGTGATCGACGAGGAGCTGCGGCTCGACCCGCCCGCGCTGGTCCGGTACGTCGCCGAGCACGGCATCGGCACCGTCGACCTCACCCCGTCCTACGCGCGGCAGCTGGTGCAGGCCGGGCTGCTGGAGTCCGGGTTGCGGGTGATCATGCTGGGCGGCGAGGCGGTGGACGCGGCGCTGTGGCGGGAGATCGCCGCCTCGCCGGTGGCGGGCTTCAACCAGTACGGCCCCACCGAGGTCGCGGTCGACTCGGTGGCGACGCCGGTGGTCGGCGACCGCCCGGTCATCGGGCGACCGCTGGCCAACCTGTCGGCGTACGTGCTGGACGCGGACCTGCGGCCGGTGCCGCCGGGCGTGCCCGGCGAGCTGTACCTGGGCGGCCCGCAGGTGGCGCGCGGCTACCTGGACCGACCGGGCCTGACCGCCCAGCGGTTCCTCGCCGACCCGTTCGGCCCGGCCGGCGCGCGCATGTACCGCACCGGTGACCGGGTGCGGTGGTTAGCCATCGGCGGAGCCGACGATGAGACACAGCCGGCACTCCTTGAATACCTGGGCCGGGCCGACGACCAGGTCAAGATCCGCGGCTTCCGGATCGAGCCCGGCGAGGTCGAGGCGGCGCTGCTGGACGTGCCCGGTGTGCGGGAGTCGGCCGTGGTCGTCCGCGACAACCGGCTGATCGGGTACGTGACCGGCGCGCCGGAGACCGACCCGCGCGACGCGCTGGCCCGCGCGCTGCCCGACTACCTGGTGCCGTCGGCCGTCGTCGTGCTGGCGGAGCTGCCGCTGACGCCCAGCGGCAAGGTGGACCGGAAGGCCCTGCCCGAGCCGGACCTGGCCGGCGGGTTCGTCGCGCCGCGCACCGACGCCGAACGCGTCGTGGCCGACGTGATGGCCGACGTGCTCGGGCTGGACCGGGTCGGCGCGCTGGACGACTTCTTCCGCCTCGGCGGCGACTCGATCCTCAGCATCCGCGTGACCTCGCGGTTGCGCGCCGCGTTCGGCGTGCAGCTGTCGCCGCGCGCGGTGTTCGACCACCCCACGGTGTCCGGCCTCGCCTCCGCCATCAGCTCCGGGGCGGGGTCCGGTCAGGGTGCGGTGGACGCCATCCCGGTGATCCCGCGCGATGGCGTCCACCCCCCGCTCGTCCACCCGCAGTCGCCCGCGCAGCGGCGGTTGTGGTTCCTGGACCAGTTCGAGGCGGGCAGCACGGAGTACGTCACGCCCACCGCGCTGCGCCTGCGCGGACCGCTCGACCCGGACGCGCTGCGGCGTGCCCTCGACGGCCTGGTGGCCCGGCACGAGTCGCTGCGCACGACGTTCGACGACGGCGTGCAGCTCGTGCACGAGCCGTTCCAGGTGCCGCTCGCGGTCGAGGACTCCGACTGGGAGGCGGTGCTGCTCGACGAGGTCGGCACGCCGTTCGACCTGCGCGAGGGGCCGCTGTTCCGGACCCGGCTGGTGCGGGTGGCGCCCGAGGACCACGTACTCGTGCTGACGCTGCACCACATCGTCACCGACGGCTGGTCCACCGGGGTGCTGGCCCGCGACCTCGGCGCGCTCTACGCGGGCGAGGAGCTGCCGCCGCTCGCCGTGCAGTACGTGGACTACACGGCCTGGCTGCCCGAGCCCGCGGTCGACCACTGGGCCGGGCGCCTGGCCGGCGTCCAGCCGCTGGAGCTGCCGACCGACCGGCCGCGGGCGGCGGTGCGCGGCACCACCGGCGCGATGCACGGGTTCACCGTGCCCACGCCGGTCGCGAAGGCCGTGAAGGCGTTGGCGGCCGAGCACGGCGACACCCTGTTCACCGCGCTGCTGGCGGCCACGAAGGTGCTGCTGGCCCGCTACACCGGGCAGGACGACATCGCGGTCGGCACGGCGGTCTCCGGTCGCGGTCGGGCCGAGCTGGACGACGTGGTCGGCCTGTTCGTCAACACCGTCGTGCTGCGGTCCACCGTGGACCCGCGGCGGTCGTTCACGGAGGTCCTGGCCGACGTGCGGGCCACCGTGCGGGACGGTTTCGCGCACCAGGACGTGCCGTTCGAGCGGGTGGTGGACGCCGTCCGCCCGGACCGCGACCCCAGCCGCAACGCCCTGTTCGACGTCATGGTGCTGATGCAGAACTTCGGCGCCGACGCGCCCGAGCTGCCCGGCCTGCGGGTGGAGGACCTCCAGCTGCCGCTGGTGACCTCGACGTGCGACCTCACCGTCGAGTTCGGCGAGGTCGACGGCGAGCTGCGCGGCGCGGTCGAGTACAGCACCGACCTGTTCGACGCGGAGACGGTCGACCGGATGACGCGGCACCTGCTGGTGCTGCTGGAGGGCGTCACGGCCGCGCCGGACCGCCCGGTGGGCGAGCTGCCGCTGCTGCTCGGCGACGAGCCCGACGGGCACGGCGCGCGGCTCGACGTCCCCGACACCACGTTCGCCGCCGTGTTCGAGGAGCAGGCGCGGCGCACGCCCGACGCCGGCGCGCTGGTGTGCGGCGACACCCGCCTGACCTTCGCCGAGGTCGACGCGCGGGCCAACCGGCTCGCGCATTACCTGCTGGCCGCGGGCGCGGGTCCGGAGCGGGTGGTCGCGGTGTCGCTGCCGCGGTCGGCCGACTCGGTGGTGGCGATCCTGGCCGTGCACAAGGCGGGCGCGGTGTACCTGCCGGTGGACCGGGACCTGCCGCGCGACCGGGTCGACTTCCTGCTGCGCGACGCGCGCCCGGCGCTCGTGCTGGACGAGGCGCCCGACCTCGCCGGCTACCCCGCCACGCGCCCGGACGTGGTCGTGCGGCCGGACCAAGCCGCCTACGTGATCTACACGTCCGGCTCGACCGGCGTGCCCAAGGGCGTCGTGGTCGAGCACCGGCAGCTGACCAACCTGGTGCACGACCACCACCGGGTGCTCGCCGCCGAACCCACGCGGGTCGCGGTGACCGCCGTGTTCTCCTTCGACACGTCGTGGGAAGGGCCGCTGCTCATGGCGGCGGGCCACGAGCTGCACGTGATCACCGACGACGTCCGGCTCGAACCGGCCGCCCTGGTGGAGTACGTCCGCGAGCACCACGTGGACTTCCTCGACCTGACCCCGTCGTACGTGCAGCAGCTCATCCCGGCCGGGTTGCTCGACGGCGACCACGTGCCGGCGACCGTGATGCTCGGCGGCGAGGCGCTGCCGCACGCGCTGTGGCGGACGCTGGCCACGTCGCGCACCACCGCGCACAACTACTACGGCCCCACCGAGGTGGCGGTCGACTCGGTGGCCACCGTCGTCACCGGGGACCGCGCGCTGATCGGCCGCCCGCTGCTCAACCTGGTCGCCCACGTGCTCGACGAGGACCTGCGCCCGGTGCCGGTCGGCGTGCCCGGTGAGCTCTACCTCGGCGGTGCGCAGGTGGCCCGCGGCTACCACGACCGGCCGGGCCTGACCGCCCAGCGGTTCCTGGCCGACCCGTTCGGCGGGCCCGGCGCGCGGATGTACCGCACCGGGGACAAGGTGCGGTGGGTCCCCACCGGGGACGGGGCGGAAGCCGCCCTCGAATACCTGGGCCGCACCGACGACCAGGTGAAGATCCGCGGCTTCCGGGTCGAGCCGGGCGAGGTCGAGGCGGCGCTGCTGCACCACCCGGACGTGGCGCAGGCCGCGGTGGTGGCGCGCGAGCACAACGGCCACCAGCGGCTCGTCGCCTACACCGCGGGCACGGCCACCGACCTGGCCGGCTGGCTCAAGCAGCGGCTGCCGGACTACCTGGTCCCGTCGGCGTTCGTGGCGCTGGACGCGCTGCCGATGACGCCCGCGGGCAAGGTGGACCGGCGGGCGCTGCCCGCGCCGACGTTCACCGAGACCGGGTACGTGGCCCCCGAACCGGGTGTCGCGGCCACGCTCGCCGAGATCTGGGCCGACGTGCTCGGCGTCGACCGGGTCGGCGCGCGGGACAACTTCTTCGCCCTGGGCGGCGACTCGATCCTGAGCATGCAGGTCGTGTCCCGGGCCCGGCAGGCCGGGCTGAAGCTGACGTCCAAGGACGTCTTCCTCCGGCAGACCGTCGCGGACCTCGCGCTCGCCGTCACCGACGACACCGGGCCGACGCACGAGACCGTCACCGGGCCCGTGCCGCTCACCCCGGTCCAGCGCTGGTTCTTCGCCGAGCAGGGGCCGTTGGCGCACTTCACCATGTCGGTCGTGGTGGAGCTCGGCGACGTCGAGCCGGCCGCGGTGCGGGCCGCCGTGCGGGCCGTCGTCGCCCACCACGACGCGCTGCGGCTGCGGTTCACGCAGGTCGACGGCGAGTGGCGGCAGGAGGTGGCGGACGTGGAGCCCGCCGAGGTGTTCCGCCTCGCCTCGGGCGACCTCGCCACCGAGGCCCACCTCGCCCGCACGGGTCTCGACCTGCGGCACGGCCCGCTGCTGCGCGCGGTGCTGTTCGACGACGGCAGGCTGTTCGTCACCGCGCACCACCTGGTGGTCGACGCGGTGTCGTGGCGGATCCTGCTGGAGGACCTGGGCACCGCGCTGAACGGCGGCGACCTGGGACCGAAGAGCACGGCGTTCACCGAGTGGGCGCACCGGCTGGACCGGCACGTGCGCGAGGGCCGGTTCGACGCCGCCCTGCCGCACTGGGCCGACGTGCCGGTGGAGGAGCCCGTGCCGACCTCGGCGGGCACCGCGCGCAGCGTGTCGGTGCGGCTGGGCAAGGCCGAGACGGACGCGCTGCTGCACACCGTGCCCGACGCCTACCGCACGCAGGTCAACGACGTGCTGCTCACCGCGCTGGCCTCGGCGTTCGCCGGGCGGGCGCTGGTGACGCTGGAGGGCCACGGCCGGGAGGAGCTGTTCGACGGCGTCGACCTGTCCCGCACGGTCGGCTGGTTCACCGCCGAGTTCCCGGTGGCGCTGGAACTGCCGGACGGGGACTGGGGCGCGGCCCTCAAGTCGGTGAAGGAGCAGCTGCGCGCCGTGCCCGACAAGGGGTTGAGCTACGAGGCCCTGAAGTACTGGGACCGGGGCGTGACCGGCCCGCTGCCGCGCGTGTGCTTCAACTACCTGGGCCAGTACGACGCCGAGCTCGACGACCTCGACCACGGCCGCGAGGTGCCGGACGACGCCGTGCGCCCGCACCTGCTCGACATCAGCGCCGCGGTGTCGTCCGGGGAGCTGGTGCTGGACTGGGAGTACTCCACCGAGGCGCACGACGAGGCCGCGGTGCGGGCGCTGGCCGACCGGATGGTCGACGCGCTGCGCGGGATCGTCGCGCACTGCGCCGGGCCGGACGCGTGGGGCCGCACGCCGTCGGACTTCCCGCTCGCGAAGCTCACCGCCGAGCAGGTGGACCGGATCGTCGACCGGGACGTGGAGGACGTCTACCCGCTGACCCCGTTGCAGGCGGGCATGCTGTTCCACGGCTTGGTGGACGACGGCACGGCGTACGTGAACCAGCTGCGCGTGCGACTGTCCGGAGTGGACGATCCGCGGCGGTTCGCCGAGGCGTGGCAACGCGTGGTCGACCGCACGCCCGTCCTGCGCACCGAGGTGGTGTGGGAAGGGCTGGACGAGCCGGTGCAGGTGGTGCGGCGCGGCGTGACCGTGCCGGTGACCTACGCCGACGTGACCGACGAGGTGGTCGCGGCCGACGCGGCGGCGGGCATCGACCTGACCGCGGCGCCGTTGATGCGGCTGGTGGTCGGGCGGCCGTCGGACACCGCGATCGACCTGTTGTGGACCTCGCACCACCTGCTGCTCGACGGCTGGAGCACCGCGCAGGTGTTCGGCGAGGTGCTCACCGAGTACGCGGGCGGCACGGCCCCGGCGCGGCGGCCGTTCCGCGACTACCTGGCGTGGCTCGCCGAGGTCGACCAGTCGGCCGTCGAGTCGTACTGGCGCGGTGTGCTGGCCGGGTTCGAGGAGCCCACCGCCCTGCCGTTCGACCGGCGGCCGACCGAGGCGCACCGCGCCGAGTCGTCCGCGCAGGTCGTGCTGGACCTGCCCGCCGACCGGCTGGACGCGGTCGCCCGCACGCACGGCCTCACGGTGAACACGCTGGTCCAGGGCGCGTGGGCGGTGCTGCTGGCCCGCACCTCGGGCCGGCGGGACGTGGTGTTCGGCAGCACGGTGTCCGGCCGTCCCGCGGAGCTGCCCGGCGTCGAGTCGATCGTCGGCATGTTCATCAACACCGTGCCGACCAGGGTGTCGGTGGAGCCCGACGCCGACGTGGTGACCTGGCTGCGGCGGTTGCAGGACTCGCAGGCCGAGTCCCGCCGGCACGAGCACGTGTCGCTCGCGCAGGTGCAGGGGTGGGCGGGCACGCGCCTGTTCGACAGCCTGCTCGCGTTCGAGAACTACCCGGTCGAGAAGGACTCGCCGGACGGCGCGCCGGGCATCGGCGAGGTGGACAGCCTGGACACCACGTCGTTCCCGCTGACCGTGCGGGCGTACGTGGACGACTCCCTGCACGTGGAGCTGACCTACGACCCCCGGCTGTTCGACGCCGGCACGATCACCGCGCTCGGCGACAGGCTGGCCCGGCTGCTCGACGCGATCGGCGCGGACCCGCGGCGGCGGGTGTTCGAGCTGCCGTGGCTGTCCGACGACGAGCGCGACCAGGTGCTGGTGTCGTGGAACGGCACGTCGTCCGGCGCGGTGGTCGAGGACACCATCCCGTCGCTGTTCGCCGCGCAGGCGGCGCGCACGCCGGACGCGCCGGCGGTGACGTGCGGCGGCGCGAGCCTGACCTACCGGGAGCTGGACGAGCGGTCCAACCGGTTGGCGCACCACCTCGTCGCGGCCGGCGCGGGCCCGGAATCACTGGTGGCGCTGCGCTTCCCGCGCTCGCTCGACCTCGTGGTCGCGGTGCTGGGCGTGCTGAAGTCCGGTGCGGCCTACCTGCCGCTGGACGTGTCGTACCCGGCCGACCGGATCGCGTCCATGATCTCCGACGCCCGGCCGGCGGTGACCCTGGACGGGCTGCCCGACCTGTCCGGGCTGCCGACCGACGCCCCGGACGTCCCGCTGCGACCGGACAACGCCGCGTACGTGATCTACACGTCCGGCTCGACCGGCAGGCCCAAGGGCGTCGTGATCCCGCACTCGAACGTGGTCAGGTTGTTCTCCGAGACCGACCACTGGTTCGGCTTCGGGCCCGACGACGTGTGGACGTTGTTCCACAGCTACGCCTTCGACTTCTCCGTCTGGGAGCTGTGGGGACCGCTCCTGCACGGCGGCCGGCTCGTCGTCGTGCCGTACGAGGTGTCGCGGTCGCCGCGCGACTTCGCCCGGCTGGTGGCCGACGAGGGCGTGACCGTGCTGAACCAGACGCCGTCGGCGTTCTACCAGCTGCTGGAGGAAGCGCCCGACCTCGACGTCCGGTACGTGATCTTCGGCGGTGAGGCGCTGGACCTGCGCAAGGTGTCCGCGTGGCGCGGCTCGGGCGCGTTGGTCAACATGTACGGGATCACCGAGACGACCGTGCACGTCACCTGGACGCACGCGGACGGCTCCATCGGCGTGCCCATCCCCGACCTGCGCGTCTACGTGCTCGACGACGAGTTGCAGCCCGTCGCCCCCGGCGTGGTCGGCGAGATGTTCGTGGCCGGTCCGGGGGTGGCGCGCGGCTACCTCGACCGGCCGGGCCTGACCGCGCAGCGGTTCCCCGCCGACCCGTTCGGCCCTCCCGGCACGCGCATGTACCGCACCGGCGACCTGGCCCGGTGGGTCGACGGCAGGCTGGAGTACTTCGGGCGCGCGGACCAGCAGGTGAAGATCCGCGGGTTCCGCATCGAGCTCGGCGAGATCGAGGCGGTGCTGGCCGCGCACGAGGCCGTGGCGCAGGTCGCGGTGATCGTGCGGGACGACCGGCTGGTCGCCTACTACGTGCCCGCCGGCACGGCCGCGGCCGCCGGGTTGCGCGAGCACGTCGAGCGGTCGTTGCCGGACTACATGGTGCCGACCGCCTACGTGGCGCTGGAGCGGTTGCCGCTCAACGCCAACGGCAAGCTGGACCGGGCCGCGCTGCCCGCGCCGGAGCGGGAGGCGTCGGCGGCGGGCGGGTTCGTCGCGCCGCGCACCGGGGCCGAGCGGCTGGTCGCGGACGTGTGGGCCGACGTGCTCGGCCTGGCCGAGGTGGGCGCGGAGGACAACTTCTTCACCCTCGGCGGCGACTCGATCTCCAGCATCCGGGTGGTGTCGCGGCTGCGGTCGTCCTTCGACGTCTCGCCGCGCGACCTGTTCGACCACCCGACCGTGGCGGCGCTGGCGGCCCGGCTGTCCGGGTCCGCGTCGACCGGCCGCGAGATCACCCGCGTGGACGGTGACGGGCCGCTGTCGTTCGCGCAGCAGCGGTTGTGGTTCCTGGACCAGTTCCAGCCCGGCGGCACCGAGTACGTGACGCCGCTGGCCGTGCGGCTGCGCGGTGCGCTGGACGTGCCGCGGCTGGAGCGGGCGTTGAGGGCGCTGGTCGAGCGGCACGAGTCGCTGCGGACCACGTTCCCGGCGGTGGACGGCCTGCCGGTCGCCGTGGTGCGGCCGGCGGACGTCACGCTGCCGGTGGTGGACGAGGTGCCCGCGCCCGAGCCGTTCGACCTGGCCGAGGGGCCGTTGTTCCGGCCGGTGCTGGTGCGCCGCGGACCGGAGGACCACGTGCTGGCGCTGACGATGCACCACATCGTCACCGACGGCTGGTCCGGTGGCGTGCTGATGTCCGACCTGGCCGCGCTGTACGGCGGCGAGGAGCTGCCGCCGCTGCCCGTCCGGTACGCCGATTTCGCCGCCTGGCAACGGGCACGGCCGCTGGACGCGCAGCTGGACTACTGGCGCGACCAGCTGGCCGGCGTGCCCGCCCTGGAGCTGCCGACGGACCGGCCGCGGCCGCCCGTGCAGACGACGGCGGGCGCGCAGACCGGGTTCGCGGTGCCGGCGGAGGTCGCGGACCGGCTGCGGGAGCTGGCGCGGGCCGTGGACGGCACGTTGTTCATGGCGCTGGTGGCCGCCTGTGAGGTGCTGTTCCACCGGTGGTCCGGGCAGGACGACTTCGCGGTCGGCACGGTGGCGTCCGGTCGCGACCTGCCGGAGACGCAGGACCTGGTCGGGTTCTTCGTCAACACGGTGACGCTGCGGGCGCGGGTCGAGCCGACCGCGACGTTCCCGCAGTTCCTGGCCCGCACGCGGGAGACCGTGCTGGACGCGTTCGCGCACCAGGACGTGCCGTTCGAGCGGGTCGTGGACGCGGTGCGGCCCGACCGCGACACCAGCCGCACGCCGCTGTTCCAGGCCGTGGTGGCGTTGCAGAACGCGCCGCAGGCGGCGGGCTTCCCCGGGCTCGACGCGGAGGACGTCGAGCAGCCCACGGTGAGCAGCAGCTTCGACGTGACGGTGGAGTTCACCGAGGCGCCCGACGGCGGGCTGCACGGGTCGGTCGAGTACAACACCGACCTGTTCGACGCGGGCACGGTCGAGCGGCTGGTCGAGCACCTCGGCGTGCTGCTGGCCGGCATCGCGGCCGACCCCGACCGCCCGCTGTGGGCGCTGCCGGTGCTGCCGCCGGCCGAGCGGGAGCTGCTGGCGGCGTGGGGCTCGACCGGGCCCGCCGTCGACGGGCCCGGCTTCGTGGAGCTGGTCGAGGCGCAGGTCGCGCGCACGCCCGACGCGTTGGCGCTGACGGGTGCCGCCGACGTGACCTACGTCGAGCTGAACGCCCGCGCGAACCGGTTGGCGCACCACCTGATCGGGCTCGGCGCGGGCCCGGAGCGGATCGTCGCGCTGCGGCTGCCCCGCTCGGTCGACCTGCTGGTGGCGGAGCTGGCGGTGCTCAAGGCCGGCGCCGCGTTCCTGCCCGTCGACCCGGAGTACCCGGCCGAGCGGATCGCGTTCATGCTCGACGACGCCCGGCCGCTGGTGGTGCTGGACGGTCCGCTCGACGTGTCCGGTCAGCCCGACACCGACCCCGGTGTGGCGGTGCGGCCGGAGCACCCGGCGTACGTGATCTACACGTCCGGGTCGACCGGGCGGCCGAAGGGCGTGGTGGTGTCGCACGCCGGCCTGGCCACGTTCGCGGCGGCCGAGATCGAGCACTTCCAGGTCACGCCGGGCGACCGGGTGCTGGAGTTCTCCTCCCCCAGCTTCGACGCGTCGGTGCTGGAGCTGTGCATGGCCCTGCCCGCCGGCGCGGCACTCGTGGTGCCGCCGCCCGGACCGCTGCTGGGCGACCAGCTGGCCGAAGTGATCCAGACGTTCGGCGTGACCCACGCGCTGATCCCGCCGGTCGCGCTGGCCACCGTGCCGGACGTGCCGCTGCCGACGTTCCGCACGCTGGTGGTGGGCGGCGACGCGTGCTCGGCGGACCTGGTGCGCAGGTGGGCCCCGGGCCGCCGGATGATCAACGCCTACGGTCCGACCGAGTCCACCGTGGTCACGTCGTGGAGCGGGCCGCTGGAGCCCGGCGGCGTGCCGCCGATCGGCCGGCCGATCCCCGGCACGCGCGTGCACGTGCTGGACGGCGAGCTGCGGCCGGTGCCGATCGGGGTGGCCGGCGAGCTGTACGTGTCCGGCGTCGGGTTGGCGCGCGGGTACCTGGACCGGCCGGGGCTGACCGCGTCGCGGTTCCTGGCGAACCCGTACGCCGCCGAGTCCGATTCTCCGGCGGGGTCCCGCATGTACCGCACGGGCGACGTGGTGCGGTGGACCGGGCGCGGCGTGCTGGAGTTCGTGGGCCGGGCCGACGAGCAGGTGAAGATCCGCGGGTTCCGCATCGAGCTCGGCGAGATCGAGACGGCCCTGCTGCGGCACCCGGACGTGCGCGAGGCGGTCGTCGTGGCCAGGGCGGACGCGCGGGGCCACAAGCGGCTCGTCGCGTACGTCGTGGGCGAGGCCGCGCGGTCGTCCCGGGTGGAGGAGGTCCGGGAGTTCCTGGGCGAGTCGCTGCCGGACTACCTCGTGCCGTCGGTGTTCGTGCCGGTGGACGCGCTGCCGATCAGCCCCAACGGCAAGGTGGACCGGGCGAGGCTGCCCGAGCCGGACTTCGGCGCGCTCCTCGGCGCCGGGTACGTCGCGCCGGCCGGGCCGGTGGAGGAGGCGCTGGCCGCCGTCTGGGCCGACGTGCTCGGCGTGCCGAAGGTGGGCGCGCAGGACAACTTCTTCGCGCTGGGCGGCGACTCGATCCTGAGCATGCAGGTGGTGGCGCGGGCGCGGCAGGCCGGCTACCGGTTCGCCACCCGTGACCTGTTCGTGCACCAGACCGTGGCGGCGCTCGCCCCGCACGTCGCGGTGGAGGTCGCGTCGTCGGCCGACCGGGCGCCGGTGGTGGGCGACGTGCCGCTGACGCCGATCCAGCACTGGTTCCTGACGTCCGGGCGGCGCAACCCGCACCACTTCAACCAGTCGCACCTGGTGGAGCTGGACCCGGCGGTGGACGTGGCGGCGTTGCGGCGGGCGTTGGGCGTGCTGGTGGCCCACCACGACGCGCTGCGGCTGCGGTTCACCTCGGTCGACGGGGTGTGGCGGCAGCACAACGACGACGTGGGCGACGTCGACGTGCTGACCGTCGTGGACGGGGTGGCGGGGCTGGAGGAGGTCGCGGACGAGGTGCACGCCTCGTTCGACCTGGCCACCGGTCCGTTGTTCCGGGCGGTGCTGTTCCGTGCCGAACCATCCGGGCACGACCAACCGCTGCTGCTGCTCGTGGCGCACCACCTCGTGGTCGACGGGGTGTCGTGGCGGATCCTGCTGGACGACCTGGAGACCGCCTACCGGGGCGAGGACCTCGGCGCCAAGACCACCTCGTACCAGGAGTGGTCGCGGCGGCTGGAGGCCCACGTGCTCGGCGGCGGGCTGGCCGACGAGGTCGAGCACTGGACCCGGTCGTTCCCGCCGTTCCCGGCGCCGTCCGGGCCGCCCGAGGCGGTGACCGTGGAGCTGTCCGAGGAGGACACGGACGCGTTGCTGCGCGGCGCGCCCGCCGCCTACCGCACGCGGATCAACGACGTGCTGCTGGCCGCGTTGGCGTGGGCGTTGTCCCGGTGGACGGGATCGTCGCGGGTCGCGGTGGACCTGGAGGGCCACGGGCGCGAGGACGTGCTGGACGTGGACCTCTCGCGGACCGTCGGCTGGTTCACCGCGGTGTTCCCGGTGTCGCTGGAGGTGCCGGACGGCAGCTGGCGCGACCGGGTCAAGGCGGTGCGGCGGCAGCTGCGGGCCGTGCCGGGCAACGGGTTCGGGTACGGGCCGCTGCGGCAGCACGGCCTGGTGCCCGACGGCGGGCGGCCCGCGGTGTCGTTCAACTACCTGGGCCAGTTCGACGGCGGCTCGGACCGGTCGAGCGGCCTCTACCGGGCCGTGCGGCCCTCCGTCGGCGCGGACCACGACCCGTCCGACACCGCCGACCACGTGCTCGACGTGGTCGGCGAGGCGGGCCGGACGCTGGGCTTCACCTGGTACTACCACCCGTCGGCGCACTCGGGCGCGGAGATCGGGGCGGTGGCCGCCGACTTCGCCGCCGCGTTGCGGGCGATCGCCGCGGACTGCCGGGGTGCGCTGTGACGACGTCCCTGGCGCGCAACCGGAACTACACGCTGCTGTGGGGCGGTCAGGCGCTGGCCGAGGTGGGGTTCAGCGCGTCGATGCTGGCCCTGCCGCTGCTGGTGCTGTTCCTGACCGAGTCGCCGGTGCTGTCCGGTCTCGTGCTGACCGTGGACGCCACCGCGCAGCTGCTGGTCGGGCTGCCGGCCGGCGCGCTGGTCGACCGGTGGGACCGCCGCCGGATCATGCTGTGCTGCGAGGCCGCCCAGGTGGTCGCCCTGGGCGGGCTCGTGGTGGCGATGTGGGTCGACGCGGTCACGATCCCGCACGTCATGGCGGTCGCCGCGGTGCTCGGCGTGTGCCGGGCGTTGTTCGAGCCCGCCGAGGACGCGTGCCTGCCGCGGCTCGTGCCGGAGTCGCAGCTGGCGACGGCCGTGGCGATGAACAGCGCGCGGTCGTCGTTGGGGCAGATGGCGGGGACGGCGCTGGGCGGCGCGCTGTTCGCGGTGACCCGCTGGCTGCCGTTCCTGGTGGACCTGGCCACGCACGTGGTGGCGTTCGTGGCGCTGCTGTTCCTGCGGGTGCCGCCGTCCGCGCCGGTCGGGTCGCACCCGCACCTGCTGCGGTCGATCGGCGAGGGCCTGCGGTGGGTGTGGGGCCGGCGGGAGATCCGGGTGACGGCGCTGTGCGCGGTGGTGCTGAACCTGTTCTTCACCGCGTTCTACGTGGTCGTACTCGTGCTGGTGCGCGACCGGGGCGCGTCGTTCGGCGAGATCGGCGTGATGGCGGCGATGCTCGGCGTCGGCGGCGTGCTCGGCGCCCTGGCCGCGCCGTGGCTGCACCGCGTGCTCGGGCCGCACCGGTCGATCGCGTCGGTGTTCTGGGTGCTGACCCTGCTGGTGCCGTGCGCGTTGGCGGTCGAGTCGGCTTACCTGATCGGGGTGCTGTTCGCCCTGATGAGCTTCCTCGCGCCGACCGCCAACACCACGATCAGCACCCACCAGCTGCTGCTCACCCCCGACGAGCTGCGCGGACGGCTCAGCGGGGTGATGGGTGTCGTCGTGGGCGGCGCGGGCGCGGCCGGTCCGCTGGTCGGCGGCGTGCTGACCGAGGCGCTGTCGGCCGGCGCCGCCGTGGTGGTCTGCGCGGCGGGCATCTTCGTCATCACGGTTTTCGTCACAGTCAGCCCGACACTGCGCGGGTATGCGAGAACACAGGAGGAGAACGAGGCATGAGGGACGACATCACGTACCAGGTCCTGGTCAACGACGAGGGCCAGTACTCGTTGTGGCCCGCGCACCACGACGTGCCCGCCGGGTGGCGGTTCGAGGGCACCAAGGGCACCAAGGACGAGTGCTCGGCGCACGTCGACAAGGTGTGGACCGACATGCGGCCGGCGTCGTTGCGCGCGGCCATGGACTGAGGTCCGGTCGTCGGCGCCCCGGCCCCGCTTCAGAACAGCGGGATCAGGGCGCCGACGACGCCCGCGGCGACCAGGGCGCTCACCACGCCCCGGCGCAGCGCCAGCAGCCACAGCACGGCGAGGCCGAGCAGGACGAACTGCCACGGCTCGTGCAGCGACCAGGCCAGCGGCACGGTGGAGCCCGCGATCGCGCCGATGGCCGCCGCGCCCGCGCCGGTGAGGAACGCCTGGGCCCGGTCGTCGTCCCGCAGCCGTTGCAGCCTCGGGCCGCCCGCGATGACCATCACGAACGACGGCGCGAACGCCACGAACGCGGCCAGCAGCCCGCCGCCCAGCCCGGCGGCGGCGTAGCCGACGACCGCGACCGTCTGCACGACCGGTCCCGGGGTGATCTGCCCGAGCGCCACCGCGTTGAGGAACTGCGCGTCGGTCATCCACCCGTACGTGTGCACGGCGTCCTGCCGCATCAACGGGATGATCACGAAACCGCCGCCGTACGACAGCGCGCCGACCTTGGCCGCCACCCACGTCAACGCGCCCAGCCCGCCCCCGGCGGCGGGCAGGGCCAGGACCACGGGCCAGTTCGCGCCCCGGCCCGGCGGCGTCCGCACCGCGATCTCCACCAACCCGGCGGCGACCAGCACGAGCACCAACCACGGCCCGGTCACCGCCGCCGCCACCGCGCCGACCACCAGGTACGCCGCCCAGCGCACCCGTGCCGCCCACGCCGCGCCGACCCGCCGGTAGCTGCCCGGGATCAGGCCCCACGCCGCGTGCACCGCCACCGCCGGCACCGCCGCCCCCGCGCCCGCCGCCGCCCCCGTGACCCACGCGGGGGCGTTGTCGGCCAGGAACAGCACGGCCAGCGCCAGGATCAACACCAACCCCGGCACGATGAAGCAGACCCCGCCGACCACCGCGCCCGCCGCGCCGCGCAGCCGCCACGCGCAGAGGATCGCGAGCTGCGTGGAAGCGGGCCCGGGCAACAGGTTGGTGACCGCGATGCCGTCCTCGAACTCGCGATCGGACAGCCACCCCCGGCGGGTCACGCACAGGTCCCGCAGCAACGCGATGTGCGCGGGCGGCCCGCCGAACCCGACGCACCCGATCCGCCCCCACTCGCGGGCGATGGTCTCCAACCCGACCCCGGTCACGGGGCGGCCACGCGATCGACCGAGGTACCGCAACTCACCGCAGCCAGCTCCCGGACGTGGAGGTCGTCTCGCATCGGGGCCATCTTCACCGAGCCGCCCGCCACGGGCAAAACCGCCCCCTGTGACGCTTGCCCCGTCCGGCTCCGCTGCCCGACACTGGCCACGGCGCGGGTCGTGGGGAGGCGCGGGGTGAAGTTCGCCGCCTGGGTGGTGTTCGCGTGGGTGAGCCTCGCTACGGCGATCTGGGCCGCGCCCGTCTCGATGACCCACGTCGGCGGCGACGTCCCCGCGCAGGACTCGTTCGACCACCCGTGCGCCTTCGACGAGGCCGGGATGAAGAACTGCTCCGACACGTCGTCCTACCGGTGGCCGTTGTCCGGTGGAGGCGCCGTCACCACGACGTGGGAACCCGGCCGTGAGGACATCACGGCCGTCACCGGCACGCTCGTCCACGAGCACGCCGACTGCCCCGACAGCCGCGTGGAGTGGACCGTCGTCGCCGGCGACCGCATGAGCGGGACGCTGACCGCCGAGAACCCCACCATCGAGCTGGACATCGACGTGCGGCAGCCGCTGCGCGAGCTCACCCTGACCGTCCGCCGGCTGGACTCCGCGCCCTGCGCCGGCGCGCTGCGGTGGAGCGACCCCCGGCTGGAGCCCCCGTACAAGCTCCTCCCCTGACCCGGCCCCCGAACCGCCGCCGCTAACGTCACCGCGGTGAGCGCAGACGACTGGCTGACCGACACCAGGGTTTCCTACGACACGGTGGCCGAGAGCTACCTCGACATCGCGGGCGAGGCGTTGGCGAAGACCCCGCTGCTGCGGGGCGTCCTGGCGATGTTCGCCGAGGCCGCCCGCGAGGTCGGCGGCCCGGTCGCCGACATCGGCTGCGGACCGGGCCTGATCACGTCCCACCTCCACGGCCTCGGCCTGGACGTGTTCGGCGTCGACCTCTCACCCCGGATGGTCGAGCTCGCCGGCCGGCGCCACCCCGACCTGCGCTTCCACGTCGGCTCCATGACCGACCTCGACCTGGCCGACGACTCCGTCGGCGGCGTGCTGGCGTTCTACTCGATCATCCACATCCCGGACCGCGAGATCCCCGCGGTCCTGACCCACTTCCACCGCGTGCTGCGGCCGGGCGGCGTCGTCATGCTCGGCTTCCACGTAGGCGACCGCGCCCGCCTCAAGACCGAGGGCTACGGCGGCCACCCGATGTCCGTCCACGTCCACCGCCGCCCGGTCGAGCGAGTGGCCGGCTGGCTGCGTGACGCGGGCTTCACCATCGAGGCGCAGGTCCTCATCGGCCCCGACGACGAAGTCCCGGGCGGAATGCTCATCGCCCGGAACGGATCTTGAGGAAGCTCGGGCCGTGCCGGACCTGATCGCGCCGATCACCCGCCTCCACGACGCCTGGTTGGCGGCACGCGACGACTGGGGCCCGGGCGTCCACGAGGACGGCTTCGGCCTGCTCCCGTCCGACGAGGTCGATTCGCCTGCGGGGTTCGCCACCTGGGTCGCGCGCATGGCCGACAGGCCCGGCTCGGTGTGCCGGTGGATCGTCGAGGACGGCCACGTGCTCGGCGGCATCGCACTCCGGCTCACCCCTGACGACCACGTGCGGACCTTCGGCCACATCGGCTACGGCATCCGCCCCTCCGCGCGCCGACGGGGCCTGGCCACCTGGGCCCTGGGCCGCATGCTGGACGAGGCCCGCTCCCTCACCCTGCACCGCGTGCTGCTGGTCTGCGAAGACACCAACACCGCGTCGGCCAAGACGATCGAGCGCAACGGCGGCATCTACGACGGCACCCACCCCACCGACCACGGTGTCATCCGGCGCTACTGGATCAACCTCCACTAACCCCGACCCCCGCCACCACCCACCACCACACCGCACCTCCGCCCCTCCCCACCCCCCTTCCACCCTCTTCCACCCTCGCCACACCTGTCCGCCGCCGGGCCGCCGTTTTATCCGGCTAACGGAAGACATGCGATTCGGGTTGTCCCAGGTTCCACTCTTCGCCCAACCGAGTGATCCACCACCCGCCCACCGAGACCACCAGACCCCGCCCGCCCACAACGGACCCGCACACCCGCACCGAGACCACCCGACCCCACCCACCCACAACGGACCCGCAGCACCCCCACCTAGGCCCGATTTGACATGGGTTCGGGTGCCATAGGCTGGTCGAAGCCGGGCAGGCCTGGCGGACGCTTTTCCCGCCAGGCCTGCCCGGCTTTGGCCTGCCTGGGGTGCCCGTAAGGGCC
>NZ_JBVJVK010000073.1:0-38613 GCF_055603705.1 Actinosynnema sp. NPDC037264 | reverse complement strand
CGTTCGTAGTGCGTGGTGTAACACCCTGGTAGTTGCCGGTGGCAAAGCACACGTGGAGCGCGGCATGCCGGCCTCCGCATGATCGAGGGGCCGGGGTAAATCCCCCGGCCCCTCGACTCTCCACGTGGTCAGCCGCCGAAACGTCCGGTCTTCAGCGCGGCGACGAACGCGTGCGCGGCCTGCGGCCCGAAGGCGAGCTGCGGGCCGGTGGCGTTCTTCGAATCACGCAGCAGTCGGGATTCGCCCGCACAGGCCAGCTCGACGCAATCGCCACCCGTACCGCCGCTGTAGCTGCTCTTTCGCCACGAGACCTCCTCTGTTTCCAGGTCCAGGCTCATCCGCCCGTACCCCTTCCGCTAGCCCGATACTGCTGTGCCAGGCTAACGAGAAGCTCACGGCTGTCCGCTCGACTGAGAGCCACAGCGCACAACCGTTCGAACATGTGGGCGTACCGCGCAAGATCCGACGGCCGCTCCGCCATCAACCCAGCGTGATCGTGCTCCATGTACACGACGCCGATTTCCAACTCGTCCGGATAGCGCAACATGGTGAAGCTGCCGGTCATCGCAATGTGCGCACCAATACTCGACGGCAACACCTGCAACGCGATGTTGTCCTGCTCGCTCATGCCGATCAAGTGCTCGACTTGGCGAGCCATCGCATCGGCACCGCCGACCGGACGCACCAGCACGGCCTCGTCCAGAACCGCACGCAACACCGGTGGCCGAGCCGCGGTGAGGCGACGCTGGCGTGCGGTTCGCAACTCGACGATGCGCTCCGGCTCCGCGCTGGCCATCTCGGCGGCCTGGACGAGCGCGCGGATGTAGTCCGGCACCTGCAGCAGCCCCGGCACGACCTGACTCTGGTAGGTCCAGATCGCGGACGCGTCGGCCTCCATCTCGAAGAACGTGCCGCTCCAGTCGGGCACGGTCTCGGCGTCCAGGGTTAGGACGCCGCGGTCGTTGGACTCCTCGGCCTGGCGCACCAGCATGTCCACCTCTGGTGCTCCCACCTCGTACACCTGACACAGGGCGCGCACCGTGCGGGGCAAGATCGTCTGCTTGCCACGCTCAATCCGAGAGATGCTGGCCTCCGACATACCCGCGTACCGGGCAACCTTCCGCAGGTCACGCGTGCCACGCAGCCGCCGCAACTGCTTGCCGAGGATGAGCCGCCGGAGGAACGGCCCGAACTCCTGGTCGATGTCTGCCACCACAACGTCTCCTTCGCCACGCACAGCTAGCCCGCCGCCGGTCAGTGTGCCGGGTCGTCACAGCGAGCCTCGGTCGTGGTCGCCCGATCGGTGTATGGCTCCATGCAATTGCATGGCGTACTTTCATGAGGCCGGCCTCGGCCGGTGGCCCGCCCCGCCGAACCCGCTAGCCCGTGGACGGCGGGGCAGGGTCCCAACCAAGGAGGTGATCATCGTGGGGGATCGGGCTCGTCCGCATCGACTCGGACATCGATCCTCCCGAATGGACGAACCACCCGAAACGACCAACACCGACGCACCCCCGACCTGCGTTAAACAGGATGTGAGCTTCGTATGGGCTCGCCTGCGGGTATGAGCGGGCAGAGGAAGTGGTGGGCAGCGCCCGATGGGGTGGTGCACGCCTTCACGTACCCGCTACCCGACGGCCACACCCACCTCGCGGTCGCCGCATGTGGAACGGACGCGCCGAAGTACCTGCTCCGCAAGCCAAAGCGTGAGCAGCGATGCCTGGTCTGCAAGCTGATGATCGGTCGACGTGGAGACCAGATCGTTGAGCACTCGGGCGGCTTGGTGATCGACGTCCGCAGGACGCATCGGCGCGACCGATAGACGATCACGTCAGACCCGCTCGGCAGTCCTGTGCGGCCGGGCCGTGGGCTTCCGCCTGACTGGCGCCGCCCCACAACCAGAGGAAGTCCCTAATGCCGGATTGGATGCTGCCCCTGCTCGTGCTCGCTACCTTCGGCCCGGTCGTCTACTGGGCCGTGTCCCGCGAACGGGACGCTCCACGTCCCACTGCACGTCCGCGCCACGCACTGAGGACCCGCCACCATGGATGAGCCGCAAGTGCCGCGCGACCCCAACGTCATCTCCGACCCGCAGGACCTGCTGGACGCGCTGGTTTCCGAGTTCCTCACCGGGTCTGCGGAGAACTGCCAGCACATCGTGGACACGCTCGGCGACTACGTCAGCCAGCGGCGACAGGAGTAACCAAGACCCCGGGCCGACCTCGCCGGCGGCCCGGCGGTGTGCGCCCTCGGCGGGAGCCGCACACCAGCCGCGTCCGCCCTCCTCCCCAACCACCCACGGGAGGGCGGACGCGGTGTCCACCAGACGACATCACCCTAGGGGGACCAAGCCGCCATGATCACCGCACTCAGCTTCCCCACACCTGATCTCGCACGCCGTGATCCCGGCCAGGAGCTGCGCGTGGCCGCGTTCGCCGAGCTGCAGGCGGAGCGGGCCGAGCTCATCCGCGAGCGCCTGGCCCGCGACTGGCACGGCCTCAACCCGCGTCAGCGCGTCGAGCAGCTGCGCCGCACCTACGACAGGCTGATCGAGTGGAGGCACGGCCTGGCGGTGGAAGCCGCCGAGCGCCTCGGTGCCGGCATCCCGCTGGACGTCGAGAGGTTCCGGACCGGGATCCGGCCGCGCGAGCCACGCATCGACCGCATCGGCTACGTCGGCCGGATGCGTCACCGGTCGACGTGGGACGAGGCCACCCGCACGTACGTCGGCGGGGAGCCGACGCCCGCGTACGAGATCATGCTGCGCTACGGCCAGCTCGCCCACGCCCGGATGGACGCCGAGGGCGCCGGTGACACGCTGCTCACCCGGGTGCGGCTGCCGTCCGGGGGCGACGTCGCCGGGACCACCCTCGTTCGTGGCCACGCGGCCACACTGATCGCCGCCGACCTGGTGCGCCGCGTCATGGCCCGCGGTCGCGACGCCAGCAGGATGGAGACCGGAGGCGACGCCGTCTACCTGGTCACCGCCCGCGACGACGCACGCAGCTCGATGCTCACCGCCGCCCTGTACCAGCTGGCGAACGACGACGCCCTCAACCCCGACCGTGCCCTGCGCTACATCCAGGCCGCGCGCTACCTCCTGGTCCAGGCGCCCCGAACCTACAAGGGCGCCGACGCCTGCATCCGGGTGCTGCTGGTCGCGGTCGGGACAGTGCTGCTGCGGCGTCCGCTCGTGCTGGAGCAGGACATGGACCTGAGGTGCCTCGTCGGCAGCCAGGACGTCGCGACCGAGATGCCCGCGGACCTCGTGGTGCCTGCCGACGCGCCCGAGTAGCGACCACCGGACTCCCGGCACCGCCATCGGTGCCGGGCGGTGCGCACGCCCGCGCAACGTCGTGCGCACCGGCCGTGCCCCGCACTCCAGTCCCCCCGGAGGGCGGGGCACGGATCCCCTCCACACCCGCAACCGGAAGGAAGGAATCCTGTGGCGAGCCGCATCGAGAGCGAACCACCACCGCCCAAGCTGCCGCCGTGCCCCACCGGGCCCACCGGCCCGGCGTCCTGATCGAGGTCGCTGGAGCGGGCGGGTAACACACCGCCGTCCGGGCACGACCCACTACCTGTATGCCGACGAAGGAGGACCCGTTGACCGCGCCTACACCGAGCAGAGCGTTCGACCCAGCCACCGACAACGGCAGCTCCACCCCTGGGCCGAACTGGGCCGTGGGTGGCGCCCAGGCGTCGCTGGAGCGCATCCGCTCGGCACCGACCGTCGACGCGGCCATCGCACAGGCCGGGACCGAGCAGGTCGTGCTGCTGCACTCGATCCGCCGTCTGCTGCTGTGGACGTTGGTCGTCGTGCCGGTGCTGCTGGTCGCCCTCGGCGTCGCGTTGATCGTCGTCGCACCGGGAACCTCGGACTGCGGCACGTACGGCACGCTCTGCCGGTAACCACGAAAACGGGCCCCCGCGCCACCGCCCCCGGATGGGAGGCGGTGACGCGGGGGCCCACTCGTGTGTGCGCAGGATCTACTGCCGCAGAGGCGTCGTCCTGAGGGCCGAGCGCGGGGCGTTCGCGATGCCGGGCACGCCGAGCACGGTCAGGACCGCCATCGTGATGACCAGCCACTCGGAGCCGGTGACCAGCCCGTCGTCCAGGAGCGGTATCGCGGTCTCGACGCCCGCCACCAGCACGGCCACGACACCCTTCGACCAGCTGGCCAGGCCGCTGCCCTTGGGCAGGTTCGGGACGATCTCCACGCTGACCGCGCCCAGCACCGCCATGACCACCATCAAGGTGTGCACGATGGTCCACGGGCCGCCGAGCAGCTCGTGCACCGTGACCACGGCCGCGCCGACGACCGCCAGGATCGCCTTCCTGTACTGGTTCAGCATCAGTTCCGTACCTCCGGGTTCGGGATGGCGGCCAGCGTGCGGCCGGTGATGGCGACGAACAGCCGGGCAAGGCGCTCCTCGTCGACGTCGACGAGGAGCGCGCCGTCGTCGTCGCGCGGCAGCGCGGCGATCAGCTGCGAGGCCACGGCGGGCGCCATCGCTGCGGCGACCTGCTCGGCGGTCGGGGTGTGGGTGGCGACGGCCTCGTTCATGACCCGCGACAGCTCGTCGGGGGTGATGTCGGGGTGGGCCAGGGCCTCGGCGAGCATGGCCCGCGTCGCCGCGTGCTCAGCGGCGTTGCGGTCGATGATGTGGGCCATGTCGCGCTTGATCTGGGCGTCGGTGATCTGGCCCGTGACCAGCACGTGGTACTGCTGGTCGTAAGCGATCTTGGACCCGGCGCCGAAAACGCAGTCCACGTCGTCCTCCAGGTTGATGCGGCCGGCAGCGTGGTCCGCCGCCAGGCGGTTGATCTCCGGGATGGCCGCCAGCACGTACCGCCCAGGGCACGCGGTGGCGATCTGGTTGGGTGCCTGCTGATGTCCGCCGTTGAGGGCGGGGCGCGGGCACCAGCCCCGGCTGTGCCAGTAGGCGAGCAGCAGCGCGGCCGAGACGATCTGGGCCCGCGTGAGCGGGTGGATGTCGTAGTTGCCGATGAACACGATGGCGCGCGCGATGTCGTTCCGGCCGCCGGTGTGCGCGCCCTGGCGGTCGACGCCGTGCCCCTCGTAGATCCGGCCCGACGGCGGGATGCCCGCGGTGTAGGAGATGCCACCGCCGAACCGGTCCTGGCCGATCTGGTCCAGGGTCCGCATCGCGGCGGCCTCGTCGTCCTCCACGCCGTCACCGTTGGCGTCGATCCACTCGATGTCCGGTGCGAGCGTCACGCTGTGGTGCGCCCAGTTCTCTTGCCACGGCACGGGTGCCGGCCGGAAGCCGTTGCTGTACCTCGCACCCCACTGGGCGCGCGTGATGATGTCGATGTCCACTGTCACTCCCCAGGAGGCAGTCGGGGCGGGGTTCTGGTCGAGCTGCCCGGCGGACCGTCCGACGGTGCCGTGCACGTGTAGGTCGGCGCGTCGTCGGGTGATTCGGAATCGCGGACGCACGACTGGGTGCGTCCGTCGCCGTCGACCCACGTCCAGCCGGCTGGCGGGCGACCGTCGGTGCCGTTTTCGCCCGGCGCACCGTCGCGGCCGTCCTGCCCGTCGACGCCGTCCACACCGGGTGGCCCGGGCGGACCCACGGGACCGGGCGGCCCCGGCACGCCGGTGCCGTCCGCGCCCTTGCACTGGCCCGGCTCGGCCAGGCACGGCGGCGTCACCCCGTCGGTGCCGTCCTGGCCGTCGTCACCTGCCGGACCGACGGGACCAGGCGGACCCGGTTCGCCGCGTTCACCCGGCACCGGCGGCTGGACCGTCGGCACGCCGCCGAGTCCGCGCACCTGCTCGGCGAGCTGCTGTGCCGCAACCGCGTTGGAGTCGGCGCGCTGCTCCAGGCGCTGGATGTCGACGAACGCACTCGTGATCATCGCCGCGACGACGAGGCCGCCGAGGGCCAGGGCGACGATGCCGAGCCGCATCCCCCTGCGCGCCCCGGGATCGCGGGACTGCTCAACCGCCTGATCGAGCGCCGTGCCGATACGGTCCTCGGTGGTCACCCCTGGTCCTCCTCTCGTAGGTGTGCGAGTGCAGCGGCGATTTCCTCAGCCGTGATCTGGCCGTCCTCGGCTGCCGAGGCCAACTCGTCGGCCATCCGCTGCGCCGCGTTCTCTGCGGCAGCGCGTGGTTCCCGGCGGGTCGCGCGCCTCGTGTTGACCACGAGTGCGTACGCCCCCGCGGCTGCGGTGATGAGGCCCGCAAAGGCCGTGATGACCCCTGCAATGTCACCCACTCACCCCTCCTACTTGGTCGGTACGGGTGGCGATGAGAGTCCACTGTGGATGAATGGCTAGGTGGCCGACTCGTAGTCGAACTGGCAACTGATCTTGTCGCCAGAGGCGAAGGTGAATCCGGCGTCGCCGGGGTCCAGGAACCGGTTCGTGGCGGGGTCGACGGCCCACACCTGCGCGGAGGTAGCGGCCGACAGGATCTCGATGTGGAGCAGGCTGTGACCGGCGGCGTTGGCCCAGATACCGGAGCCGTGCCAAATGTGCCCGGCCCGGGTCGCCGCGGTGACGGGCAGGGTGAAGCTCACGGGCCCGGTGCCGAGAGAGACACCGCTCCCGGCGACCATGAGCACGTTGCCGCGCACGTTCGTGCCGATCTTGTGGTACGCGCCGGTTTTGGTGCCCGAGTTGTTGTCCATGACGAAGTTGGGCGTGTAGGTCGACACGATCAGGCTGGCGACGTTGAACCACGAAGTGCCGTCAGTGATCTGGGTCAGCCGGGTCGTCGGGTTGTGCCAGATCAGGCCAGGAACCTTGGTGGGCTCCGATGTGGACACGTACGGGGTCTGGGCGTCGACGTCGTCCGCCAGGTCCTTCATCTTGGTGGGCACGTCGGGTGCGTCGCCGCCGCCTGGGTAGCGGAACGCGTGGCGTGCGGTGGTGGGCATTCATCGCCTCCAGGAGATCCGTAGGGCACCGGCGCTGCCGTGCTGGGCCAATCCCCACATGCGCATGTAAGGGCTGCCCTTGATGCCGATCGAGCCGCCCGAGTTGACGAGCTCCTGGCCGAGGGCGGTGGGCAAGGCGAACCAGCCGGACTGGTCGACGGCCAAGGCGACACCGGTGGGACCGGTGCCCCAGGTGAGCGCGCCGCCTGGGCGTACGTTGTCGGCGACCCGGTACAGGTTGGCCGTCTGAGCGCCGAACGTCCCGCCCGCAGTGCGGCCCAGGAAGATCTCGACCCCGGTGACGGTCGCGCCGGCCAGGGTTCCCGCGATCGCTCCGGAGTAGAACCAGGCGCCTTCGTTCGCGCCGGGGAACGTCGGTGCGGTGCCCTGGATGACGTTGCCGTTGGCGTCGGTCCGCCACCCGGAACGCCAAGTGCCGTCGTGGGTGGCGGGGAAGGTCGTCGTGCCGGAGGTCGACCCGCCTGGTGGCGGTGGCGGTGGTGGCGGCGGTGCGGGCGGTGCGTCGGTTACGCCGACTTCGCCGAGGACCAGGCCCGCGCGGTCGGTGCCCGGCCACAGCAGGTAGACGCGGTCACCGGCGGTCGGGCTGTAGGTGGAGATGAATGGGAGGTCCCAGCTGTCGCCGCCGGCGCTGACCACGATGGTGGTGCTGCCGACCGGCACGTCGACCACGGTCCCGACCGAGGGCAGTGGCACGCCCATCGGGCCGAGCACGACGAGCATCTGGCCTTGGCGCAGCAGCGCGACGCCGTCGCCTTCGCGCGGGGCGTAGCCGGAGCTGGCCCAGAACAGGTCCGACCGTTCGACGCCGCCGACGTTGACGGTGACGGCGTTGCTGGTCGCGACGCTGACGCGGGTGACGACGCCGAGCACCAGTTCGCAGCCGCCACCGCCCATGGCGGCGATGTGCCCGGCCAGGCCGCCGCTCACCGCGCACCCCACAGCTGGGTGCGCGGCACCAGGACGGTCATCGTCATCGTGCGGGCGGGCAGCGACCACGAGAGCGACCGGACCGGGCCGGTGAGCGTGCGGTCCGGCAGCTCCAGCGCCACGACGTCGTTCCACTCGAGCGCGGGATTGGCGACGCACTCGACGACCACCGGCGCGACGCGTTCCCGGATCAGCCGCGACAGCAGGGTGTCGGCGTCGGCCTGGGCCGCGGTCGTCGTCGTGATCAGCGGCGAGTTGTGGCCGTGCGGCACGCGGCCGAACGGCCCGCCCCACCGCAGCGGCCCGTCGGTCTCGATCGCCGACGCCTGGACCGGCACGCCGTCCGGACCCTGGCCGGTGGAGATGACCCCGTTGCGCAGGTCGGTGCGGCTCAGGCGGCGGCCCCAGCTGACGATGTCGCCGTCGACGCCGACCCGCACCGTCCACACTGCGGTGTCGCCGGCGGCCTTGGGGATCAGGGTGAGCGCCCCGTCGGCGTTGATGCGCGCGACGCGACCGAGTACGTCGGCGAGGTCCTGGACCGCCTGCACGCGGCTGGTCTGGTAGGTGACCGCGGCGGGGATCGGCGCGTCGTCGATGGTGGAGAGGTCGGCCACCGGCACCAGGTCCTGGACCAGGCGGCGGATCTCGTCGAGCACCGAGGCGGTGCTGGCCGGCGCTTCGGGTGACAGGAACTTGGCGTCGTCGACGAGGGCCATGCGGTCGGTAGCCTGCACGACGACCTTGGTTCCCCGGCATGCCCATCGCACGTCCTGGGGGCGGGTCGGGTCGGGGGTGTAGGCGGTCCACCACTCCTGGGGGTCGGAGTCGTCGACGCGGTACCAGCCCAGCGAGACCTGCTCGGTGGTCGCCAGGCCGTAGCGGAGTCCGGCTCGCACGTGCAGCTGGCTGCCGTACGGTGCCAGCGGCGAGTCGTAGTTGTCGGGCACCAGCGAGTCGTCCTCGGCGCCCGCGGTGATGGTGGCCGACCCGGCGAGCGCCCGGGCGCCGTCGACGTCGACCCGGCCAGACAGCAGCGGCACGTCGGCGTGCACCAGGCGCCCGTCGTACCACGCGTCGACGGTGACGGTCGGTGTGAACGACCCGCGCAGCGCCAGCAGGAACTCGTCGGACACGGTCTGCACTACAACCCCCTGCGCAGCTCGATGAACGTGGCGTAGAGCAGCTCCAGGTCGTCGAACGTGGCGGCCTCGTCGAGCAGGTCGTCGAAGGTCCGCGGCTGCACGACGATGCCCGACCCCGGCCCGCGTACCGAGTCGCCGCTGGCGGTGAACACGCTGGACTGCCAGCCCGGGTGAGGGCTCTCGACGATGTCGCCCAGGGCGACGTACGTGAGTCCGGTCAGCTGCGGGATCTCGGCCGGGGTCCGGACGCACAACGGGTAGGTCTGGCCCAGCAGCGTGCGCAGCGCCTCGGCGTCGCTGGGTGTCCAGGCGATCAGGGTGAACGGCATCCGGGAGGCCGCCCGCCGTGTCCCGCCGAACGCCACCGGCAGCGGCGCCCCGATCACCGGCGCGGTCGCGCCGTCGATCGAGTAGACGGCCGGCAGCAGCGAGTCGCCGATGATCGACACGCCGCTGCTGCGGCCGAGCTCGAGGGACGCGGCCACGGCGGTGGTGGGGTCGACGGGGTCCTGTAGCCACACCTCCGTCGTGGCGACGGTCACCGCGGTGCCCGCGGACTCCTGCGACGGCACGCCGACGGCGTCGGCGGTGCGGCAGGTGTAGGTCACCGGGACGCCGGTGGGCACCTCGTAGTCGACGACGAGGAAGTCACCGGCGACCTCGGCGTCCTCGGCGTCCCGCACGACGGTGCGCTGCCCGCGCCAGGTGCGCCACACCGTGATCGTGTCCGCGTCGACCGGCATCGGGGTAATCAGCACCTCCACGCGCGGACACGGATCGGCATCGGTGGCCGCGGTCAACGTCGGCGCGGGCGGAGTCGTCGTCACGGGCGACCTCCCCTCAGGAACAGCTCGCGCCCCTCGGCCGCCAGCGCCTGGTCGGCCGCGATCCGCATCCGCGCGAGCAGCTGCCCGTCGACGTCGACGACCACGAGCGTTGTCGGCATGACCGGGCCGGTGCCTGCGGCCGCGGGCGGTGCGCCTCCGTGCACGCCGCCGCGCGAGTAGGGCACGACCTGGGAGCGCGGGACGAGGGCGTAGCCGAACGCGTCCGCCGTGGTCGCCAGCACTCCGACCGCCCGCGGCCTTCTGTCCACGGCCCAGGGGATGTAGGACTCCTTGTCCGTCTCCGGTTCTGCCCACACCCGCACCAGGCCGGGTACCGCGGTGGCGATCTGGGGCTGGTGGTTCTCGTGGATCCCGCCACCGGCGAACGCGATGACGCCGCCCTGGGCGATCGGAGCCCACGGCCCCAAACCCAGACCTGCGGTGTTGCCCCGGGTGAGGTCGACCCTGAGGGTCGCGGTCCGGTTGTTGATGTCGGCGATCAGGGAGTTCGTCCTGTCCCGCGCCGGGTTGTCGTTGGCGTTGACCACGACCGTGCCGTCCGGGAGGGTGCGCACCTGGAAGCCGAGGTTCGCGAGGATCTGCTGCGCCTCGGCGCTGAGCACGCCGACGTTGACGTCCTTGTTGGGCGGCACGTTGTTGACCGCGTCCCGGACCCGGGTCAGCTCCAGCAGCGCGGCCTGCGAGCCCGGGGTGAGCACGCTGGTCGACGCCACGCTGGGGATGCCGAGCACCGAGTCGGCGTACTGCTCTGCGGCTTGCTGGCCCATGCCGAACTTCACGGCCTGTTCGATAAGCGCCGGCCTGCTGGCGTCCAGCGAGTTCTTCAACGCCGCGGCACCGGCGGCGGCTCCGCCGGTGGCCTGTGCCTCCCGGGCCGCGGCCTCCGCCAGGGCGTTAGCGGCCTTGGCCTGGCCGTCGAGCGCCTCCAGGTTCGCCCGGCCCGCAGTGGTGTTGATGTCCAGGTTCTTGCCGTTGGTGGCCAGCGCCTCGTTGGTCTCGTCGATCTGGTCCAGGTAGGCGCGCTGGGCGTCCCGGTAGGACAGGGTGACGCCGTTGATCGCGTCGAGCGCCTTCACGACCTCGTCGAGCGCCTTGGATGCTTCCTCGGCCTTCTTGCCCAGCTCCTGCTGCTGCTCGGTGTGGTCCTTGACCGAACCGGCCGCGCCCTTGGCCGCTTCGGCGACGTCCTTGTTGGCCGCGACGTTGCCCGTGGTTTCACCGCGGAGCACTTCCAGCTTCGCCGCGAGGTCCGCCGCAGCCTCGCCCCTGGCGCTCAGGGTGTTGTTGGTGTCGCCGGCGCTGTAGATCGTTTCGGCCTCGACGATGGCGCCCAGCTTGGCCTTCAGGTCCTCGTAGGCGCTGCCCTGTCCGATGATCGCGTCGGTCACTGATCCGAGGTCCAGCTGGAGGTCCTTCGCAGTGCGGAGCAGACCCGCGTCGCCAGCTGCCTTCGCGGCGGTCTGCCGGACGCTCTCGTTGACCACCCCGTTCTGTTCGCGCAGCGCATCGGCGACGGCCTTGCCCGCGCTGGCCAACTCCTCCTGGCGCCGCTGGGCGCCACCGGTGACCGCGGCGAAAAGGCCGAGCAGCGCGGTGCCGCCGGCGATCGCCGCACCCCACGGGCCCGACATGAACAGGCCGAACTTGCCCAGCCCGGTGGACACGCCGCCGCCGGTGGCCATGAGGGTGCGCATGGTCTCGCGGAACGCGATGACCTTCGGCACGGCGATCAGCGCCGCGCCGCCGAACAGGGTCACCGCCAGGGTGCCCGCGCCGACCCAGGTGACGACGTCGCGCACCGGGCCGGGCAGGGACTGGTAGGCGCGCACGACGTCGGACACCGTCTGGGCGACGCCGACGAAAGCGGGCGCGACGGCCGCGCCGACGTCGATGAGCACGTCCAGCATCTGGTTGCCCGCGACCTGCAGCCGCGAGGCCGCCGTCTCGTAGCGCTTGCCGGCTTCCTCGGCCAGGGCCTTGTTCTCCACCCAGGCGGTGCCGCCGACCTTCAGGCTCTTGGTCAGCAGGTCGCTGGCGCCCGCGGTGCGCAGCAGCGTGTCCCGGACGATGATCTCGCCGAACCCGAGGTCGGCCAGGACGCCGAACACGTCGCCGCCAGCCGCCGACATCCGGTTCAGGCCGCCGACGAACGTGGAGATCGCGCCCGCCGCGTCGTCCTTGTAGGCCTTGGTGAACTCGGCGGCCGACATTCCCGCGACGTCGGCGAACCCCTGGATCTCCTTGCCGCCGGCGCGCACCGCCTGCTCCATCGTGATCATCACGCGGGAGATCGACGAGCCGCCTGCCTCCGCCTCGATGCCGACCGACGACAGCGCGCTGGCGAACCCGAGCACCTGCGCTTCGGTCAAGCCGACCTGGCGGCCGGCACCGGCGATGCGCAGCGCCATCGACAGGATGTCGGCTTCCGTGGACGCGCCGTCGTTGCCCAGCGCCACCAGGGCGGAGCCGAGCCGTTCGGTGTCCTTGGCGCTGGTGCCCATGATGTTGCTGAACTTCGCCAGCTCGGTCGCCGCGTCCTGGGCGGTGAGGTTCGTCGTGTTGCCCAGGTCGATCATGACCTTGGTGAAGCCGACGATGTCGTCGCGCTTGATGCCGAGCTGTCCTGCGGCCTCGGCGACCCCCGCGATCTCGGCGTGCGTGGCGGGCAGCGTCCGGGCCAGGCGCCGCATCTCCTGCTCCAGGGCGGCGATCTGCTCCGGGCTGCCGTCCACGGTCTTGCGCACGCCGGTGAACGCGGTCTCCCAGTCGATGGCGGCCTTGCCCGCCATGCCGAGCCCGACCGCGGCCGCCGCGCCGACGCCGGTGAACCCGGTGCCGAGGTCGATGAGCGCCTGGCGGTGCTCCTGCTGCTTCGCCTCCAGGCTGTCCAGCTCGCGCTGCCAGCGGCGGGTGAGCGTGCCGGCGGCCTCCATCTCCCGGCGCAGCTCGCTGACGTCCGCGCCGATCCGGTAGGTGAGGTTCTTCGTCGACACCGGCGGGCCTCCCCTCTGGTCGGCCCGTCCGGGCTAGTCGGTCGGGTTGCAGCGCGGACAGTCGCGGTGGATGCCGCCGACCAGCCGCAGGTGCAGGCCCGGTTCTCCGTTGACCACGTGCGGGGCCTGGCGCAGCCGCTCGATGCGCAGACACCCCGGGCACTGGTACGCCTCGGCGTGGTAGGCGTTGCGGTCGCCGCCCGCCGCCTCCGACCAGTCGTCGGGGTGTGTGCCGCACGAGCCGCACCGGCGCGACTCGTGCGACTGCCACGCCAGGGCGGCTTGCTGGTCGGCCTCCGACCATCCGAGGAACTGCGACAGCGGGATACCGCGCGGGCCGCAGTAGGCCATGCGGACCGCGAACAGTCGGTCCGCGTTCAGCCTTTTGGGACGATCGGGTCCGCCGCGGTGACGTTGAGCCTGAGTAGCGCGATCCGCAGCACGTCCCGGTCGCCGTCCGACCACGCCGGGTCTGCCAGCCGTTCCCGCCAGAACGGCTCGTCGCGCAGCGTCTCGTCCACACAGGACTCGGCCAGCAACGGCGCGAGGGCCGAGGCCCAGTCGATCTCGTCGCCCGACCACTGGGACATCGCCGCTTCCCAGTCGTCCGCCGGCAGCGCCTGCAGCTCGACCTCGGCGTAGTGCGCCTTGACCGCGTCGGCGGCGTCGCGCACCGCCTGCTCGGCCGCTTCGACCTCGCCGGGCCGCGGGCCGTCCTCACGGGTCTGCGCCGCGCGCAGCGCGACCATCGCGCCCGAGAGGACGTGCTGGTCGGCGGAGGGGTCCGACACCTGGATCGGCACCACCACCCGGCGACGCTGCTTGGCCTCCAGGCGCTCGCGCAGCGTCGTCACGACTGCGGCAGGGTGACGTCCTCGGCCGGCTGGGCGAGGATGGCGAAGTCGAACCGCAGCTTGTTGGCGTCGTCCATCGACCGGACCTTGGCCACCGTGGACACCCGCACCTTGAACACGTCGCCCACCTCGGAGGCCAGGCCGCCGTCCGCGATCACGATGTAGCCGGACGTGTCGCGCGGCATCAGGTCCCGCAGGTCCGCGCCGAGCCGGTCGGCGTAGACGGTGATGCTGCTCGCCTCGGCGGTGATGCGGCCGGGCAGCTGGCCGACGAACCGCTCCTTCAAGGTCGGGGTGTCGATGTTGTTGGTGCTGACGGTCCAGCCGGACCAGTCGGCGAACTCCTCCGTGAGGTCCGTGCCCGCGTCGAGCTCGGCGAAGGTCGGCGCGCCGGTGTCGGCGATGGACGGGCACCACAGCACGTCGGTGATCCCGACGCTGTAGTAGCGGGTGATAGCCGCCGGCGTGTTGGGGGTGATCGGCATGGCTCAGTCCTCCTGGGAGCGTCGGTCGCCGGTGGTGGTGGTGCGCTTGCTGGTGCTGCTCTTGCGGGCGGCCGGGGGCGGCGTCGCCTGCCGATGCGGCGTCGCCATGCTGTCGGCGGCCTCGTCGACGACGACCCGGTCCGCCTGCAGTCCACGGCCGCCCCGCGCCCGGACCGGCGGGTCGACCTCGTGCCAGCCGCACCCGGTCCAGTGCGGCAGCGACGAGGCCGGGACGGGCACCGGGTCGCCGTCGATGTCCGGGTGCTTGATGTAGACGGTGCTCCTGCTGTTGTTCCTCATCCGAATCCCAACTCGTCGGCCACGTCGTTGAGCGCGGCGAGGATCTCCGCCGTCGCCTCGGTCCCCTTGGCGTCGGCCGAGGGGAACAGGAATGGGCGGCTTTTCTGGGTGACCCACACCCAGCCCTTGCGGGTCTTGTTCGTGGCGTCGGCGTGGACGGGGTGTCGGAAGAAGCCGCGGCCTCCGCCGTCCTCGTACGGGCGCGCGTGCGGCGTGCTCCTGTTGCCCGCGATGACCGTGACGCCCTCGCGGTCCCGGCGGAACGACACCTGCATCCGCACGGTTCCGGGGATCCTGCTGGACCAGGCGGCCTTGCTCTGCGCTTCCTCGGCGATCATGCGTCCGGCGGCCCGCAGCCGCGGCCGTACCGCCTTGCGGGTCGCCTCGGGCACCGCCCGCATGTCCGCGGCGATCAGCTCCGGGATGCTGGGGCCCGTCGATCGGCCGCCCCGGTCGTCGGCCCACCAGTCGTCGACGGTCGTCACAGCAGCGCCTTCCCGGAGAGCTTGAAGATCACCGAGACCTCGATGCCGTTAGCGCTCGGCGTCTGGAACCACTCCTGGTCTCCGACGGTGATCTGTCCGCACGTGCTGCCCAGCGTCGGGTCGGTGGTCACCACCGAGCACACGACGGCGAACGCGCGGGCGACGTTGTCGCGGGCCCGTTTGGTGGACTCGCGGTTCGTGCTGCCGTCCACCGCGCCGATCAGGCCCCAGATGCTCCAGGACTCGGAGTCGCGCGGCCGGATGCCCTGCGGGGCCTGGCGGCTCGTGGTCGCGGCCGGGCGGTCCTCGTCGGTCCAGCCGATGATGACCGTCACGTGCTCGAAGTCGTAGTCCCCGCTCGCGAGCGGGCCGTCGAGCACGTCGTCGTCGAGCAGCTCCGGGTGGGAGGTCAGCACGGCGACCAGGCGGTCGATGACCGCGGGGATCGTGGTCGGCTTCAGTTGCGTCACGTGACGTCACCCGCCCTGGATCGGTGGCTTGCCCAGCAGTTCGATCGCCCGGTTGGGCACCGCGTACCCCAGCGACCCGAACGCGCCGGTGCTCATCGAGTCCTGGTAGCCGCCGCCACCGGGCGGTGAGGTCCGGCGGGTCTGCGGGCGCTCGGTCTGCCAGAGGTGTTCGACGATGATCAGCGCGGCCTTGGTGTAGTTCGCTGGCATCACCAGGCGGCCCGCCGCGTAGACGCACCGCACCAGTCCGTGGAACCGGGGCGCGCCCGCCGGTGCCGTGACGATGCCGGTCTTCTGGTCCAGGTGCAGGTCTCCCACGGTCCAGGTGGTGAGCCCGTCGACGGTCTGCACGCTGGTGAGCTCGATCACCGGCGTGGTCCCGAGCACGAGGTCGTCGGACCAGTCGCACTGCACGTCCTCGGTGACCACCCGCCGGACCACGGCTTCGTGCACGTGGTCCTCCACGGCCTGGGTGACCGCTTCGATCCAGTCCCGCAGGGTCTCGTCGTGCTCGGTGACGTCCGCGCCGATCTTGCACTTCTTCTTCGCGTCGGCCAGGGACACCATCATCGCGGGCACGGCGGGCCGCACGTCGAACACGTCGACGTGGGCCAGGGTCGGGGTGGTCGACGTCCACCGCACCGCGTGCAGGCCCGCGACCGTCGGCACGTAGTCGGCGCGGTAGGTGCCGGTGGTCGGGTTGACCGGGGCCGGGGTCGCCGTGGTGCCGTCGGGCAGCGTCACGGTGCACACCACGTCGGTGCCGTTCACCGGCGTGCCGGACTCGTCGGTCAACGCGATCTCCAGCGGCACCAGCGCACCGAGCAGATAGGTCACCGTGTCGCCCCTCTCATTCGCCCCAGGCGTCGCGGTACGGGCACGACCCGGCTCCCGCGTCGCCCGCCGCCGTTCATGGCCGCAGCGGCGCGCACAGCGCCCACCGCGCGGCCCGTGGTCACCGAGTCCGTGGTGCCGATGTCGGCTGGCTCGACCACGACGTCGAGCCAGTAGTTGCTGGCCGCTCCTGGCACGGTGGGGAACGCCGGTGCGCCGGTGGAGTAGAGGCACTGCCCGTAGGGGGCCTGGGTGAAGTCGGGCACCACGAGCGGGCCGGACGTGATCCCGCCCGCGCCCTCGCCGCCCGGGTTGTTCCAGAACCCGGCGGTGATGCTGAACGCGTCGGGGAAGTGGAACACCACGCGGTACCACTGGTCGACGACGAGCGGGACCGGGGAGGTCAGCTCGGTCATCTGCCACCCGGTGCCCGCGTAGACCGGGGTGACCTCGGCCAGCACCGTTCCCACGGTCTGCGAGTCCACGCGGTACAGCCGCGCGAGGTCCGGCACGGGTGCTTCGTCGCCACGCCAGAACCCCAGCCGACGCGCGCGGTAGTCCTCGGTCACCCGGAAGTCCATGCCGAGGTTCAGCGCCACGCCGTCGGTGACCGAGGCGGACGGGCCGGCCGTGGACGACCACACGCGATGATCGGCCACGGCCAGGACCTCCTTACTGCTGCTTGTTCGCCCGCGGGCGGGCCGCCTTGTTCGGCGCGGCCGGCTGCGCCTTGGTCGCGTCCGCCGCGTCGCCGGTGGCGCCGTCGCCGGTGCCGCCGTCGGCCGCGGACTGCTCCTGGCCGCCGTCGCCGGACGGCTTGCGCAGTTCCGCCAGCTCGTCCTTCAACGCCACCACCTGCTTCCGTGCCTCGTCGCGTTCGGACAGAGCCTGGGCCAGCTGCTTCTTCAGCTCGCTCTCGCGGCTCTGGCCGACGTCGGCGCCGGACTCGGACTGCGGGGCGGCCCGGTCGAGCAGGCCGAGCCGCTCGGCGTCGGCCCGGGGCACCCGCATGCCCGGCCTGCAGTACAGGACCGCGGCGCGCGGGTCGCCGTCGTCCACCAGCTCGTCGCCGTCGGCCGTCAGCCACTTCTTGACGTCCACCACGACCATCTCGGCGTTGTCGCGCCTGCGGTCCCTGTTGACCTGGAATGCCACCGTTTCGCTCCCTACAGCTCGACGTACCAGACGACCACCGTGAACTTCCCGGCGGTCAGCGCCGCCGTGCCCACGGTCGCGGTCGGGGTGCGCTGGGCGGTCGTCTTCACCACGGCCGAGGTCGCGGTGAAGTCGGCGCGCTTGGCGCCGGTGGTCGACCACGGCGCACCCGAGATCGCGTCGGCGGCGTTGATGTCCGCGGCCGACTCGGTCCTGATCGCGACCGTCGCCGCACCACCGGAGGCGAGCGCGGTGTCCACGTTGATCAGCGCGTCGACGATGACCGCGCCGGAGGGGATCGAGTCCCCGCGCAGCACGATGTTGCCGACCGCGCCGCCGTCGACGGTGAAGTCGTAGACGGCCACCGCCGGCTTCACGCGACCGGTGCTCAACCCGCCGCTGAGCTTGCCCGTGCCTTCGATGACGGCCACGGCAGGCCCCCTCTCCTGGGTAAGGGGTGCGGGGAGGGCCGAGCCTCCCCGCACCGGGTCAGATGCCGGTGACCGTGCAGAACGCCGCCGGCCGGTAGACGACCAGCGCCACGCGGATGTCGGCGCGCACGGCCTGCTTGCCGTTGACGAAGAAGTCGCTGTGCGCGTTGGTGATCTGCACGTCCATGCCGCGCTTCACCGACAGCTCGCTGAAGTTCTGGAAGTCGCCCACCAGGCCCGTGTTCTCGGTGAGCGCCTGCGCCATGACCGCGCGCAGGCCCCAGATCCGCTCGGGACCGGCCTCGCTGGGGTTGCCCCAGATGTAGATGCCGTCCGCGGTGCGCAGCAGGCGGATGTCCTGCCAGTCCAGGGGGTTGGTCATGTAGGCGTCGGGCATGGCCTGCCCGGTCGTCATGACCTTCACCATGGCCTTGTAGATCGCGTCCGGCGTCGGGTCGGCGCCCTTGGCCTGGGTCTGGATGCCGGTGGTGTTGAGGAACCCGGTCAGGTTCACGCCGGTGCCCGAGCCGACGAGGATCTGCGAGTCCAGGCGCTGCCGCACCATGAACGGCAGCCGTCGGTTGAGGTAGCCGGCGGCCTGCTTCTCGTCCTCCAGCTGCTCGTCGGTGACGGGCAGCCAGGTGCCGATCTTGCGGACCGGGCTGTCCTCCTCCTCCAGCGCGAGCGCCGACTCCGGGTAGGCCCCGCCCTCGGCGACTTCGGCGGCGTTGTTGGTGAACGTCGTCTCCTGCATGAACCGGACGGAGGTCTGGCTGGTCTCGCCGAGGGGAATGACGTCGACCACCTGGATCGGGCGGGTCGCCGCGTCCACCACTCGACCGTTGCGGGTGACCTCCGGCGCCCACCCGGCCGTGGTCTGGAACAGCGTCTTGACCTCGATGACCAGGTGGGCCTCGGGGCCGGTGCTGCCCGCGCGCTTCAGGTACGCGTCCGACGCCACGAACAGCTCGCCGACGGACTTGGTCGCGCCGCGGTCGTCGTCGCGGCCCTTGCGCCCGGAGTCGCCGGGCTCGCCGGCGTCCGGGTTCTGCTTGACCCGCTGCGCGGCCTTGGCCAGCACGCGCAGGCCGTCGCGCTTCTTGCCCAGCTCGTCCAGCTCCTCGTTCATCGCGCGGATCTGGTCGACCTTGGCCGCCGAGTCGCCCGACAGGGACTTGACGGTGTCCATGTTCATGGTCGGCCCGGCCTCGTCAAAGATGCCCGCGAGCTTCTTCGTCTTCTCGGCCAGCTCGGACTCGCACTGCGTGAGCGCGGGGAAGTCCAGCACTTCGGTCATCTCGTCTTCTCCCTTGGCGAAGCGACGTAGGGGTGGTGGTGATCAGCGCCGGGTGCGCTGGACGAACCGCAGGAACTCCCGCTGTGCGTCCTGGTCGACACCGGCGTCGGGCGCGGCCAGGAGCTCGCCGAGGGCCTTGAGCTGCTCGCGCACCTGCGCCAGCAGCTCGGCCGACTCCGAGCCCAGGCCCTTGCCCTTGGGCAGCCGCTTCGCCATGACGTCCGCGGCACGGTCCGACAGAGCCTTGACGGAGGCCAGGACCTCCGTGCACTCGTCGGTGAACTTGATGGCTCCCTTGGCGGCGAGCGTGCGGGTGCCGACACCGGCGCCCAGCATCACCGGGGACACCTCGTGGACCTTCACCTGCTCCAGGAACCTGACGCGCTCGCCGCCGTGGTCGCCGTAGGACCACTTCAGCGCGTCGTAGCCGTAGGACCACTCCTGCAGGTCCCCGGCGTACTTGACGGCCAGGAACGTGTCCCGGCCGGACGCGGTGTCCATCCAGAACTGCCCGGTGAACACGGCCTCGGTGTCGGTGGTGGTGATGGTTCCCTTGCCGACCGGCAGCGCTCCGCGCCACGTGGTGTGGCCGTAGGCGGAGATCAGCGCCTCCGCGCCGTCCTCCATCGCGCCGGGGACGGTGACGTCCCAGTCGGAGTCCTTCACGTTGAAGGTGCTGAACACGCACTCGACCAGGCCCGCGTCGGCGTCCTTGATCCTCACGCGGCCCAGGCTCTTGGTGCCGGACTCGCCCATCACTTCCCCCTTCCGGTGACGGGCACCCAGCCCGCGATGATCAGCTCTCGCGCCTTCTGCGGGTCGGACACCGGCACGCTCTGCTCGCTGCCCGGTGGCTGCAGCTGCACGGAGAACAGGCCGGTGTGCCGCAGCAGCGACCAGTCCTCGGCCTTGACGGCGGCGACCACCGACTCGGCCTCGTACCCGGCGTCGACGAGCGCGCGGATCGTCGCGGCCTGGGACGCCTGGATCTCGGCGACGTCCTTGCGGTCCTCCCGCAGGAACGAGATGTTGCGGACGTCGACGGCCAGCGTGCTGTCCGGTGGCGAGTCGTCCACGATGGGCGCGAACGCGTCGGCCGAGGTGCCCCACAGCGGCATCAGCGTGCCGTCGGCGTAGCGGCGGCGCGCCTGCCCGTAGTTGCTGTAAGTCGCCGCCTGCAGGCCCTCGGAGAAACCCGCGATGACCGGCGGCACGCCCGCGGCTGCGGCCATCCTGGTCTCACCGGCGCCCTGCACCGCGCGGAAGTCCAGCTGCTTGAGGTCCTTGCCGACGACCGTCACGTCCGCGCCGCCGCCCACGTACATGGTCTTGTAGGCGTTGCGCAGGCCGCGGTGCTTCTGCTCCATCAGCGCGACGAACTTCTTGAACTGCTCCTGCTTCATCTCCCGGTCGAGACTGACGACCAGCTGCGGACTCGCGCCGTTGCGGAAGAAGTTCAGCTTGTGCGTCGTGGCCGCGTTGTCCGCGTCCAGCTCGCGGATCACCGGGCTGATCCAGGACATGCCGCGCCACTGGGCGTCCGGATCGGGGATCGGCGCGAAGTGCGCCACCTCGTCGGGGGTCAACAGGTGCGCCGGCTCCGACGACAGCGCTCCGCCCGGCTCGTACAGGTAGCCGATCACCTCGGCGTCCAGCTCCCAGGGGCTCTCGGCCGGTTCGTCGTCCGAGCCGAGCAGGATCGTCACCCACTCCGGGCGCAGCCGCCGCAGCGCCTTGCGGCCCTGCCGGTCGCGCTTGGCGAAGAAATTGTTGCCCGCCAAGTCGGCGTCCTGGATCTGCCGCGCCAACAGCTTGCGGGTGCTGCCGCCCCGCCACGGCCTGTCCAGCAGGTCCAGCGCCGGGGTCCGGTACAGCTCGCCGGGCCCGGTCTCCAGCTGCCGCTGCCACATGAACTTGGCCTCGGAGAAGACCATCATCCGGGCCAGGCACAGTGCGAACAGGATGCCGTTGCGCTTGTAGGCCAGGTTCACCATGCTGCTGAACGTGGCGTCGATCTTCTCCCGGTCACCGGTCGTCGGGGTGTTCAGGTAGGCCAGCCGCAGGTCGTCGAACGACCACGACGGCGGCTGCGACCACGCGGACTTGCGACCCGCGACGACCCGGTCGATCAACCTCACGGCTCACCCCCGTCCCGCTTGGGCTCCGGCACGTCGAGCAGGAACAGCAGCGACCACGCGGCCAACAACCCTCCGGACGCCACCCAGCCCGCCGGGACCGACCACCGGAACACCCCGACCGCGATCAGCACGCAGGCCACCGCCAGCAGCAGCGGCAGCGCCAGCGCCTTCACGGCCTCCACCTTCAGCGCGGGCTTCAGCACCGGCTCGCCTCCTCAGTCGTCCAGCTCGTCGTCCAGGTCGTCGTCGAAGAACACCCACGGGTCGGCGACGTCGCCGTCGTCGTCGTCCTCGTGCAGCAGGAAACCGCGCAGCGCCAGCGTCGCGGCCACCAGCGGGGTGATGTCGACATCCGGTGTTCGCCGGTCCCAGGCCCACGCCTCACCCAGCGGGCGGGTGGTCGCGCCGGCGGCGGCGGTGTCGAGCGACTTCTGTCCCAGGTGTACGACCTGCTCGGCCTCCATCAGATCGGTCAGGTCGCCGCACGCCTGGGCGTACTCGCGGGCCGTCACCTCAAGCAGCACGGTGGTGACGTCGACGTCCTCGTCCTCGTGGAGGTCCTTCAGCAGGGTCTTGATGTGGGTGAGCAGCGACCCGGCCGGCGCGCCCGGGTCGATGACCACGACCAGCGGGTTCTGCGCGATCAGGACCTTGCGCAGGTAGTCCAGGACCCAAGCGGTGCCCGACGCCGAGTGGATCGTCTCGAACATCAGCGTGCCGTCGCCGCGGCGGCCGGCCGCGCTGAGCGTGGCGCGCCGACGATTCACGCTCGGCGACACGTCGACGGACACCGCGGAGCGACCGACCATCGTGGACGCCGGCCGCGCGAGGTCGATCCACGCCGCCATGTCGATGACGCCGCCACCCTTGGCCCGCAACGGCCACAGGCCCAGGCACTCCCGCGCGAAGCCCCGCCCACCGGACGCGTTCAGCATCCGCTTGAGCTTGAGGATCTTCGCGAACGTCAGACGGCCGGACCTCAACGCGGGGTTGGCGCGGGCCCACAGCCGCTTGTCGTCCAGGTCGAGCTTGTCGAACTCGTCGAGATTGCCCTCCAGGCCCCAGTCCCGGTAGCCCAGGTCCTCGTGCAGCCCGGTCTTGAGCACGTTCTCCGCACGGTCCCGCAGCTCGTACAGCACGGCGCCGCCGTCGGCCGTCAACGGCGGCGATGAGGTGTAGATGAACTGCGGGTTGTCGACGGCCAGACCGGTCGGGCCCAGCGCCTCCTGGTCCTCGGCGCTGTAGTCGTACGCCTCGTCGATGATGTTGCAATCGCCGGTAAAGCCGCGGCCCGACGACTTCGAGCGGGCGATGAACTGGATCACCGCGCCGGTGTCCAGCCGCTCGAAACCCTCTTCGCCGTGCGTCGAGTTGATCTTGATGCGGATACCGTCGACCACGACGATGTGGTCGTTGACCTGCGTACCCAACGCCTTGATCAGCCGGCGCATGCGCTTGAACGCCTGCTTGGCCGTCTTGTACTGGTGCGCCGACCACATGATGAGCTGCTCACCCAACAGGAAGAACCCGGCCAGGGCCCTGGCCTCCAGGATCGCGCCCTTGCCGTTCTGCCGGCTGCACAGCTCGCAGTACTCGAAGCAGACCCAGGTGCCCTCGTCGTCGACGCCGAGGATCAGGTCCAGCGAGTCGCGCTGCCACTCGTCGAGCGCCTTGCCGGCGCGCGCCATGAGCGCGGCGGCCTCGGCGCCGTAGGTGTCGACGTAGGGCGGTGCGACCTCAACCCGTGGCCGGGTCGGTACGTCGAGCACGGATCCGGGCGGTGAGGTCGCCAACGCCCACCGCCTTCCCGACGGCTTGTCCGTCCGCCGGCGGCGCGGACTCCGCGGCGGCAGGCGTGCCCGCCGCGGCGGTGCCCTCGCCGCTGTCCGGAGTGGTGTTCGCGCGCCCGGCCTGGCGCAGCTCGGCGATGAGTCCGCGCAGTGCGGTGGCGGTCAGCCGGGCCTCGGTCACGACGTTGCCGATGACGAGGATGAACGTCCGGTCGTCGTCGTTGTCGGGCAGCAGCCGAGCCCACTCGGCCTGGTTGGCGGCCAGCATCGCGTCGTACTTGTCGAGCCGGTCGACCAGGCGGCAGGCCTCCAGCAGGAGGGGTTGTTGCAGCGGGCCGAGCTTGCCGCCCGCGGTCATCACCGACCACAGGTGCCGCCCGCCCCGGCCCAACCCGTGATCACCCTGTTCTTGCAGGTCAGGCCCGGTGTTACGCGTGACGGGCGGCGTCACGGCAGGGCACCTGTCGACGACGCAGAGGGAGTGGTCACCCCTGCTGTGCAGGCGATATCGCCGCTGCCTCAGGGCGGGTGAGTCGACCATCCCACCCCCCGTATTTTCGAGCCTTCCGGGGGGAAAACCGGGCGTTCGCGGGGTCTCCGTGACCTGCGGAAACGTCCTCGCGAGGGGGGTGCCCCCGGGGTGTCCCGACCGGTCACCCGCCCCTGTTTCCGCAGGTCAGGACCTCGACAGCCAGTCGCGCGAGGTGTGCTCCTGACGGGCGTGGAGGCGGTTGCCGCGACGGCTGTTGCACCCGAAGTGCGCGCTGCGCAGGTTGGCGGGGTCCAGCGGGTCGCCACCGAGGGACAGCGGGACGAGGTGGTCGACGCTGAAGCTCCAGCGCGAGCGCGGCATCGGGCCACCGGCGCGCCAGTGACGTGTGTCGATCGGCCGGCGACAGATCCAGCACGGCAAACCCGAGGCACGCAGGGCCGCCTGCAGCGCCCGCCACCGTCCGCCGGAGCGGCCGAGGCTGCGTGCCATGGTCAGGCGCTGCAGCCCAGCAGCACGATGTCGTAGGTGACCGAGCTGCCAGCACCGCTGTTGGCCACGCGCAGCAGGTCGCCGGTGCCCGCGGTGACCGCGTACCCGGTCGAGTCCCCGCTACCTGCCGCCAGGAGCAGAAGGCCCCCGGGACGAACCACCACCCGGTCGTCGGCCGCACCGACCCAGGAGGTGAAGCCGTTGGCCGCCGCACCGCCCACCAGCACGTTGTTGACGTTGCTCGACGCCGCGGTGATCAGGACCGCCTTGACCTTGGTCATCGTGATCGTCGCGCCGAACGCGTCGGCGAGCGAAGCCGCCAGGTCCAGGTCGTCGGTGCCCGACGCCGCGATGGTGCGCCGGTCGCTGAACAGCCGGTCGGCCTGCGCCGCTCCCGTGCCGTTGGCCAGCAGCAGGTTGATGTCGACGGCCAGCGGTGCCAAGGCGCTGACCAGGTCCAGGCTGGACTTCTGGGTCGAGTGCAGACCCACGTGGATACGGCTGTTGAGGGACATGGGTCCTCCCGTGTGGATGGTCTCGGGCTGGTGGTGGTCGTGCCGCCGAGTCCGCCGGGCGGCGGCACGACCGTTCCTCCGCACCCCTGCCGAGGACATGGAGAAGCCCCGGCGGCCGACGGGCTGCCGGGGCTTCAGGAGTGGCTCTACTCGGCACGGGTAACCACGAGGGGCGAAGCGTCCGATGAAGACACTCCACCAAGATGACCGGAGGTTACTTCACCGCTGGTCGGCGTGTCCAACGGCCCTCTCAGCCGCTCGTAGGTGGCGATGGCGGCGCTCACCGAGTACTCGGTGAGGCGGCCCCTGCTGGTGGTGCTGTGCCGGCGGGGCCACCCGTCACGCTGCGCCCACCGCTGCACCGTGCCGACCGGGACGCCGCCGAGCATGACCGAGAGGGCCTCGGCGTCCGTCACGTGCTCGCCCGGCGCGAGCTCCCGGATTCGTGCCTTGATCACCTGACGGCCTCCTGTGCCTGCTGGAGATCGACCCACCGGTGGGCGGGCCACAGGGTGCCGCACTGGGGGCAGCGCAGCGAGCGGTCGCCGGGCCGGGCGTGCAGTCGCTGCCCGCACTGGATCGGGGCGCCGGTGCGGGCGTCCTGGTCGACGAGCACCGGGCACACCCCGACCGGGATGCGACCGCGGGTCTCCCCCGCCAGCTGCGCCAGGACCCGCCGCAGCTCGACCACGTCGGCGGCGAACAGGGCGACCGCGTCCTGCTTGCGGATCCAGCTCCACATGCGCACCAGCACCACCACCTCCCCGGCCACGGTCGGCGCGCCGGTGCGGGCGGGCAGCCCGGTGGACTCGCGCACCCCGTCCGCCCAGTAGGCGAGGGTGGAGAGCACACCGGCCTGGGCGAGCCGGTCGGCGCGGTCCAGCCTGGACAGATCAACCGGCGGTCCGGACCGGTAGACCGTCGCCCCGCGGGGCCCGTCGCCGCCGGACGTGCCGAACTGCACCTCCTCGACGACGAGCGGGTGCAGGCGGACGACGTCGTCCAGCGCGTCGCGCACGACCGTGGCGCACGGGTCGCAGGTCCGGTAACCCTCGGCCGCGAGGTGCGTCTCCCGGATCAGGCAGGGCCCGCGGTCGGAGGTGCCTACCGGCGGTGGCTCGGTCACCGGCGACTCCGGCCGAACACCAGCTTCCACAGCCGCGCCGAGGCGGTCACGTGCGCGTCCACCACCAGCTCGTTGACGCTGGGCCCGTCGACGCGGGTGTCCGGCGTGGTGCTGGTGTAGATGACCTCGGGCTGCGGCCGGGTGGCCGGTTCGACCCGCATCGGTCCGGGGTGCACGTGCACGGTCGGGCGCTCGCCGTCGATCACCACCTGGCGCTCGGCGATCGTTCGCTGCTCGCAGGGGTCGGAGCAGTACTTGGGGATGAGGCCGCGGTCCTGCTCGCGGGCGGGGTGTCGGCAGCGCGACGCCCAGCAGGTCTCGGGTGTCGGGTCGGTCGTGCTGGCCATCGTGGTCGGCCGAGGCGGGTGGGTCACGTGCTGCTCCCGGTGTTGATCAGGGACTGGAGGGCGATCCAGGTGTCGGTGCCGTGCGAGGCTGCGGCGCCCTGGGCGGCCCGCAGGATCAGGCGGGCGAGCTGGTCTGCGTCGGCGTTGCCGTCGACCGTCGCCGAGGCGGACAGGTAGCTGCCGTCGGGTCGGTGGATGGCGACGTTGACGTGGGTGGTGTCGTCGTCGCCGTCCCCGTCGTCGTCGCGTTCGACCATGACCGGGATGTCGGTGAGCTCGTCGTGGGTCTCTGTCGGTGCCATGGCGGATGGCGGTCCTCTCGTCAGGTCTTGCGGGTGGGGTGGTGACGGCTCCAGCGGTCGCCCTTGGGGCAGGTCTCGCGGTGGGGCATGTGCAGGCGTTGGCCGTGCTGGTGCGCGGCGGCCAGCTGCCCGCGCGCGAGCGGCTGCGAGCGGACGCCGCGGTCGTCGACGGTGAGCACCAGGTGCCCGTCGGGCGCGGGGTCGGCGTCGACGGGCAGGAGGTCGCCCTTGGGGTTGGTGGCCCACACGACCGGGTGGTGGCACCAGCCGCACGGCTCCACGTAGGACGCCACGTCGCGCCGGATCTGCTCGGCGGGGCGCAGATGGCGGGCCGGTGTCTCCTGTTCCGGCTCGGGCGCGGCGGGCAGCGCCGGGTGCGCCCGAGCCGGGTCGTGCGCGTCGGCGGCCTGCACGCGCCGCCAGCAGCCCAACCCGACGGTGGCCACGCCGTGGGGTGTGGCGCACTCCTGGCCCTCCGGAGCGCCGCAGCCACGGGGCGGGGCGGGGCACGGGTCGCGCCACACGTCCATGCCGGTGCGGGGCGCGTCGCGGTAGAGCCGGATGCAGTCCTGCCCCACGGGCGCGCCGCAGCCCAGCGGTGGGGCGGGGCAGGCCACGGCCCGCAGGTGCTCCTGTTCCTTCCAGAACTCCGTGGTGCCTTGGTCGTGGGTGCGTCGGCGGGTCACGGCGGTGGGCTCCCCTCGGTGGTGGGACCGGGTCGGGTCTGCGGTGGTGTGGAGGACTTGGGCACCGGCGGTGCGTGTGGCAGGCGTGCGCGCTGGTGGTAGATGTCCGGCGCGTCGCCGGTGCGGACGGGTTGGCCGGTGGGGTGGGAGGTGCTCGACGGCGGCGGGAGCCCGACCCGACCCGGAGACCTCGCAGCGCTGCGCCGTCGTTGTTCGGGCTGCTCAGCGGCTTGTTCGTGATCCACCTGTGGCGTTGGTTCGTCGCTGTCGGCGGTCACCGGTGCCGGTTGCGGATCAACGACGGGATCAACCGCGCGATCAACGACGTGGTGGTCGTGTTGTTGTTGATCGGTGGTTGATTGAACGGTTGGTTCGTCGTTGATCGGGGACATGACCAGCACGAGGTCGAACACGGCGGGACCGCGGCTCATCCAGGCCCGCTTCTCCTGCTCGGTGGGCACCGGGCGCAGCACCATGTCGGCCTCGGCCGGGGTCCTGTGCCCCTTGAAGGTGTTGCACCTCTTGCAGGCCGTGACGAGGTTCTCGCCGTCGCGGCCGGCGGGCTCGTCCGGGTCGATGTGGTCGAAGTTCAGGACACGGCGGAGGTCCTTGAACCGTCCCGACTTCTTGTGCAGGATCCCGGAGCCGCAGTACCGGCAGCAGCCGCCGTCGCGCACCCACACCGCGTGCCGCAGCGCGTAGTTGCGCAGGTCGGCCTTCTGCTGCTTGGCGCGGTCGATCTCCTTGCGCGACGGGTTGCGCTTGAGGAACTTGTGGATGCGGTACGAGAAGCCGGCCACCCACTCGTCGGGCTCGCCCAGGCACGCGCACTCGTCGCCGCGCCGGTGGACCTTGGGCGGGCGGCCGAGGACGGGCATGGTCAGCAGGGCCTGGACGCGCTTGGAGCAGTGCTCGTCCATCTGCGCCTGGGTGAGGTAGCCGTTGTCCTTCGCGACGGAGGTGGCCGAGTGCAGGTCGACCCACCCGGCCTTGAGCGCGTGGATCAGCGGCTTGCTGCCCTCGGCGAGCACCGCCCAGGCCGGGTCACGGGCGAACTCGTCGCCCAGCAGGAAGTAGGTCACCTCAGGCGCTCCGCTGCCCGACGTCGACGGGACCGGGCGCACTGGTAGCGGCGTTCACCGGCGCACACCCAACGGGCGCGGTCGCCGTGCCAGTGCAGGCGGTGGGCCTCGCGGTTGACCAGCTCGGCGAGGGTGCCGTCGGGTGGGTGGGTGGCCAGGCGCGCGATCACGTCGTCGCCGACGTGCCGTGCGACCTCGGCCAGCACGTCGACCACCAGGTGTGGCGCGTCCGCGGCGAGGTCGGCGAGCGCGGCCAGGCGCTCGTCCAGGTCGGTGGAGTCCTGCCGGACGTCCAGGATGAGGCGGCGCGCCAGGCGGTGATGGAACGGAGGCGACGTCATGTCGATCGTCCTCTCTGGACGGTGCACTGCGGAGACGGGCGAGCGGCCCGGCGCTGGGGGGAAGCCAGCACCGGGCCGCGGTGAGGTGGTCCGGGGTCGCTACAGGTCGGCCGCCACCCGGTCGGCCAGGGCGCGCAGCAGGCGTCGGGTGCCGGCGGGCAGCAGCTGGTGACGGTCGGCCAGCTCGTCCACCACGGCGTGCACCGCACGGACAGCCGGGTCGCCGGCGGCGCCGTCGGTCAGCGTGCCGCGCACCGCGTCGATCAGGGTGTCGGCGGCCGAGGTCAGGTCATTCCGGGTCGGGTGCAGCACCATCCACCTCTTCGGGGTCGTCGGATCGGAGCAGGCCGGTGGCGTTGCGCAGGTCGACCGTCGACCGCGCGCCCGGGCCCGGCTCGGGCTTGGGCGCGGGCAGCTCGGCCGGGTACACCGCGCCGTCGGGGTACGGGGTGCTGTCCAGACCGTCGGCGTCGCGGTAGGGCAGCAGCACGCCCCGGTAGTCGCCGCCGATGACCACCAGGACGGGCAGCCGCTGGTGGTAGCGGTACAGCTCGATCGTCTTCTTGCGGGCCTTGGCGATGGTCAGGAACGGGGCCAGCGCCGCCTCGGTGACGTCGGTGCGCGGGCCAGGCTCGATCACCCGGTCGGTCTCGCGGTCGCGCACGGCGGGCCGCAGGTGCACGTCGGACATCAACTGCCACACCGTGGACGGGAACTTGGAGGCGTCGCCGAGGTCGAACGTGTACGACGCGCCCTCGCCGAACAGCGTGCCGCTCTCGGCGACGGTGCACTGGTCGCCGTCCTGGCGGATCTCCACCGTGTGCTCGGACTCGCCCTTGGACATGCGGCGCAGCACGGCGAGCACGGCCGGCACCTGGCCGATCGGCCACAGCATCGCGGGCATGTGGCCCGACGCCAGCACCCACGTGTGCCCGGCGGTCAGCGTGTCGGTGCTGGTGCCGCACAGCAGCGTGGACCGGCCGGGCTCGGCCGAGGCGTAGCCGCGGGCGGTGTGCAGCAGCACCCCGGCCACCGCGCCCATCTCCGGGTCGGTGGCGGCGGTGTGCGACAACGCGGCCAGCAGGCCGATGAACTCCTTGGTCGCGACTCGGACGGCCACTACAGCTCACCGTCCCGCCGGTCGCGCGGTCGCGCGCCCAGGCGGTGGCCCAGCAGCGCGAGCGCGGCCATGGCGACCACCTCGGCCACGACCACCACCCCGCCGATCCAGGCCAGCGTCTCCATGTCAGGCATCGCGATCACCTCCGGTCGGGTACTCGTCGTAGGTGCGGCCTTCCAGCAGCCGCCCGGCGGTCTTCTTGCCCACGCGGCGCAGCACGGCCGAGGTACGGCGGACCACGCGCTCCAGCGCGTCCAGGTCGCCGAGTCCGCCGAGCTCGTGCACCGCGCCGGCCTCGGTCATGGCCACGTCGCCGGCGCGGGCCTGCGTCGGCGCGACCGGGGCCCACTCGCCCCACTGCTTGAACAGGAACGGCACCCCGGCGACCCGGCACTGGGTGCGCAGCCGCAACGCCCAACGCGGGTGCATCGGCCGTGCGCCCGGCCCGGACTCGCCGCCCGCGACCACCCAGTCCAGGGACAGCCCGCCCGGGTCGTTGACGCACGGCCTGCCGGGCAGCTCCGAGCAGCAGCCGCAACGCGGCTGCAACCACGGCCGCAGATCCAGCGGGCCCAGCAACGGCTCGGCGGAGATCCACCGCACGGCGGCCGGGGTGTCCAGCAGCTCCGGGATCCGGCGGTCCGCCGTGATCGCGTCCTCGGTGGACACACCCAGCCACACGTTGGGCAGCGGGGCGGGCGGCTGGTCGGCGCGCATGGCGGCGTCGATCCACGCGCGCATGGCGTCCCACCGCTGCACGGGCATCGGGGCGTCCAGGTTGTCGGCCACCCAGGACGTCGCCGCGTACAGCAGCACGCGCCACCGGTGCCCGTCCGACAGCAGCGCGCGCATCCGCGCGGGCCGCTTGGTCAGCACCTGGTAGGTGTGGTGCGGCGTCAGCGCCATCACCACCCACAGCCGCGCGATCACCTCGTCGGGAACCTCGGCGTGGAACAGGTCGCTGAGGCTGTTGACGAACACCCGGCGAGGCCGCGACCACCGCAGCGGCAGCGCCAACCGCTCCAGGTGGAACGTCAGGCCCGTGGTCGCGCCGATGCCGTCGTGGTCGAACCGGCGGCCCTCCATGCGGAACGGCGGCGTGCGCGGGATGTAGCAGTGCAGGCAGCCCTGCGACACCCGCGTGCAGCCGCGGACGATGTTGAGCGTGGCGTCGGTCCACTCGATCAGCGACAGGTCACCCACGGAAGGCACCTCCAGCGGTCAGGACTGGGTCGGGCGGCAGGCCGCGGGCGATGCGATCGGCGACGTTGTGCAGCGGCACCGTCTTGGACCGCACCGCGGTGATGTGGACGGCCAGGCCCCGCCGGCGGGCGGAGCGCAGAATCTTGAACGCGTCCAACGGCGTCCACTTCGGCGTGCCGGTGAAGTCCCGCACGGCGCCGGAGAGGATCTCGGCGGCGGCGACCCGGGCGCCCTCGTTGTCCGACAGCACCTCGAACTCCGACCCGGCCGGGTACAGGCGGGTCGCGTGCGCCAACGCCAGGAGCTCGAGCGCGTTGCTGGACGTGGTGAAGGGCCACGTGCCGCCGAGCACCCACCCGCCGTCGGTCACCACGCCCCACCCGGAACGCCGGTCGTGCGGCCGGATCGAGCCGTCCACCGCCGCGACGTACCCGTCGCCGCGCATCGTGTCGGGCAGGTCGACCCGGCCGGCGGCCGGGACGCGCACCAGGTCGATCCCGCGCCACAGCGCGAGCGCGTCGCTGCGGCGACGCACGGCCTGCCACGTCACGCGGTCCCGCGCGCCCTGCACCCGGACGGCGGCGGCACGCGCGGCCGTCATGCTCGTCTCCGCTCCCCGCCAGGCCAGGCCGCAGGTCCGGCACGCGGTGTGCCACACCGCGAACCCGTCCAGCGTCCCGCCGATCGACGCGAGCAGGTCATGCCGCCCGGTCAACAGCGCGCACAGCCGCTGCCGGTACAGGCGGGTCACGAGCCCGCCCCGGGCGGCACCCGACGCAGCAGCTCACGCAGCAGCTCGACCACCGCCAGCGAGGCCTGCGCCTGCGCCTCGGCGGCGGCCAGGTGCGCCTCGCGGATACCGGCCTCGCGCAGCTCAAGGAACTGCTCCTCCGGGCCGTCCTCGCCCGCGGACCGGTAGGTGTCGGCGGCGAACGCCAGCAGCCGCCGAGCCTCCGCCTCCTCACCGGCGCCCGGCTCGACCGCCGGTGCCACCGACGACGCGAGAGCGTCGACCAACCACCCTTCGCCGAACGCCAGCTCAGCCACAGGCCATCACCGCCTGCGACACGGCCACCGTCACCGGCAGCAGCACGAACACCACGACCACCGTCACCAGCTCGACGGTCTCCAGCAGGGTCACCAGCCACTCGGGCAGGTCGACCGGGTCACCCACGGCGGTCACCCGCCTTCGCGGCCAGGACCTCCGGGCCGCACCAGCAGGAGAAGTCGTCGACACCGACGCTGTGCGGACGGACCTCGCCGAGGCTGCCCTGGTGGATCACCAGCGGTCGCTGCCCGGCGGTGACGGCGTCCCAGAACTCCAACATCACGTCCCGGTCGCTCACCGTGTCGGTGTGCAGCGGCGCGCGGGCGGCGGCCCGACCGTTGCGCGGGCACGGCGCGATGTGGATGTGCACCACGCACGCCTGCACCGGGCCGTCGTCTCCGATCGTCTCGGAGATCACGCAGTCAGCCACGGCCATCACCGCCCGAGGGCGGGTACAGCCGGTCACCGACCCGGTTCAGCAGGTCCTCCAGGGACAGCGCCCCGTAGTCCTGGCCCTCCAGCCCGAGCATGATCCGCAGCCGAACGCGGGCGGTGGCGACCTCGCGGTGGTAGCCGTCCACGGCCGACTCGGCTCCCACACCGCGCAGCCGCGCCTGGTCGAGCTGGGCACGCAGTCGGCCGATCTCCGCCGAGGCACGCCCGTACGCGCGGTGCGCCTGGCGCAGCAGCCGGTCGCGGGCCGTCTCACGGTCGTAGGCGGCGAGCTCGCGTGCCAGGATCGTGATCGCGGCCTGCCGGTCCCGCACGGTGGCCGTGAGCGTGTCGACGTCGGCGCGCGCGTCGGCCAGCTCGGCGCTGGAGCTCTCCTCCAGCGCCTGGTAGGAGATCAGCGCGACGCGGATCTCGGCCAGCAACGCCGTGTGCGAGGCGAGCACCTGGTGCACGGCCAGGTCGTCGACCAGCCGGGCGGCCTGCACCGCGCTCGCGATCGGCTCGGGCAGCTCGGTCCCGACGCTGTCGATCACGGCGAGCAGCGCGGCCTGCATGACGTGGCCCTGCCACGCCCGGACCGACGCGCCGCCGTCGAGCACGTCCCGCTCGATCTCGAACGTCTCGCCACACGCGCACGTGTCGCCGGCCCCGATCGAGTGCTGCTGCACGACGTCGACCATCAGGTCGACACGGCCGCGGGTGCGGTCGGCGGGCGGCTGCTCCTCGATGGCGAACTCCATCGGCTGGGGCGTCATCCGGGGCGTCATCGCTGGCTCACCACCCCGGTGATCTCGATCGCGGTGGTGACGACGACGCCCTGCTTCGGCTGGTCGACGGGCCCGCAGCCCGTCACCACCAGCACGACGGACAGGACCAGGAGCGCGGCGAACAGGCCGACGGCGGCGCGCCGGATGGCGCGCGGGTGGGTCTGGGGCATGAGCGGCCTCACGGTGGAGAGCGGACGGTGGAGAGCGACGTGGGCCAGGACCAGGACCACGACGACGGACAGGGAGCCGACGACCAGGCCGCCGGAGGCGGGCCCGTCGACGGCGGCGACGGCGGCACCGGCCACCGCGACCAGGACCATGGCGAGGGCGGTCCACAGCACGAGGTGCAGCCACGCGGCCACGACCTCGGCGACGTCGACGGCCAGACGCACGGCGGCGCTCACGCGACCACGACCAGCACGGCCGCGACCGCGTACAGGCCGAGGTGGACCAGCACCATGTTGAGCAGGCCGGGGTGGTCGAAAGGGCGCCGCTGCGCCCAGGCCGGCAGTTGGAGCGGGCGGCGGAACGGGCGCGGCAGGCGCAGCTTGCGCCGCTTGGGCTTGGCGTGCGCGGCCATCACGCACCGGTCCTAGGCTCGGCGCGGGCGTTGATCTGGCCGCGCATCCAGCGCACCTCGGTCAGCAGCTCGTGCTCGTCGCTCGTCGCGGGCAGGCCGAGGGCGTTGGCCAAGTCGGCAATGAGCGCGGCCTGCCGGTCGACCAGCGCCCCGATGCGCTGCAACTGGTTCGCCCGTCGCTCGGCGTGCAGCACCGCCGGCGCGGGCGGCAGGCCCAAGGCGCGGTCGACCGCGTCGACATGGGCGGCGTACTCGTCCACCTCGTCGGCCAGCAACTGCGCCGCGGCGATGTGCCGCTCCATGTCGGCCGCGCGCTGCTCGCCCAGTCCTTCGTTCGGCAGGTACAGGTTCCACACCACGTCTTGCGCGTCGGACACCGCGTCCGCCGGCACGGCGTCACCGTCGGTATCGGCGGTATCGGCGGCCTTCGCCTCGTTGTCCTCCCTGCCGACCACCAGGAGGTCAGCCGGCTGACCCGACACCTGCAACGTGGGCACCACGTGCACGGGGACAGCTCGGACGTCGGCCTGCTCCTGGTCGGCGAGCTCGGCATCGGCCAGCAGATGCGGTCCCCACTCGGCCAGCGGCTCGTCGTCACCCGGCTCGGCGACCGAGTCCACCGGGGCCGCGACGACGTCGCCCGACACCGGGGTCGGCTCGGCCTGCGGGCCGACGACCGCGCGTTGCTCGACGCCGTGGTCGTCCTCGTCAACGTCGACCGCGTCGACCGCGGCCTGGTCCGGCCAGCCGGTGCCGTCCTCGTGCGCGTACAGCACGAGCTGCGCCTGGTCGGCGCGCGAGGTCATCGCCCGCGCGCCGATCTCCAGCAGCCGCCGCAGCAGCGGCGGGGTCGCGGCGCGGGCGGCCACCTCGGTCATCACCGCGCCGATCTCCAGGTCGGCGCCGATCACGGCCTGCAGCGCACCGGTGCCACCACCGGCGGCGAGCATCGCCGTGCGCGTGCTCGCCTCGGCGGCGTCCAGGCGCTCGAGGAACGAGGCGTGCCACTGCGGGGCGGCCATCACGCGCCACCCCGCGCGGCGGCCAGCAGCTCGGAGTCGAGCCTGTTCGCGGTGAACGTGCTCGTGTTGCCCAGCGCCAACAGCATCAGCTGCGTCGGCGAGTCGGCCACGTAGTAGGTCGACGCGTCGAACGCGGCGCGCGCCTGCTCGCGGTACGCGCGCACCAACTGCTGCTGGTGCACCAGCTGCGCGGACAACCCGCGCGGCGACCTCGGCGGCCGGTGCAGCAGCTGCACCGCACGACCCGCCTCGGCGACCTCGGCCAGCGCGGCACGCCGCGCCTGCACCCGGCTCACGACAGGACCCCGGACCACTGCGCGTCGACGGGGGTCTCGACCGCCACGGCGTCGGCGACCTCGGTGTGTACGTCGGCGTGCGGGTCGGCCAGGCCGACGAGCACCGCGACCAGCCGGTCGACGTGCAGGACCGTCGCGCCGACGCCACGGCACGGCTGCCACGCCACCGCCGCGCACGCCGGGCACTCCACCCGCCACGGGTCCACCGTCGGCGCACCCGGCGCGACCACCAGGTCCAGACCGGGCAGCCGCAGGCTCACCAGCAGCGCGTCGAACGCGGCGGCGAGCGCCAGCGGCATCGCGGCCTGGTCGTCCGACAAGAACGCGGCGACCACGTCGGCCATGCTGCGCCGGTGGTCGTCGGCCAGGTGCCCGCGCAGCAGCCGCCCGACGGCGGACGTCACGTCCGGCCGGTGGGCGTGCCGCGGTGGCACCTCAGGTGCCGTAACCTTCATGTCGTTCATGGAGCTGTACCTCCGTGTTCGTGCCGCTCGTGCGCCGGCCATGGCGCCGGGCGGCTTTTCTTCAAGCGGGCTGGGGAAGCGCCAGCGGCAGCAATCCGCGCTGCTGCCGAATTCGGGACTCCAGTTCCTCGACCGTCGGTCCGCCGGCCTGCCAGGCGGCTTGTGCCGCGAGGGCGGGCGGCAGGGAGTCGCGCTCGGCGCGGGCGAGTGCGAGCAGCCGACCGGCGTCTGCGATGGCTCGGGCTCGACTGGTCGTCATCGGACGACCTCGAACAACTGCTCGAACGTCATCCCGGGAAAGGCGCTGAGCGTGGCGGCGATCGCCGCCGGGCCGGGGGCCACCGTGCCGCCGAGGAGCTTGTAGAGGTGGCTGCGGTCCACGCCGATCCGCACGGCCAGGTCGCCAACGGTGGCGATCCCACCGGCGGCCATGGCCCCTTCGAGCTCGTCCCGGCGGACGCGGATGGACGCCCGTCCAGGTGTTGCACTGGTGCTACTAGTGCGTGGCATGCATGCCACATTAGGCGGCGTGTGGCAGGTGTGCAACAGGCAATCTGTTCGAACACGTGCTCGATGAACCGATGCAGTTCGTCACCCACACGGCGTCATTTGAGAGGTTAGGCATGCCTGAGTGGCACGAGTGCCACTACCGTGTGAGGCATGACTGATGCAGTCGGTTATCCCCGGCTTCGCGCCTGGATCGAGCAGAACCTGGCGCGCATGGGCGTCACGATCACTCAGCTCGCACAGACCACGGGACTCGACCGCTCCGGTCTTCAGCGCTGGAAGGCAGGTGCGCTGCGTCCAAGCATCGACAACGCCCGGACTCTGGCGGAAGCGTGCAAACGCCCGCTGCTGGAGCTCCTCGTCGCGGCCGGCTACCTGACCGACGACGAGGCCGACCAGCGCATCGTCGTCACCGCGGCGCCCGAGCAACTGACCAACGAACAGCTAGCCGACGAGGTGCTACGCCGCATGCAAGCGGGGTCCGGCATCGCAACGCAGCCCCGCCGACTGACAGCAGCCGAGATGGCAGCCGAACCCGGCCGCTACGAGCTGATCGGACCCGGCACCCACGAGGCCCGTGACTCAAGTGGGTGAACATCAACCGCGCATCATCAACCAGAGGTGGATGGATGTGAAGCAAGTTCGGCCACTCAGGTGATTCCATACCCCATGGAGTAACGTCCTACGTCACGTAGCGCTGTCACCTACGTGACCGACGAAGCCGCAATTTTGGTAGCTGCCAGCTACGCCGCCGCCCACCTGCTCCCCCACCTGACCCTGCGGGTCATGGACATCGAGGGCGGCCTGTGTGCCGTCGACCACGCCACGAGCACGATCATCGTGAGCCCTGGACTCGACCTCGCCACCGCGACCGACACGATCCGCGCAGCGGTACGTGCCCTGTGTCGGGGTGCAGCGGTCGTCGTCGACGACACAGGTGACGCGGCGTGGTCCACGCCGCTGCAAGCGGAACCCACCACCGCCAGCGGGGAGGTGTGCCCTGCACCAGTCGCTCGTCGCCCTCCCCTGCGCCTAGTGCAACCAATCCAGGAGGGGTAGCCCATGCCCAAACCGAACCCACTCGTCCGGCCAACGCCGGACCGACCTCGGCGCGGCATCGCGTACACCAGACAGTCCACCGCCAAGGAAGAGACGATCTCGGACGCGATCCAGCTGACCGCGATCCGGGAACACTGTGCCCGCAACAACATCATGCTGGTCGGCGACCCGATCTTCGAGCAGCACACCGGCAGGGTGTGGCACAAGCGCGAAGGCGTGAAGCGCGCAATCGCCAAGATCGAGCAGGGCGAAGCCGACGTGATCATCCTGTGGAAGTGGAACCGGCTCAGCCGCATCCGCCGCCACTGGCTCCTCGCCGAGATCCAGATCGAGAACCTCGGCGGCGCCATCGAGTCGGCCACGGAACCAGCGGACCTCACGACCTCGCACGGCAGGTTCAACAAGCATTTGATGATCGACCTCGCCGAACTGCAGTCGGACCTGATCGGCGACTCCTGGCGCGACACCCACGACGACCGTCGACGACGTGGCCTGCCCGCCTCAGGCGGTCGTAGGTACGGCTACACGCGACTGCGGGTGGCCGGCGAGCCCGAGCGGTACGTGCCGAACGAGCCCGAGGCCGAAGTGCTCAAGTGGGCTTACTCCGCCTACAACGAAGGCCGCGGGTTCAACAGCATCGCGTGGGAACTGAACCGTCGCGGCATTCCAGGAATCACCGGAAAGCAGTGGTCTGAGACATCGCTCAGCAACCTCATGGACAGTGGTTTCGCTGCCGGGGTGCTCGCCAGGACTCCGGATCGCCATGACGGCAGAACCGTGCGGCAGTCTTTCCCTGAGCGCATGTGGATCGACGGTGCCCACGACTCGATTCTCGATGACGGCGTATGGGAAACGTACAAACGGTCCCGACTCAACCGCAGCACCGAAGCGGCCCGCAACATTACGCCAGCACATGACCTCGCCGGGCTGGTCCGATGCGGTGACTGCGACTGGCCGATGCATAAGCGCCCCGGGAAGCCCACCCCCCAATACGTGTGCTCACAGTGGAAGACGACAGGTTCCGTGCCGTATGTAGGCAGCTCGCAGAACCTTGTCAGACAGTCCGTCCTCAAATGGCTACAAGAGCTGGCGTCCGAGGTGGAGGAAGCAGCCAGCCACGCCGAGGTTGTCCGCGCCGACCGGCTGAAGGCCCGGACGGATGTCGAACTGGCCGCCGCCGACGTGGTGGCGATCGACAAGAGACTCGACAAGGCCACCAGGCAGCAACTGGACGACATCATCCCGGAGTCGACGTACATCAGGATCCGCGACGAGCTCCTGGCGGAGCGGAAAGCGGCGAGCGAGCGGCTCGCCATCGCCGAGCAGGCCGCCGCCGGGCCCGAGTTCTCGCCCGTGCAGGTTGCCCAGGGGCTGCTTGAGGAGTGGGACACGCTCTCGGTGGAAGCCCGCCGCAACCTGCTGAAACGACTGATCAGACGTGTTCGTGTGATCCCGCTGAGACGTCCAGGCAAGGCTAACGAGATCAAGATCGAACCGACATGGGCAGCCTAGGTCTATCACCACGCACGTCGTTCGTAGTGCGTGGTGTAACACCCTGGTAGTTGCCGGTGGCAAAGCACACGTGGAGCGCGGCATGCCGGCCTCCGCATGATCGAGGGGCCGGG